>NZ_PYUK01000006.1:0-358052 GCF_003097365.1 Pseudomonas sp. B1(2018)
ACCACTCAGGCGCTGGTGATACTGGCTCGCAAGCTTGCTCGGGTCGTATTCGCCCTGCTGAAAGGACAGAGCGAATATCAACCCAAAGCCGGTTGAGGGCTTCCCCTCAACCATAGAATCTCCCACAGGGATCACATGAAACCTGTGGGAGCGGGCTTGCTCGCGAAGAACGATGACTCGGTATTAAGCCTTGCCACCACTGCGATCAATAGCAAACCCAGCCCAGGTCTGGCTCACCGGCATCAGCTCCAGGCTGTTGATGTTGATATGCGCAGGCGCATTGAGCACCCAGAAAATGGTCTCGGCGATGTCTTGCGGCTGGATCGGCTCGGCGCCGGCGTAGGTGGCGTTGTAGCGCTCCTGGTCACCGGCAAAACGCACCAGCGAGAACTCGCTCTCGCACAGGCCCGGCTCGATGTTGCTGACCCGCACGCCTGTGCCCTGCAGGTCGCAGCGCAGGTTCAGGGAGAACTGTTTGACGAACGCCTTGGTCGCGCCATACACGTGGCTGCCCGGGTACGGGTAGTTGCCGGCGATGGACCCCAGGTTGACGATACCGGCGCCACGACCGTGGGCGATCAGGCGCGGCAACAGCAGACGGGTGCTGTACATCAGGCCTTTGACGTTGGTATCGACCATGGTGTCCCAATCGTCCAGGTCGCACTTGGGTGCCGGATCGACGCCCAGGGCCAGCCCGGCGTTGTTGATCAACCCACGCAGCTTGGCAAAGGATGGCGGCAGATTGGCAATCGCCTCCTCCATGGCCTTGCGATCACGCACATCGAGCACCAGGCCATGGACTTCGGTCTGCTTCGACAGCTCGGCGCACAGCGCATTGAGGCGCTCTTCACGACGGCCTGTCAGCACCAATTTCCAGCCAGCGTCGGCAAAACGACGGGCACAGGCTTCACCAAAACCGGAGGTCGCGCCGGTAATAAACAGGGTGTTGGACATCGTGTTCTCCTTGCTTCGGCTGATCGCCAGCCATTGGAATGGTAAATCAGCAGGCAGAATGCCCGGCCTTGCCCATAGCGGCAACCGCACTTTCTGTACAAAAAACGATCAACCCTCGCAATCCCTTGGCCAGCCTGGCTTGCAGCCATGTGCGCGCACGTTATCCACAGGCCGGTCCACAGTCTTTGGGGGCAAGTGGAAAAGCTGCAAGCCGCTGTCCACAAGGCTTTGCGCGGTTTCTTGAAACTTTTTTGCTTGACCCTCAATAGCCTGCCGTGTAGCCCCTGGGGATTTTCATGACTGACGGGTCAAACCAGCGATGGCGCCAAGCCAGTAACCACGGCCTTCAGCCGGGTCTTTCCAGAGTTTAATCACAGACTTATCCACAGGCTTGTCCACGCTGATTCCACCCGCTTTCATCTCGAACAAAAAGGTTGACAAAGTGCTCTTCAAGTTGCGCAAAAACACTTGATCAAAAACTGAACACACCTCTGCAGGCCACGGTTTAAAAGGCCTGCAGCCAGCTACTCCCACGTTATTCACAGCCGGCTCCACAGCAAACGGGGACAAGTCAAAACCGTGACAAAACAACTATTTGCAGCGGCTTTATGTCGCGCTTCGGGAGCTCTTGAATATTGTTTTCCACAATTTCCTTTACCTCACACCGCCGCTCTTGTAGGAGCTGCCGCAGGCTGCGATCTTTTGATCCTGAAACGTGGAAACAAGATCAAAAGATCGCAGCCTGCGGCAGCTCCTACAGCGCGCATAAAAAAACGCCCTGACGTTGAGAGCGTCAGGGCGTTTTTTTGAACGTTGAGGGTCAGTGCCCGCCGAGATAAGCGTTACGCACATCCTCGTTGACCAGCAGCTCCTTGCCGGTACCGGTCATGCGGATTTCGCCGTTGACCATCACGTACGCCCGGTCCGACAACCGCAGGGCGTGGTTGGCGTTCTGTTCCACCAGGAAGATGGTCATGCCGGTCTTGGCCAGTTCTCGCAGGGTCGCGAAGATCTGTTTCACCACGATCGGCGCCAGGCCAAGGCTCGGCTCATCCAGCAGCAACAACTTGGGCCGGCTCATCAGGGCGCGGGCGATGGCCAGCATCTGCTGCTCGCCACCGGACATGGTCATCGCCCGTTGGGTACGCCGCTCTTCCAGCCGCGGGAACAGCTCGAACATGCGTTGCATGTCTTCCTTGGCGTACTTGTCACCGATAGGGATGGTGCCCATCAGCAGGTTTTCCTCGACTGTCATGTCAGGGAACACCCGCCGCCCTTCCGGCGACTGCGCGATGCCGTTGGAGGCGATGTAGTGGGACGACTTGTGGGTAATGTCCACGCCCTGATAAAGGATCTGCCCGTCGGCGGCCCGTGGCTGGCCGAAGATCGACATCAGCAGGGTCGACTTGCCGGCGCCGTTGGAGCCGATGAGGCTGACGGTCTCCCCTTCGTTGATGTGCAGCGAGACACCTTTGAGGGCCTGGATCGGGCCGTAGAACACGTCCAGGTCCTTGAGTTCGAGGATGGGTTTGCTCATACCACCTCCTCTTCGTCGGCGCCCAGGTACGCGGCAATCACTTTCGGGTCGTTGCGGATGTCGTCGGGACCACCCTCGGCGATGACGATGCCGTGGTCCAGCACCACGATGTGGTCGGAAATACTCATTACCATGCCCATGTCGTGTTCGATCAGCACCACGGTCAGATCGTGCTCATCGCGCAGCAGCCGGATCATCGCGCTCAGCGCTTCGGTTTCCTGAGGGTTGAGGCCGGCGGCCGGTTCGTCGAGGCAGATGATCTGCGGACGGGTGCACATGGCGCGGGCGATTTCCAGGCGGCGCTGCTGGCCGTAGGACAGTTCACCGGCCAGGCGGTTGGCGCAGTCCACCAGGTCCACCACTTCCAGCCAGTAGAAGGCATGGTCCAGTGCATCGCTTTCGGCCTTGCGATAGCCCTTGGTGTTGAGGATGCCGGCCAGCATGTTGCGGTTGACCCACATGTGCTGGGCCACCAGCAGGTTTTCCAGCACCGACATTTCCTTGAACAGGCGAATGTTCTGGAACGTCCGCGCCAGGCCGGCACGGTTTACCAGGTGGGTGCCGCCGAACATCTTGTAGCGCAGCCGGGTGATGAAGCTTTTTGGCGAAACGAAATCGGTCGGCTTGAACGATTCGCCCAGCAACTGGATGACGTTGGTCTTTTGCCCGCGCACGTTCAGTTCGATCTTGCCGCCGGAGGCCTTGTAGAACCCGGTCAGGCAGTTGAACACCGTGGTCTTGCCGGCGCCGTTGGGGCCGATCAGGGCGAAGATCGAGTTGCGCTTGACCTTCAGGCTCACATCATTCAATGCCTTGATGCCGCCGAAGTGCATCATCAGCTTCTCTACGGAGAGTACGACTTCGCTCATGGCGCTACTCCTTTACGCGGCGTCACACCGGTACGGCTGATCCGAATCAGGCCGCGCGGTCGCCAGATCATCATCAACACCATCAGGATGCCGAACAGCAGCACGCGATACTCGGCGAAGCCACGCAGCAGTTCCGGCGCGACGGTCAGCACGAAGGCTGCAATCACCACGCCGATGGTCGAACCCATGCCGCCCAGTACCACGATGGCGAGGATCAACGCCGATTCGAAGAAGGTGAACGAGGTCGGGTTGACGAAGCCCTGGTAGGTGGCGAAGAACACCCCGGCCAGACCGGCCGTCGAGGCACCGATGGTGAATGCCGAGAGCTTGACCAGTACGTGGTTCAGGCCCATGGAGCGGCAGGCGATTTCGTCTTCGCGCAGGGCTTCCCAGGCGCGGCCGACCGGCATGCGGGTCAGGCGATGCTTGATGTACAGCACAGCCAGCACCACCAGGAACAGCACCGCGTAGATGAAGTAGTACTTCACGTCTGGGTTGTAGGCGATGCCGAAGAACTCATGGAACGGCACGCCGCCGTCCTTGGCTCGCTTGCCGAACTCCAGGCCGAAGAAAGTCGGCAGCGGTGCCGGCATGCCGTTCGGGCCGCCAGTGAGCGACAACCAGTTGTTGAGGATCAGGCGGATGATTTCACCGAAGCCCAGGGTCACGATCGCCAGGTAGTCGCCGTGCAGGCGCAGCACCGGAAAACCGAGGATGCAACCGGCCAGGCCGGCGGTGATCGCCGCCAGCGGCAACACCGTCCAGAAGCCCAGCCCGAGGTATTGGTAGCCGAGTGCCAGGCCGTAGGCGCCGATGGCGTAGAACGCCACGTAACCGAGGTCGAGCAGGCCGGCCAGGCCGACCACGATGTTCAGCCCCAGCCCCAGCAGTACGTAGATCAGCCCGAGGATGACCACGCCCAGCAGGTAGGAGTTGGAGAAAAACGGCAGTGCCACGGCGATGACGATCATCAGCGGGATGATCCAGCGCAGCCGCGACTTGTAGTCCGGCGCCAGCACATGCACCCCGGAGCCTGTCGTTTCAAAGCCTTCGAGGATTTTCAGGCCCTTGGCTGTCTGCAGGAACAGGCTCAGGGCAAAACGTCCGGCCATGACGATCGCCACGATCCACGCCACCCGGGTGGTTTCAAGGTTGAAGCCATAGCCATCGAGAACGACGCCGACAATCGGCCCGAACACAATCAGGGCAATGAGGCCGGCAAGAATCGCGTCAACCAGACTTTTTTTGATATCAATGGTTTTTTTAGTGGTTGAAGACATCGCTTACACCTTCGACACAAGAGGACGGCCGAGCAGGCCTTGAGGCCGAAAGACCAGAACGAGGACCAACAGCGAGAAGCTGAAAACGTCTTTGTAGTCCGAGTTCACCAGACCGGAAAACAGCGACTCGGAAATCCCGAGAATGATCCCGCCGAGCATCGCGCCTGGCAGTGAGCCAATCCCGCCGAGCACCGCGGCGGTGAACGCCTTGATCCCGATGATGAAGCCGGCATAGAAGTCGAATGTGCCGTAGTTCATGGTGATCAGCACGCCGGCCAGGGCCGCCATCGCTGCACCAATAATGAACACGTAGGAAATCACCCGGTCGGTGTTGATCCCCAGGATCGAAGCCATCTTGCGGTCTTGCTGGGTTGCACGGCACATGCGGCCGAGCTTGGTGTACTTGATGACGTAGGTCAGCAGGCCCATCCCGACGAACGCTGCGACCAGAATGAAGACCTTGGTGTAGGTCAACTGAACGAAACCGGTACCGATATCAACGCGCCAGGCACCCGTGAGCAAAGTCGGAACGCCTTGTTGCTTCGCGCCCTGGGAGATCTGTGCGTAGTTTTGCAGGATCAGGGAAATACCGATCGCACTGATCAGCGGTGCGAGTCGAGTGGAGTTGCGCAGGGGTTTGTAGGCGACACGCTCGATGACCCAGCCATACACCGCCGTAACGACGATGGTGAAGATCAGTGTGCCAAGCATCAGCAGCGGAAAGGATTCGATACCGAAGTAAGCCAGCAGAGCCAGACTGATTGCCGCGAGGTAAGCGGAAATCATGTAAACCTCGCCGTGGGCGAAGTTGATCATGCCGATGATGCCATAGACCATTGTGTAGCCGATGGCGATCAGGCCATAGACCGACCCGAGGGTCAGGCCGTTGACCAGTTGCTGCAGGAAAATACCATCCATAACGCAATCTCACGCAATGAGAACCTGCACATGTGGCTGTGCGGTTCTTCTAAGGAAAATACAGATATACGTCGGAGCAATGACACCCACGATCAGGCTGGCCACCACCGCCCCCTGTAGGAGCGAGCTTGCTCGCGAAGAACCTGAGGACAACGCGTTGAACCAGCAAGCACGCGTTATCGTTGACGTTTTTCGCGAGCGTGCTCGCTCCTGCAGGGAATCAGTGGGGTTCAGGTGATCGAGTCAGCCCTTACTTCTGTTTTTCCAGCTGGTGGTATTTGCCGTCCTTGTCCCACTGGTAAACCACGTAGTCGGAGACTTTCAGGTCGCCCTTGCTGTCCCAGGTCTTCTCGCCCATGACGGTCTTGACCGGGTTCTTCTTCAGCCATGCGGCCGCTTCTTCGCCCTTGTTGGACTTGGCGCCGTTGAAGGCTGCCGCCAGGGCCTGGACCGAAGCGTAGGCGTACAGGGTGTAGCCTTCAGGCTCGGTACCGGCCTTGCGGAAGGCGTCTACCACGGTCTTGCTGTCTGGCAGCAGGCGTGGGTCGGCGCCGAAGGTCATCAGCACGCCGTCAACGAATTGCGGACCGCCTGCGGTGGTCACCAGTTCGTCGGTCACGATGCCGTCGTCGGACATGAACTTGACGTCTTTCAGGCCTTGTTCACGCAGTTGACGCACCAGAGGACCAGCTTCCGGGTGCAGGCCACCGAAGTAGACGACGTCAGCGCCAGCGCCGCGGATCTTGGTCACGATGGTGCTGAAGTCTTTCTCGCCACGGGTCAGGCCTTCATACAGCACAGGCTTCACGCCACGCTTCTCAAGCTGAGCCTTGGTGGCATCCGCCAGGCCCTGACCGTAGGTGTCCTTGTCGTGCAGCACGACCACTTTCTTGCCCTTGAGCACGTCGACGATGTAGTCGCCGGCCACGATACCTTGCTGGTCGTCACGCCCGCACATACGGAACATGGCGCTCAGGCCGCGCTCGGTCACAGCCGGGTTGGTGGAGCCAGGAGTGATGGCGATGATGCCTGCTTCGTCGTAGATCTCGGAGGCCGGGATGGTCGACGAGGAGCAGAAGTGACCGACCACGCCGGCGACTTTCTGGTTGGTCAGGTCCTTGGCGACCGTCACAGCCTGTTTCGGTTCGCAGGCGTCATCGCCCTTGACCAGGACGATTTTTTCCCCGTTGACCCCGCCCGACGCGTTGACCGCATCGGCCGCCGCTTGTGCACCCTTCATGTACTGTTCGCCAAATGCCGCGTTGGCGCCTGTCATTGGTCCCGCTACGCCGATCTTGATGTCAGCCTGAGCAAACGCAGAAACACCCAGCGCAGTTGCCACTGCGAGGGCCAGAAAGCCTTTCTTGTAAAACGTCTGGGACATGAGGTGGTGCTCCATGGTTTTTTTTAATTGGCACTGCGACTTCACTGAATGCTCAGAGCAAGGGCCGTGCCATCGGTTTTTTATTCTTAAAAAAGTCGCTGCTTTCTTGTTATTTCGACTGTTTCGATCCCATTTTCATTGGGCGTGCAACCGTCTAAACCGCGGAAGGTAAAACCATTATTTTTTTGAGGCGCAACCCGCCTGCGCCATCATTGCAACCGCGGCTTTAAACGACGTGCAACCAGCCTGTAACAACGTGCGTCACCGAAGTGCACACTGCTGGTGCGAGACTGCTACAACCCGCACCACTACAGGCTAGCTGCAGATCGAAAAAGCGCCGCTTCCCCACTGCAAAAATCAACATTCAGATCACGATCCGCAGGCACTGGCCTGCGTGATACAGCGAGAATCCCGCCTCATACAGACAGCTGCGCAACCCCACCCCGGCCAATGGCTGCATGGGCGCGAAAGGAATCGGTAGCGCTTGAGGATTTCCGTTACACAGGTAATCGGCAAAGGCCTTGCCGACCACCGTTCCCGTGGTCACGCCCCGCCCGTTGTAACCGGTGACTGCCACCAAACCGGGCGCTGGCTCGAACAGGCGCATCAAATGATCGGGGGTGAAGGCGATGCGACCGGTCCAGGTGCACTCCCATTCCACCGGCTTGAGGTACGGGAAATAGTGCTGCTGCACCCGGTCGGCCCAGGCCTTGAGGAACCAGGTCGGCTTCTGATTGCCATTACCCAGGCTGCCAAGCAACAGGCGACCGTCTTTATCCCGACGGATACTGCTGAGCACCTGTCGGGTGTCCCAGGAACCCTGGCCACCGGGCAGAATTTGCCGGGCGGCTTCTTCGGTCAGCGGCACCGAGGCCACCTGATAGTAATAACCGGGGAAGAAATTACGCCGCAGCTCCGTCCAGTCGCCTTCGGTGTAGGCATTGGAAGCAATCACCACTTTCTCGGCCATCACCGAACCCTGGGCGGTTTGCACCGACCAGCGCTGGCCTTGGCGTTCGAGCCGGGTGACCGGGGAATGATCGAACAATTGACCGCCCAGGCCGATGGCCGCCTTGGCCAACCCCGTGGTGTAGGCCATCGGGTTGAGCGTGCCAGCGCGGCGATCAAGCAGCGCAGCGGCGATTTTTTTGGTGCCGGTGGCTTGCTCGCAGGCCTGACCGGTGAGCAGCTCTACCGGCGCCCCACGGCGCTTCCATTGTTCTTCACGGCTGCGCAAGTCGGCTTCGCCACGGGCGTTGTGCGCCATGTGCAGCGTGCCTTCGCGGCGCAACTGGCAATCGATGTTGTACTTGTCCACAAGGCTGAACACCAGGGATGGCGCCGCCCCCAGCATTTGGTTGAGCTGGCTGCCGACCTCAGTGCCGAACCCGGCTTCGATCTCGTCCGGGGGAATCCACATCCCGGCATTGACCAGCCCGACATTGCGCCCCGAACCACCATGGCCGGCACGATGGGCCTCCAGCACACAAACGGTCTTGCCTTGCTCCAGCAGATGCACCGCCGCCGACAAACCGGTAAACCCGGCGCCGATGACGCAGACATCCACCGTGACCTCACCCTTGAGGGCCGAATTGTCCGGCCTCTGCGGCGTCAGTTTTTCCCACAGACACTCTTCGCGTAACGGCATTGCCAGACTCCAACAGAAACCCAACAAACACATCATTCCCCTGTAGGAGCTGTCGAAGGCTGCGATCTTTTGATTTTGTTTCAAAAAGATCGCAGCCTTCGGCAGCTCCTACAGGGGATCATCTACCGGATCAGTCGAAGGTGATCCCTTGAGCCAACGGCAACTCCAGCGAATAGTTCACGGTGTTGGTCTGGCGGCGCATGTAGCCGCGCCATGCATCGGAGCCGGACTCGCGACCGCCGCCGGTTTCTTTCTCGCCGCCAAACGCGCCACCGATTTCCGCGCCGCTCGGGCCGATGTTGACGTTGGCGATGCCGCAGTCGCTGCCCACCGCCGACATGAACTGCTCGGCTTCACGCACGTCGGTGGTGAAGATGCACGAGGACAGGCCTTGTGGCACGGCGTTGTTCAGGCGCAGCGCTTCCTGGAAGTCGGTGTAGCCGACCACGTACAGGATCGGGGCGAAGGTTTCGTGGCAGACCACATCACTCTGCTCCGGCATTTCGACGATGGCCGGCGAAACGTAGTAAGCGTTCGGGAACTGGTCTTCCAGCTGACGCTTGCCGCCAAAGACTTTGCCGCCTTCGCTCAACGCCTGCTCCAGCGAATCCTGCATGTTGTCGAAGCTTTGCTTGTCGATCAGCGGGCCGACCAGGTTGCCTTCCAGCGGATGGCCGATACGCACTTTCGAGTAAGCGGCTTTCAGGCGGGTGACGATTTCTTCTTTCACCGATTCATGCGCGATCAGTCGACGCAGGGTGGTGCAGCGCTGACCGGCGGTGCCGACGGCGCTGAACAGGATCGCGCGAACGGCCATGTCCAGGTCGGCGCTCGGGCCGAGGATCATGGCGTTGTTACCGCCCAGTTCGAGAATGCTGCGGGCAAAGCGCGCGGCCACTTTCGGTGCCACTTCGCGGCCCATGCGGGTGCTGCCGGTGGCGCTGATCAGCGCTACACGCGGGTCGTCCACCAAGGCTTCGCCGGCATCGCGGCCGCCGATCACTACCTGGCACAAATTCGCAGGCGCATCGCTGAAGTTCTTCACGACGCGGTCGAACAGCGCCTGGCAGGCCAGCGCTGTGAGCGGGGTCTTTTCCGACGGTTTCCACACCACAGGGTTGCCGCACACCAGTGCCAGCGTGGTGTTCCAGGCCCAGACCGCGACCGGGAAGTTGAACGCACTGATCACCCCGACAACGCCCAGCGGGTGCCAGGTTTCACGCATATGGTGGCCAGGACGCTCGGAAGCGATGGTCAAACCGTACAGTTGACGGGACAGGCCGACGGCGAAGTCGCAGATGTCGATCATTTCCTGAACTTCACCCAGGCCTTCCTGAGTGATCTTGCCGGCTTCCCAGGACACCAGCTCGCCGAGGTCGGCCTTGTATTCGCGCAGCACTTCACCGAATTGACGCACCAACTCACCACGGCGCGGTGCCGGAACCTTGCGCCACAGTTCGAACGCATGATCTGCGCGACTGATGTGCTGCTCGACCTCAGCCGCGCCTTCCCAGTTCACGGCGGCGATCCTGCTGCCATCGACCGGCGAATGCACCGGCACTTTGCCGTTCTGGTACAGGGCCGGGTTCACACCTAGACGATCAAGCAATGCGGCAACCATGGGTCACTCCTCAAGCAAAAGACAGAACACGTGCAGCCGGAAAATCACGGCTGATCAGACCTGTAGTTTTAGCTGCCCGGAGGTTACTCAACAAACGACCTTTAAGAGAGATATCATTCCGTTTATTCATGCTGTGCATTGCTGGCAATAAGAAACAAGAACCAAGGACCGCCCATGCTGAATAAACGCTACCTGCCATCGATCGCTGCGTTGCAGTGCTTCGAAGCCGTCACCCGGCACTTGAGCTTCACCCGGGCTGCCGAAGAGCTGAACCTGACCCAGAGCGCCGTGAGCAAACAGGTCGCGCAACTCGAGGAGCTGTTGCAGCACCTGCTGTTCCGCCGGGTGCGCCGCCGCCTGCAGATGACGCCGGCCGGCGATCTGTACCTGGTCGAGGTGCGAAAGATCCTCACTCAGGTCGAGATGTCGACCCACTACTTGCGTTCCTACGGTGGCGAAACCGAAGTCCTGCGGGTTTCAACGCCGCCCACCTTCGGCGCGCGCTGGCTGGTACCGCGCCTGAAAGGCTGGCGTCTGCGACACCCGTCGATCCATCTGGACCTGTGCAGCGAACAGGAAGCCGACGACCTGCTACAAGGTCGCAGTGACCTGGCGTTCTACTTCGGCCAGGGCTCGCGGCCCGGCACCGAATGCCTGAAGCTGTTCGGCGAAGAGCTGGTGCCAGTGTGCGCCCCGGGTAGCCTGCCGGACACGCCGTTCACCGACCCGACCCAACTGACCGACCTGGTCCTGCTGCAAAACGCCTCCCGCCCCCAGGCCTGGCATGACTGGTTCGACCACCAGGGCTACCACACCGAGCACAGCTACCACGGCCCGCGTTTCGAAACCTTTTATATGTGCATCCGCGCCGCCCAGGTTGGCTGCGGCGTGGCGCTGCTACCGCGCTTTCTGGTGGAAGAGGAACTGGCCGACGGCAAGCTGGTCATTCCCTGGCAGCATGCAATGCCCAGCAGCGATGCCTATTACCTTGCATACCCGGAGCACTCGGCGGAAGTGCCCAAGGTGCGGGACTTTGTGAAGTGGATGCTGGAGCAGGTTGATAGTCCCGCAACCACCGCTTGATTGCCCGTGTAGGAGCTGCCGAAGGCTGCGATCTTTTGATTTGGTTTTTCAAGATCAAAAGATCGCAGCCTTCGGCAGCTCCTACAAAAAGCAAATCCGGGCGCCAGGTAAAAAATGCTGGCAATCCGAGCCACCGATATGCGCCACTAGCGCCATTGATCAATACCGCTGCAACGCTGGAGATTCCCGTTATGAGCGAGAGTGTGTTTGCCGATCGCATCGTGCAGAACCTGCTCGACACCGACTTCTACAAACTGACGATGATGCAGGCGGTGCTGCACAACTACCCCAACGTCGAAGTCGAATGGGAGTTTCGCTGCCGTAACGGCGAGGATCTGCGCCCGTACCTGGCGGAAATCCGTTTCCAGATCGAACGCCTGGCCGAACTGAGCCTGAGCGCCGATCAATTGAGCTTTCTGGAACGCATCAGCTTCCTGAAGCCGGATTTCCTGCGCTTTCTCGGCTTGTTTCGCTTCAACCTGCGCTACCTCCACACCGGTATCGAAAACGGCGAGCTGGTCATCCGCCTGCGCGGTCCCTGGCTGCATGTGATCCTGTTCGAAGTGCCGCTGCTGGCGCTGGTCAGCGAGGTACGCAATCGCTATCGCTACCGCGAAGTCGTGCTGGAGCAGGCCCGCGAGCAGCTCTACCGCAAGTTCGACTGGCTGAGCGCCAACGCCAGCAGCGATGAATTGTCCGAGTTGCAGGTGGCCGATTTCGGCACGCGCCGCCGCTTCTCGTATCGCGTGCAGGAAGAAGTGGTGAATGTGCTCAAGCATGACTTCCCCGGACGCTTTGTCGGCACCAGCAACGTGCACCTGTCCAGGGAGCTGGACATGAAACCGCTGGGCACCATGGCCCACGAATGGATCATGGCCCACCAGCAGCTCGGCCCGCGGCTGATCGACAGCCAGATCGCCGCACTCGATTGCTGGGTCCGCGAATACCGTGGCCTGCTGGGAATTGCCCTGACCGACTGCATCACCATGGATGCCTTCCTCGGCGATTTCGATCTGTTTTTCGCCAAGCTTTTCGACGGTTTGCGCCACGACTCGGGCGATCCGGTGGTCTGGGCGGAAAAAGCCATCGCCCACTATCACAAGCTCGGCATCGACCCGATGAGCAAGACCCTGACCTTCTCCGACAGCCTGACCCTGCCCAGGGCCCTGGAGATATTCCGGGCGCTGCGCGGTCGGATCAATGTGAGTTTCGGCATCGGCACCAACCTGACCTGTGACATTCCGGGTGTCGAACCGATGAGCATCGTGCTTAAAATGGCCGCCTGCAACGGCCAGCCAGTGGCGAAGATCTCCGACGAGCCCGGCAAGACGCACTGCAAAGACCCGAATTTCGTCGCGTACTTGCGACACGTTTTCCAAGTACCTGCCGCCCTTTCAAGTCCATCAAGCAAGGAGTGAATTCATGCAAGCCGTACAGCGTGAGATTGCTGAACAGCTCAAGGTCCAGCCGCCATTCGCCGACGAAGCCGCCCTTGAGGCCGAAGTCGCCCGGCGAGTGACCTTCATTCAGGACTGCCTGGTCAACTCCGGGCTCAAGACCCTGGTCCTGGGCATCAGTGGCGGTGTCGACTCCCTGACCGCTGGCCTGCTGGCCCAACGGGCCGTGCGTGAACTGCGCCAGCGCAGCGGTGATGCCGCGTACAAATTCATTGCCGTGCGCCTGCCCTACGAAACCCAGTTCGATGAACACGACGCCCAGGCTTCGGTGGATTTCATCAAGCCGGACGAGCGCCACACCGTGAACATCGGCCCGGCGGTCAAATCCCTGGCCAATGAAGTCGCAGCCTTCGAAGGCAAACATGCGGTGTCGGTGGACTTCGTGCTCGGCAACACCAAGGCGCGCATGCGCATGGTCGCCCAGTACACCATCGCCGGTGCGGCCCATGGCCTGGTGATCGGCACTGATCACGCGGCGGAAGCGGTGATGGGGTTCTTCACCAAGTTCGGTGATGGCGCCTGCGACCTGGCGCCACTGAGCGGCCTGGTGAAAAACCAGGTCCGCGCCATCGCCCGCAGCTTTGGCGCGCCGGAATCGCTGGTGGAAAAAGTCCCGACGGCGGACCTGGAAGACCTGTCGCCCGGCAAACCGGACGAAGCCTCCCACGGCGTGACCTATGCCGAGATCGACGCGTTCCTGCACGGCCATCCGGTGCGGGAGGAAGCGTTCAAGATCATTTGCGACACCTACAACAAGACCCATCACAAGCGGGTGATGCCGTTTGCGCCTTGAGGCGTGAGTGAATGAAAAAAGCCCGCTGAAGTGTTGAGCTTCAGCGGGCTTTTTCTTGGGCCAAAACATGCGCCGATGCTTCTGGCCCATTCGCGGGCAAGCCCGCTCCCACATTTTGACCGCGCCGTCTGACGGTTAAGCGGTACCTGTGGGAGCGGGCTTGCTCGCGAAGAACGATGACGCGGTGTACCTGATTACTTCAGGGTCACGGTGCCTTTCATCATCGAGATGTGGCCCGGGAACGAGCAGAAGAACCCGTACTTTTCACCGGCCGCGAGCTTGGAAACGTCGAAGGTCACCGAATCGGTTTCGTTGGCGCCGATGATCTTGGTGTGGGCAATCACACGGGCGTCGCCTTCTTTCAGGTAGTTCTTGTCGATGCCGGCGCTCAGGCCGTCGGTGGCGATCGGCTGCATGTCGGCTTCTTTACTCAGCACCCAGTTATGGCCCATGACGTTCTTCGGCAAGCTGCCGGAGTGCTTGAGTTCCACGGTAAACGTCTTGCAGCTCTTGTCGATTTCAATGGCCTTCGTGTCGAAAGACATCTGGTCGGTGGAGTCGACAGTGACTTTGCACTCTGCAGCCATCAGTTGGCTGCTGGCCAGTGTCAACAGGGATACCGCAACAAGTTTGGCAAACATGGTGAATCTCCAAGGCAGGGTTAACGAAATCGCGAATAAACAGAAGACTGCCTGAAAACTTCGCAAGTTCATATGACTTGAATCAAAAATTGTATACAACTTTCGCGCTATGGCACCGATACGAAATATCTACCGGCCAAGTGTCTGGCCCGGGCCTATCATCAGGTCGTCCCCCTTCAAATGGAATGCCTGTCATGTCGATCAACAGCCTGTTGTGCAGTTTGCTGGCCGCCTACGCCTGCGGCGCCAGCGGTACGTACGAAACGCCAAAACACCAAGTCTAGTCCTTGGAGTGACGCGCGCCTGCCTTTACTCTGTGGCCCTGATCGACCATGGAGCAAGGCATGTCTTTAACATCCGTTTGTGTATTTTGTGGCGCCAGCACCGGCACCCACCCGGCTTACCGCGAAGCCGCCGTGGCCCTTGGCCGGGCCCTGGCCGAACGCAAGCTGACCCTGGTGTATGGCGGTGGCGCCGTCGGGCTGATGGGCATCGTCGCCGATGCGGCCTTGGCAGCCGGCGGTGAAGTAATCGGCATCATCCCGCAAAGCCTCAAGGACAAGGAAATCGGCCACAGCGGCCTGACCCGCCTGGAAGTTGTCGATGGCATGCACGCACGCAAGGCCCGGATGGCCGAACTCAGCGATGCCTTTATCGCGCTGCCCGGTGGCCTTGGCACCCTCGAGGAACTGTTCGAAGTCTGGACCTGGGGCCAGCTCGGCTACCACGGGAAACCGCTGGGATTGCTGGAAGTGAACGGTTTCTACAGCAAATTGACGTCTTTTCTTGATCACATCGTCGGCGAAGGCTTCGTTCGCGGGCAGCACCGTGACATGCTGCAGGTGAGCGAATCACCGCAAAACCTGCTCGATGCGCTGGATGCCTGGCAACCGTCCGTAGCGCCAAAGTGGGCCGAGCAAAAACCCAGCTAACGGCTCGGCACCGATACAGGGCAGAATATGCGCCGCTCAACCTCACCTTCGACCCCAGAGGATCGCCCATGGCTAAACCTAATTATTCCTTCGCCAAACGTCAGAGAGACTTGGCCAAGGAGCAGAAGAAAGAGGAAAAGCTTCAGCGCAAGAAAGCTACAGCTGAAGAAGCGGCACTGAACCCTGAGGGTGAAGTGGCGGCAGAAGACGATGTTGATGCACCGAAAGACTCGGCGCCCGACGCCTGAGAACCTCCGGGCCGGTTGATCTGATCTGGCCCACCGGATCTGTGTAATGGGTTGGCAGCTTGGCTGCCGATCCTCACAGGCCGATCGTATGACTCACCACTCTCGAATCAAAATGCAGTTCCCTGTGGGAGCGGGCTTGCTCGCGAAAGCGGTTTCACATCCAAAAATGATGTTGCCTGATACTCCGTCTTCGCGAGCAAGCCCGCTCCCACATTTTGATCGTAGTTATTCCAGTGGCATCACGGTGACCCGAACTTCCGGGTCGTGGTTACCTCCTCCCAGGATTACCCCCCGCAACGGCGACACATCGGAAAAATCCCGGCCCCAGGCCAGGGTGATGTGCTCCAGCGCCGGCTGCACATTGTTGGTCGGATCGAAATCCACCCACCCCGACACCGGGCAAAACACCGATATCCAGGCGTGGGACGCATCGGCACCGATCAGCCGTGGCTGGCCCGGCGGTGGCTGGGTCAGCAGGTAGCCGCTGATGTAGCGCGCGGCCAATCCACGGGAACGCACGCAAGCGAGCATCAGGTGAGCAAAGTCCTGACAGACCCCGCGTCGGCGCTCCAGCACTTCCACCAGCGGCGTCGCCACCTGGGTGGCTTCGGCATCGAAAGTGAATTCACTGAAGATTTTCTCCATCAGCGCCTGCACGCCGAGCAACAACGGTCGACCGGGTGGAAAACAGCTTTGCGAGAACTCGACGAAGTTTTTCTTCAAATGCACATACGGCGATTCGAACCGGTATCGGCAGGCTTCGAGCAATTCCGGCGACAACGGTTGGCTGCTGTAGGTCAGCGCGTTTCGTGTGTGTTCCCACGCCGCAGACCCACTGAAGTCCGGCACAGGTCGGGGCAACACTTCGATGGTGAGGCTGGCGTTGACCAGCAACTCATCGTGGGGACGCTCGAATGCCAGCCGGGTCAGCGGATTGCCGAATACATCCAGCTCATCGCGACGCGAGGTCGGCTGCGGACTGATCTGCAATTGCCGGTCGGTGCAGCGCTGCCAGGCACAAGGCCGCGGCCACAAATGTGCCAGTTGCTGGGCCAGGGACACCGGGCTGTCGTAGTGATAATGAGTGTCGTGGAAAATCTGGTAGTGGGCGCTCATCAGACGGACACCGTGCGCTGGCTGACATCGTCGACATGGGCGAAATGCCGCAGCGCCAGGCGATCGGAGACTTGCCCGCTGGCATCGGCGATCTCCTGCAACAGTGCGGCCAGCCCTTCGATGGCGGCGCGAACACTGGCGTCGCCGAACAGCGGGTTTTCCAGGCACCCCAGATCGAATCGCGCCAGACGCTCGACCAATTGCGGCAGAACAGTTTCACGCGGTACGCCAAAGTCGTCGTTGAGACGCTTGAGGGTGCGTGTCACCAGTTTCAACTGGAACAACACGGCGTGAGGGTTCTGCTCGTCGAGCAACAACAGGTCGAGCACCGGGATCAGTTGCGCGACCGCCAGATAGCGCGAGCGGTAGGTGATGCTGCTGTTGCCCAGTTCCAGCAACCATTCCAGCCCGGCCTGATCGAAGACCCCGGCGCCCCGCAGGAACGCCGCCAGGCTGCCGCTGAGAAATTGCAGGCGTTCGATCCGCCGGCCAATCATCAGGAAACGCCAGCCTTCGTCCCGGGTCATGTCGTCCAGGGCAAAGCCGGACAGCGCCGCCAGGGACATCACCAGACGGTTGAGAAAATCCAGCAACTCGCCGAAATCCGGCTCTTCGGTTTCCAGCTCCATGGCTTCGCGCTGCAACTCCACCAGCGCCTGCCAGTTTTCCCGCGAGAGCTTGCCGCGCACTTGCGAAGCGGCCCACTGCAAGCGTTGCAAGTTGGACCGCAGGCTGAACGGCCAGTCGTCACCGAGCAATGCCGCCAACAGGCGTTCGGGTAATTCGCCCTCATCGGGCAGCAGCATCAACCGTTCGCCGAGATCGACTGCGGCCTGCAAGGCTTGCGGGTCGTCGCCGTCGACATAGCGCGCGAGCATGATGCGCAGCAAACGGGCACTGTCGTCGCAACGTTCGCAGTAACGACCAAACCAGAACAGGTTTTCCACCACCCGCGATGGCAGATACGGGTCGCGCCGCACCAGATCATGCACGCCGATGTTGCGCTGGGCCTTCCATTGCTCGCCGCTGGGCGCACGATCGCCCAGTACCCAGGTGTCCTTGCTGGCGCCGCCACGCTGCATCGACACCACTTCGGCATCGGCTTGTGCGGCGACCCGGGTCAAGCCACCGGGCAACACCCGATAGCCCTCGCGGCTGGCCACTGCATACACGCGCATGCCGATGGCCCGGGGTTGCAGTTGACCGTCTTCGGCTTGCCAGATCGGCGCCTGGGACAGTTGCGCAAGTTCTTGCGCGACATAAGCGTATGGCCGTGCCTGCATGCGCTCGGCGAGCTCCTGGTGCTGTTTTTCACTCAAGTCGCGGCCAAATACCGGTGCAAAGCTCTGGGACGGAAACGCCGGTTTGATCAGCAGCTCCGGCAGTTTTTCCAGGGCCTGGGCCAATACCGGCGCTTCGCCGCACCACCAGGTGGCGATGGACGGCAGGATCAGCTCTTCGCCGAACAGGAACTGATTGATCTTCGGCAGGAAACCCAACAAGCCCGGCGATTCCAGCACACCACTGCCGAGCGCGTTGGCCACCAGCACACGTCCCTGCCGCACCGCTTCCAGCAGGCCCGGCACGCCGAGGGCCGAATCGGTGCGCAGTTCCAGAGGGTCGCAGAAGTCATCGTCGAGCCGACGCATGATCGCGTGCACCCGCCGCAGTCCACTCAGGGTCTTCAGGTAGACCGTGGCATCGCGCACCGTCAGGTCGCCGCCCTCCACCAGTGGATAACCGAGCTGGCGGGCCAGGTACAGATGTTCGAAATAGCTTTCGTTGAAACGCCCGGGTGTCAGCAGCACCACCAAGGGTGCGTCCTCGTCACTCGGAGCCTGACAAGCCAGTGTTTCCTGCAAGGTACGGAAGAACCCGGCCAGGTGTTGCACCTTCAAATCACGGTACAACTCGGGGAAGGCCCGGGACACGATCGTGCGGTTTTCCAGCGCATACCCGGCACCCGAAGGCGCCTGGGTACGGTCCGCCGTGACCCACCAGCGGCCATCGGGTGTGCGCGCCAGATCCACGGCATACAGATGCAGAAAGGCTCCGTCAGGCGGGCTGATGCCCTGACAGGGCCAAAGGAAATTGTTGTGACCGAACACCAGCTCGGCGGGCAGCAGTCCTTCGGCAATCAGCCGTTGCGGACCGTAAAGGTCAGCCAGCACGGCATTGAGCAAACGCGCCCGCTGAGCGATGCCGGCCGACAAGTGCTGCCACTCATCAGCCGCAATGACGTGGGGCAGCAGGTCCAGCTCCCACGGCCGGTCAGCGCCCTTGGGGTCGGCATAGACGTTATAGGTAACGCCGTTTTCCTGGATTTGCCGGGTCAGCAGGGCCTGACGCTGCACCAGTTGTGCCGGCGTGCTGCGTTGCAACTGCTCGAACAGCCGGCGCCAGTGCGGGCGCACGGCGCCACTGTCGTCGAGCAGTTCGTGATAAGTGCCCGCCGTCAGCGGGTAGCGGTCTAGCAGGTCAGGCATGGAAAGCTCGGCAGACAGCAATGATCGGTCAGACTAGCGCAGGCTCGTGACGCCCGGATATACGAAAAATCCGAGCGTCGCGGACGGTTTAGAAACGTCGCAAATCGAGCGTCATCGGTAGCTCATCGTTAATGTCCAGCTGGGGTACAGGCAGTTTCCCCGGCGTGTGTCCGATGCGGAAGAAGCGCGCCATCCGCCGGCTCTCGGCCTCGTTGGCATTGACCGGCAAGCTGTCGTAATTGCGCCCGCCCGGATGGGCGACGTGGTACTGGCAGCCACCCAGCGAACGCTGCATCCAGGTATCGAGCAGGTCAAATACCAGCGGCGCGTGGACCGGGATGGTCGGCTGCAGGCAGTTGGCCGGTTGCCAGGCACGAAAACGCACACCCGCGACGAATTCACCTACACGCCCGGTGGGCTGCAATGGAACAGGAATACCGTTGCAGGTCAGCAGGTAACGCTGGGGCGGCAAGCCGCTGAGCTTGACCTGCAAACGCTCCAGCGACGAATCCACGTAACGCACCGTGCCGCCCATGGCGCCCTCTTCACCCAGCACGTGCCAGGGCTCGAGCGCCTGGCGCAGTTCCAGGGCAATACCACTGACGGCGTAATCGCCCACCTTGGGAAAACGAAACTCCAGATGCGCGGCGAACCATTCGGCCCGCACCGGATAGCCGGCGGCGTTGAGGTCGACGATGACATCGGCAAAATCCTGCTCGATAAAGTGCGGCAACAGGAAGCGATCGTGCAGCTCCGTGCCCCAGCGCGCGAGTTTTGGCGGTGCATAGGGCTCGCGCCAGAACCGTGCCACCAGCGCCCGCAGCAACAATTGTTGCGCCAGGCTCATGCGGGCATGGGGCGGCATCTCGAACGCACGCAGCTCCAGCAATCCGAGGCGGCCGGTGGCACCGTCCGGCGAATAGAGTTTGTCGATGCAGAACTCGGCGCGATGGGTGTTGCCGGTGACATCGATCAGCAGGTTGCGCAGCAGCCGATCCACCAACCATGACGGACACTCCTCACCCGGTGAGGGCATTTGCGCAAAAGCGATTTCCAGTTCGTACAAGGCATCGTTGCGCGCTTCGTCGACGCGGGGCGCCTGGGACGTCGGGCCGATGAACAGCCCGGAAAACAGGTAGGACAGGGATGGATGGTTGTGCCAGTAGCTGATCAGGCTGCGTAGCAGATCCGGGCGACGCAGAAACGGCGAGTCCCCCGGGGTCGCACCGCCCAGCACGAAATGGTTACCGCCGCCCGTACCGGTGTGACGGCCGTCGATCATGAATTTCTCGGTGGTCAGGCGGGTCTGGCGCGCTTCTTCGTAGAGGAACTCGGTGCGCTCGACCAATTCATCCCAGGTCGCGGATGGCTGCACGTTGACCTCGATCACCCCCGGGTCCGGGGTGATGCGGAAGTTGCTCAGGCGTGGATCGCTCGGCGGCTCATAGCCCTCCAGCAATACCGGGCACATCAGCTCTTCAGCGGTGGCTTCGATGGCCGCGACCAGTTCGAGGTAATCCTCGACCCGCTCCAGCGGCGGCATGAACAGGTACAACCGGCCTTCCCGCGCCTCGGCACAGAAGGCTGTACGGGTCAGCCAGTCGGCGGACTCGTCGATTTTTGGCACGCGGTCTTCTGCGACTGCTGCGCCCTGACCTTGAAGCTGGCCGGTGTCAGGCAGCGGCGGGAAATCCTGATTCGGGTCTTGCGCATGAATGAATGGATATTCCGCCGCTTTCACCCAGGGTTGCGACCCCAGCGGCAAGCGATAGCCCAGCGGCGAGTCCCCCGGCACCAGCCGGCAGTGCTCGTCGCGCAGATACCAGCGACCGCTCTGCCACTGATCGCCCTTGGCGGTGCGCGCCAGCGGAAGGACCTGACCAATTACCTTGTCTAAGCCCTGGCTGAATACCTTGCGCAGACGCGCCCGCTCCAGCGGTTCCTCCAGACGCGAATCTTCGGCGCTGACGTTTTGCGGCAGCATCCCTTCGCGCCAGAGGTAATAGAAGTTGTCTTCGTAGGCTGGAAAAACGAAGCGTGTCGGAATGTTCAGGCGTTCGGCGACACTCGCCAGAAAACGGCCGGCCAGCGCACCATCGGCACCGTAGTCTTGTTGTTCGTCGGCAATCAGCGCGCTGTTGCGCCAGATCGGCACACCGTCGCGGCGCCAATAACAATTGAGCGACCAGCGCGGCAGTTGCTCGCCGGGGTACCACTTGCCCTGCCCGAAATGCACCAGTCCATTGGGCGCGTAGTGTTTACGCATGCGCTGGAACAATTCGGCGGACAACCGCCGCTTATCCGGCCCCAGTGCCGCAGTATTCCACTCGGCGCCGTCGGGGTCATCGATGGACACAAAGGTCGGCTCGCCGCCCATGGTCAGGCGCACATCGCCTTCCAGCAAGTCGGCATCGATCTGTCGGCCCAGGGCTTGAATCGCCAGCCACTGGTCGTCGGTGTAGGGCTTGGTGACCCGCGGCGCTTCCCAAATCCGCTCCACGGACATTTCGTGGCTGAATTCGCACGCGCAGGGTTCCACCAGGCCACTGATCGGCGCCGCAGAAGACGGATCGGGACTACAGGCCAACGGAATATGTCCTTCACCGGCAAACAGCCCGGAGGTAGCGTCCAGGCCGATCCAGCCGGCACCGGGCAAGTACACCTCGCACCAGGCGTGCAGGTCGGTGAAATCCACTTCGGTGCCCGACGGGCCGTCGAGACTTTTCACGTCGGCGGTGAGCTGGATCAGGTAACCCGACACAAAGCGCGCCGCCAGTCCGAGGTTGCGCAGCAGTTGCACCAACAACCATGCCGAGTCGCGGCAGGAACCGGAGGCGTGTTCGAGGGTGTGTTCCGGCGTCTGCACGCCGGGTTCCATGCGAATCAGGTAGTCGATGTCTTCGCTCAGGCGCTGGTTGAGTGCGACGAGGAAGTCCACGGCAGGCAACGGTGTGCGGTCGATGCCGTCCAGATAGGCCTTGAATTTCGGCGTCAGCGGCAGGGTTTCCAGGTACGGCGCCAGTTCCTTGCGCTCATCTGCGGCATAGGTGAAGGGGATCTTTTCCGCATAGGGTTCGAGGAAGAAGTCGAACGGATTGAAGATCGCCATTTCTGCCAGCAGATCGACCTCGATCCGCAGCTCATCGGTTTTCTCCGGGAACACCAGCCGCGCCAGGTAATTGCCCTGAGGGTCCTGCTGCCAGTTGATGAAGTGCTGCTCGGGCGAGACTTTCAGCGCATAAGACAGAATCCGCGTGCGGCTATGGGCGGCGGGACGCAGGCGAACAATCTGCGGGCCGAGCTCGACAGCGCGGTCATAGCGGTAATGCGTGACATGGTGCAATGCGACATGAATCGACACGGCGTGCCTCCTGCGAGCCTTGAGCGTATTGGAAAGCGCGCAAGACTTATGCCATCCCGCATTGCTGGCGCTTTCTTCGGTTGCCTGAGGCAGTACAGCACCAAAACCGCGCGAGGCGGAGAATCGGATTGCAAGAGTTGCACGTATTTGTGGCGTTCAATTGCATAGTCGCCGTCAAAACCGGCCTCTTCGCGGGCAAGCCCGCTCCCACAGTGTCCGAGTCGAACACAAATTTTGCGAACGCCTCTAAACCTGTGGGAGCGGGCTTGCTCCGGGCGGCGTTCCGACGAAGAGGCCAGCAGCCCTCGCATACCTTTCAAGCCCGGAATGCAAAACGCCAACCCGAAGGTTGGCGTTCTGTTCAGCGCAGGCGCGGCTTAGCGCGGTACGACGGGCTTGCGAGCCGGCTTCGGCCCCTTGCCCTTGGCCGCGTCCTTGCGTTCCTTGGCCGCCTGCTGGTTGCGGGCGAACGCCGCCGCCTTGGCCTGTTCGCGCTTGTCCCACGGGTTGCCGCCATCGCTGGCACGCGGTGGCAGACCTGTGTGCTGGGTGAGGATCTTGGTGGTCTTTTCCTTGGCCACTTTATGGCTACCAGCTGGCGTCGAGTTCTTGCGACGGGCGCTCTGGTAGCTGTCGGTCGACGGCTGGTGCAAAGGAATCAACTGGTTCTTGCCCGGCCCGATCAGGTCGGCGCGGCCCATGCGGGTCAGTGCTTCACGCAGCATCGGCCAGCCTTTCGGGTCGTGATAACGCAAGAACGCCTTGTGCAGACGACGCTGCTCTTCGCTCTTGACGATGGTCACCGCATCACTCTTGTAGGTGACCTTGCGCAGCGGGTTCTTGCCCGAGTGGTACATCGCGGTGGCGGTGGCCATCGGCGACGGGTAGAACGCCTGCACCTGGTCGGCACGGAAACCGTTGCCCTTGAGCCACAGGGCCAGGTTCATCATGTCTTCATCGGTGGTGCCCGGGTGGGCGGCGATGAAGTACGGAATCAGGTACTGCTCCTTGCCCGCTTCCTTGGAGTACTTCTCGAACATGCGCTTGAACTTGTCATAGCTGCCGATGCCCGGTTTCATCATCTGGTTGAGCGGACCTTCCTCGGTGTGTTCCGGGGCGATCTTCAGGTAACCACCAACGTGGTGGGTCACCAGCTCTTTAACGTATTCCGGCGACTCGACCGCGAGGTCATAACGCAGGCCGGAAGCGATCAGGATCTTCTTCACACCCGGCAATTCACGGGCACTGCGGTACAGCTGGATCAGCGCCGAGTGGTCGGTGTTCAGGTTCGGGCAGATACCCGGGAACACGCAGGACGGCTTGCGGCACGCGGATTCGATTTCCGGGCTCTTGCAGGCGATGCGGTACATGTTCGCGGTCGGGCCGCCGAGGTCGGAAATCACGCCGGTAAAACCGGGAACCTTGTCGCGAATTTCTTCGATTTCGCGAATGATCGACTCGTGGGAACGGTTCTGGATGATCCGCCCTTCGTGCTCGGTGATCGAGCAGAAGGTGCAGCCGCCGAAGCAGCCACGCATGATGTTCACCGAGAAACGGATCATGTCGTAGGCCGGGATTTTCTCCTTGCCATACGCCGGGTGCGGAACACGGGCGTAAGGCATGCCGAACACGTAGTCCATTTCTTCGGTGGTCATCGGAATCGGCGGCGGGTTGAACCAGACATCCACTTCGCCGTGCTTCTGGACCAAGGCGCGGGCGTTGCCCGGGTTGGTTTCCAGGTGCAACACACGGTTGGCGTGGGCGTAGAGCACCGCGTCGTTGCGGACCTTTTCAACCGACGGCAGACGGATCACAGTCTTGTCGCGGGTCATGCGCGGGCTGGCGAGGATCTGCACGACTTTAGCTTCTTGCGGATCCTCAACCGGACCTTTTTCCTGCTCGATGGCGCAGGCCTGGGTGTCCTGGGTGTTCACGTACGGGTTGATGATCTTGTCGATCTTGCCCGGACGGTCGATGCGCGTGGAATCGACTTCGTACCAGCCTTGCGGCGTATCACGACGGATGAACGCGGTCCCGCGCACGTCGGTGATGTCTTCGATCTTGTGACCGTAGGACAGACGCTGGGCGACCTCGACGATCGCGCGCTCGGCGTTGCCGTAGAGCAGGATGTCGGCGCTGGCGTCGATCAGGATCGAGTTGCGCACGCGGTCCTGCCAGTAATCGTAATGCGCGATGCGGCGCAGCGACGCTTCGATGCCGCCGAGCACGATCGGCACGTGCTTGTAGGCTTCCTTGCAGCGCTGGCTGTAGACCAGGCTCGCGCGGTCCGGACGCTTGCCCGCCAGGCCACCCGGCGTGTAGGCATCGTCGGAGCGGATTTTCTTGTCCGCGGTGTAGCGGTTGATCATCGAGTCCATGTTGCCGGCCGCGACACCGAAGAACAGGTTCGGCTCGCCGAGCTTCATGAAGTCGTCTTTGGACTGCCAGTTCGGCTGGGCAATGATCCCGACGCGGAAGCCCTGGGACTCCAGCAGCCGGCCGATGATCGCCATGCCGAACGACGGGTGATCGACATAGGCATCACCGGTGACGATGATGATGTCGCAGGAATCCCAGCCGAGCTGATCCATCTCCTCCCTGCTCATGGGCAGGAACGGCGCTGGCCCGAAACATTCGGCCCAGTACTTGGGATAGTCAAATAACGGCTTGGCTGCTTGCATGTCGATAACCGGTGTTGGCTTTCATTGAATTTCGCGGGCGCGGAATATAGCACAAATTTTGACCAATTCCGACGGCTGTGGTCGGAAATTGCGACGACCCCATCGCGGGCAAGCCCGCTCCCACAGGATTCTGGGTGATACCAAAAATAGCAGGTACACCATAAATCACTGTGGGAGCGGGCTTGCCCGCGATGGGGCCCGCTGAGACAACGAAAATTATTCGTCGTCGTCGAAGTTATAGCTACCCGGCGCGAGGTTCTCGAATCGGGTGTACTTACCGATAAAGGCCAGGCGGATAAAGCCGATCGGCCCGTTCCGCTGCTTGCCGATGATGATTTCGGCGATGCCCTTGTGCTCGGTTTCCGGGTGATACACCTCGTCGCGATACACGAACATGATCACGTCGGCGTCCTGCTCGATCGCTCCGGATTCCCGCAAGTCGGAGTTCACCGGGCGCTTGTTCGGCCGTTGTTCCAGGGAACGGTTGAGCTGCGAGAGCGCCACCACTGGGCAGTTGAATTCCTTGGCCAGGGCTTTCAGGGATCGGGAGATCTCGGAAATCTCGTTGGTCCGGTTGTCACCGCTGGAACCCGGGATCTGCATCAGCTGCAGGTAGTCGATCATGATCAGGCCGACATCGCCGTGTTCGCGCACCAGACGGCGGGTCCGGGCGCGCATTTCCGACGGGCTGATGCCCGCGGTATCGTCGATGAACAGCTTGCGGTCGTTGAGCAGGTTGACCGCCGAGGTCAGGCGCGGCCAGTCGTCGTCTTCCAGCTGACCGGAACGCACCTTGGTCTGATCGATGCGGCCGAGGGAAGACAGCATACGCATGATCAGCGATTCGCCTGGCATCTCGAGGGAGTACACCAGGACGGCCTTCTCGCTGCGCAGCACGGCGTTTTCCACCAGGTTCATCGCAAAGGTGGTTTTACCCATGGACGGACGGCCGGCGACGATGATCAGGTCGGCCGGTTGCAGGCCGCTGGTTTTCTCGTCGAGGTCGGTGTAGCCGGTGGACAGGCCGGTGATGGCGTTGTCGGTGTTGAACAGGGTGTCGATGCGGTCGATGGCCTTGGTCAGCAACTCGTTCACACCCACCGGGCCACCGGTTTTTGGCCGGGCCTCGGCGATCTGGAAGATCTGCCGTTCAGCTTCATCGAGGATTTCTTCTGCCGTGCGCCCTTCAGGGTTGAAGGCGCTATCGGCGATTTCGGTGCTGATGCCGATTAATTGACGCAGGGTCGCGCGCTGGCGAACGATCTGCGCATAGGCCTTGATGTTGGCGACGGACGGCGTGTTTTTCGCCAGCTCGCCGAGGTATCCGAGACCACCGACTTGCGAGGTCTGACCTTCCTTGTCCAATTGCTCGGCAAGGGTCACGACGTCGATCGGCGAGTTCTGATCGGCCAGTTTGGCGATCGCACGGAAAATCAGGCGGTGGTCATGTCGATAGAAATCGCCGTCGGAGACTTGATCGAGCACGCGCTCCCAGGCGTTGTTGTCCAGCATCAGACCACCGAGCACGGCCTGTTCGGCCTCGATGGAATGCGGCGGCACCTTCAGCGCGGCGGTTTGCAGGTCGTATTGCTCGGGAGCTAAGATTTCGTTCATGGCCACTTGGTTTTTTTTTGGAAAGCAGGAATGTAAAAACTGGGATGCCAGAAAGACAAAGGGCACGACCTGTAAACAGGATCGTGCCCGATGTTACCGGCAAGCACCCGAGGGTGCCAGCCGACAAGTGCTGCTTAAGCTGCTACCACGACAACGCGTACGGTGGCTTCAACTTCGGCGTGCAGGTGCACGGCTACGTCGAATTCACCTACGTTGCGGATGGTGCCGTTCGGCAGACGAACTTCGCTCTTCTGCACTTCAACGCCGGAGGCGGTCAGTGCGTCAGCGATGTCGTGAGTACCGATCGAACCGAACAGCTTGCCTTCGTCGCCAGCGGTGGCAGTGATGGTCACTTCCAGCTCGGCCAGTTGGGCAGCGCGGCTTTCAGCCGATGCTTTGCGATCTGCTGCAGCTTTTTCCAGCTCAGCACGACGCTCTTCGAACGCAGCCAGGTTGGCTGGGGTCGCAGCGGTAGCTTTGCCGTAAGGCAGCAGGTAGTTACGACCGTAACCAGCCTTAACGTTCACTTTGTCACCCAGGTTGCCCAGGTTGGTGACTTTTTCCAGAAGGATCAGTTGCATGTGAAAATCCTCTTAACTTTTAACCTTCACCGTTCGCGTTATCGGCATCTTTCGGCGCCGAACGACCGCGAAAATCAATCAGGCTGTCGACGATGGCCAGGACCACCAGCAACGGATAGATCAGTTGCATGAACAGCAACAGCGTCACGTACAACCCCACCAGCCAGAACCTGGCCAGTCGCTTCTGCGCCACCAGCCCGTGAATCAGGGCCAGCCCGGCGAACACCAGCGGTACACTGCACAACGGCGTCAACATGGCCATCTGTGAACCGAGATTCGGCCCCAGAAGCATGCACGCCAGCAGCAACATCGCCGGCAACAGCGGGAAGCGGATGGCGCGAAACTCGCGACCAAAACCGCCCGGGTTGTACAACAACGCCTGCCAGTAGCGCCCGACAAGCAGGCTCAGCAAGCTGACGATTTGCAACAATGCCGCAATCAGGCCGGTCAGGACCGGTGCAATCAGGGACGCGAAACGCGCTTGTTCGTCTACCGACAACTTCTGGTAGACATCGCCGAGTAGCGACGGCATGACTTTGATCAAAGCCTGCGCCAGCATCTCGATCTGGGGAGCAAAAGCTGTCCCCAACACCACTGAAAACACCACTCCCATCGCTATGCTGACCAGCAGCACGCGGTTCCAGGACTCGCTTGCGCGCAAAACCAACGCAAGGCTCGCAGACCCCAGCAGCACCAGAAGTGCCCGTGGATCGTCGGAGTACAGCCACCAGGCCAATGCCGGCAGCAGTCCCAGAGCAAGAACGCCCAGGGCGTCCCTCAATCCGCGCCGCAGGAGCACAAGGCATCCGGCGGCAGCACCCAACCAATACAACAACGGCAATGCCGCGCATCCAGCCACTACCAGAGTGGCCTGCATACGGCCGCGCATGATGAACTCAGCTATGGCCCGCATGCATTCAATCCTTTGCTACGTGTCGACTGCCCGGTCTCAGCGGCCGTGGCTGTCGGTGTAGGCCAGCAGGGCCAGGAAGCGGGCGCGCTTGATAGCGGTGGCCAGCTGACGCTGATAACGAGCTTTGGTACCGGTGATGCGGCTTGGAACAATTTTGCCGGTCTCGGATACGTAGGCTTTCAGAGTGTTGAGATCTTTGTAATCGATCTCTTTCACGTCTTCAGCGGTGAAGCGGCAGAATTTACGACGACGGAAGAAACGTGCCATTTGATAGGCTCCTTAAAAGGTCCGTGGATTACTCGTCAGCGTTATCGCTGTTGTCGCTGTCATCACTGTCAGCGCTTTCAACGCCTTCGTGCTCAGGACGGTCGCGACGCTCACGGCGCTCACTGCGGTTTTCTTCAGCCTTGAGCATCTCGGACTGGCCGGTAACGGCTTCGTCGCGACGGATGACCAGGTTACGGATCACTGCATCGTTGTAGCGGAAGTTGTCTTCCAGCTCGGCCAGGGCCTTGCCAGTGCACTCAACGTTCAGCATCACGTAGTGAGCCTTGTGAACATTGTTGATTGCGTAGGCCAGTTGACGACGGCCCCAATCTTCCAGACGGTGGATTTTGCCGCCGTCTTCTTCGATCAGCTTGGTGTAACGCTCAACCATGCCGCCGACTTGCTCGCTTTGATCCGGGTGGACCAAAAAGATGATTTCGTAATGACGCATGAATGCTCCTTACGGGTTGTAGCCTGCCGCTCAAAAGCGGTCAGACAAGGAGTGAATGACACTTATGGACTTGCGGACGCTAGACACGTTGGTGCCTGCCATCACAGCAAGGGGCGCAATTGTAGAGAAGGGGCGAGAGAGGCGCAAGGTAATTGGTGATTATTTGAACAACCACCGACACCGAAAACCTGTAGGAGCTGCCGAAGGCTGCGATCTTTTGATCTTGAAAAAAACAAAGTCAAAAGATCGCAGCCTTCGGCAGCTCCTACAGGAGGCCTGTGTGGATCAGGATTTCTTGGCGGCGGCCTTGGCTTTGACGCTGCGCTGGCGCTGCGCTTCGAACAGGCAGACGCCGGTGGCCACGGAAACGTTGAGACTGCTGACGCTACCGGCCATCGGCAGGTTCACCAGATAGTCGCAATGCTCACGGGTCAGGCGACGCATGCCCTTGCCTTCGGCGCCCATGATCAGGATGGTCGGACCAGTGAGATCCTGGTCATACAGACTGACCTCAGCCTCGCCAGCCGTACCGACAACCCACAAGCCACGCTGCTGGAGTTTTTCCAGGGTGCGCGCCAGGTTGGTCACGGCAACCAGCGGAATCACTTCCGCCGCGCCGCAGGCGATTTTCCGTACGACCGGGGTCAGGGTCGCCGACTTGTCCTTCGGTACGATCACTGCCAGCGCGCCCGCCGCATCTGCGGAACGCAGGCAGGCACCGAGGTTGTGCGGATCGGTCACGCCGTCGAGCACCAGCAACAACGGCGCGCCGTCGGTGCGATCGAGCAGTTCGTCAAGCATTGCCTCGCCCCAGACCTGGCTCGGACTCACGTCCGCGACCACGCCCTGGTGCACGCCCTCAACCCAGGCGTCCATTTCGCGGCGCTCGGCCTGGCCGACCTGGACCCGGTTTTCGTTGGCCAGCTCAATCAGCGTCTGGACCCGAGGATCATTGCGGCCTTCGGCCAGCCAGATCTGCTTGACGCGTTTCGGGTGGTGACGCAACAACGCTTCTACAGCATGAACGCCGTAGATCTTTTCCAACTGACTCATGGCTTGGCCTTAGGTTTACGCGCCCCGCCACTCTTGGCTGGAGCCGAGCCCGCTTTTGGCGGGCCTTTACGATGTTTGCTCGGTTTGGCTGGCTTGCCGCCGACGGCCTTGTCAGGCGCCGACCGACTGGTCTTTCCCCCAGACGCCGCTTTACCGCCGCTTTTCGCACCAGCCAGCAACGCCTGTTTCATTTCACGACTTTTGCGCACTTCGGCGTTTTTCGCCGCTGCATCGCTCGGGCGATAGGCCTCGACAGCCTTTTCCTTCGCAGGACGACGGCCGGTTTTCGCCGGGGCAGCTTCAGCTTCAACTTTCGCTGCTGGCGCTGCACTTTCGGTACCGCGCTTTTTACGGCCAATCGGTGCGCTGATGGTTTTTTCGGCCATCTCGAAGTCGATCTTGCGCTCGTCGAGGTCGACGCGCATGACCCGCACTTCCACGGTGTCGCCCAGGCGGAAGCTGCGACCGGTGCGCTCACCGGCCAGGCGGTGGTGCACAGGGTCGAAGTGGTAGTAATCGCCCGGCAGCGCGGTGACGTGCACCAGGCCTTCGACATAGATGTCGGTCAGCTCGACGAACAGACCAAAACCGGTCACGGCGGTGATCACACCCGGGAACGATTCGCCCACGCGGTCTTTCATGAACTCGCACTTGAGCCAGTTCACCACGTCGCGGGTCGCTTCGTCGGCACGGCGCTCGCTCATCGAGCACTGCTCGCCGAGTTGCTCCAGGGCCGCTTCGTCGTACGGATAGATGCGCGCCTTCGGAATGGTCATCGCACCGGCACGGCGAACGTGCGGGGTGTCTTGCTTGGAGTGGATCACGCTGCGGATTGCGCGGTGCGTGAGCAAATCCGGGTAGCGGCGGATCGGCGAGGTGAAGTGGGTATAGGCTTCGTAATTCAGGCCGAAGTGGCCCTGGTTATCGGCGCTGTACACCGCCTGGCTCAACGAGCGCAGCATGACGGTCTGGATCAGGTGGAAATCCGGACGATCCTTGATACCGGCCAGCAATGCCTGGTAATCCTTTGGCGACGGACCGTCCTTGCCTTTGTGCAGGGACAGGCCGAGCTCGCCGAGGAAGGCACGCAGCTTTTCCAGACGCTCCGGCGGCGGACCATCGTGAACGCGGTACAGCGCAGGAATTTCGTGCTTTTTCAGGAATTCGGCAGTGGCCACGTTGGCCGCCAGCATGCATTCCTCGATCAGCTTGTGTGCATCGTTGCGCACGGTCGGACGGATTTCGGCGATCTTGCGCTCGGAACCGAAGATGATCCGGGTTTCCTGGGTCTCGAAATCGATCGCGCCACGAACGTGACGGGCCGCCAGCAACACCTTGTAAAGCGAGTACAGCTGCTTGAGGTGCGGCACGACGTCGGTGTATTCGCCGCGCAGCTTGCGCGCCTCGGTGGCCTTCGGCGTTTCGAGCATGGCGCTGACTTTGTTGTAGGTCAGGCGCGCATGGGAGTGGATCACCGCTTCGTAGAAGCAGTAGTCGGTCATTTCGCCGGATTTGGAGATGGTCATCTCGCAAACCATGGCCAGACGATCGACTTGCGGGTTCAGCGAGCACAAACCGTTGGACAGCTGCTCGGGCAGCATCGGGATCACGCGCTCGGGAAAGTACACCGAGTTGCCGCGAACCTGGGCTTCGGCATCCAGCGCCGAACCAAGCTTCACGTAGCTGGATACGTCGGCAATCGCCACGTACAGCTTCCAGCCGCCCGAAAACAGACGCAGCTTGCCCGGACGGGCTTCGCAATAGACCGCATCGTCGAAGTCGCGGGCATCTTCGCCGTCAATGGTGACGAACGGCAGATGACGCAGGTCGATGCGCTTCTCTTTGTCTTTCTCTTCGACTTCCGGCTTGAGCTTGCCGGCTTCCTTGAGCACGGCGTCAGGCCAGACGTGAGGAATGTCATAGGTACGCAGGGCGACGTCGATTTCCATGCCCGGCGCCATGTAGTTGCCCACGACTTCAACCACGTCGCCTTGCGGCTGGAAGCGTGGCGTCGGCCAGTGAGTGATCTTCACTTCGACAAACTGACCAATCTGCGCGTTGGCATTACGGCCCGGCGTCACCAGCACTTCCTGCTGGATCTTCGGGTTATCCGCGACGACGAAACCGATACCGCCCTCTTCGAAGTAGCGACCGACGATGCTTTCGTGAGCACGGGACACCACTTCGACGATCATGCCTTCGCGGCGACCACGACGATCCAGGCCGGAAACACGCGCCAGGGCACGGTCACCGTCGAACACCAGACGCATCTGCGCCGGGCTCATGAACAGATCGTCACTGCCGTCGTCCGGCACCAGGAAGCCGAAACCATCGCGGTGACCGCTGATGCGGCCCAGTATCAGGTCAAGCTTGTCCACCGGGGCATAAGTGCCGCGACGGGTATAGATGAGTTGAGCATCGCGCTCCATGGCGCGCAGGCGGCGGCGCAGGGCTTCGATCTGGTCTTCTGTGGTCAGACCAAACTCTTCGACCAGTTGCTCGCGGTTAGCAGGCGAACCCCGATCAGCAAGGTGCTGAAGGATCAGTTCGCGGCTAGGAATAGGGTTTTCATATTTTTCCGCTTCACGAGCGGCCTCGGGATCGAGGGACTGCCAATCGGCCATTAGAGAGTTTTCACCTTGTCTATATGCGGGTTAGTTTGGCATAGGCGTAATGAAACGGGAAATTTCAGGCTAAGACGACCCATCTAAAGCCCTGTATCGACACCGCAAAGCTGTTTTGAAGACCGCTGGCGAAATTTCCCAGGTTTTTTTGATTCCGGGGGTTTACAGTTAAAAAGACGCTCCGTATAGTGCGCGCCATCGACGACGGAGACGTTGCCGATACTGCCCAGATGGTGAAATTGGTAGACACGCCAGCTTCAGGTGCTGGTGACCGCAAGGTCGTGGAAGTTCGAGTCTTCTTCTGGGCACCAATTTCGAGCTTGAGATTAGATCAATTTCAAGGCTCACACAAAAACCCGCGAAAGCGGGTTTTTGCATTCTGGACCACTGGTTTATTAATTTTTAAAATCAGGGGTTTACAGATCAAAATACGCTCCGTATAGTGCGCCACATCAACAGCGGCAACGCTGAAGATGAATGCCCAGATGGTGAAATTGGTAGACACGCCAGCTTCAGGTGCTGGTGACCTTACGGTCGTGGAAGTTCGAGTCTTCTTCTGGGCACCAATTCAAATTCAAGGTTACGGCCTTGAATTTCACAAAAACCCGCGAAAGCGGGCTTTTGCGTTTCCGGCATCTGAAAATATCCGCATGACCCGTGTAGGAGCTGCCGAAGGCTGCGATCTTTTGATCTTGGTCTTTAAAATCAAAAGCAAAAGATCGCAGCCTTCGGCAGCTCCTACAGGGTAGTGTGTCGCTCCGGCAAACCCGAGGGCGCATTTGAGAAACAATATCGTTTATCATTGTTGCAAGTTTTTGCAATGCGACAGTGAGGAACCCTGCGAATGATGTTTCGAAATACCCTGCGCCGCGGCTTGACCATTACCCTGCTCGGTCTGGCTCTCGCCACTCCCCTCACCCAAGCCGCCGACCCGGTTTCCCTGACGCTCTACAACGGCCAACACAAAGAAGTCGGCGATGCGGTCGCCAAAGCCTTCGAAGCCAAGACCGGGATCCACGTCAATGTACGTAAAGGCAGTAGCAACCAGCTCGCCAGCCAGGTCGTCGAAGAAGGCGATCGCTCCCCTGCCGACGTGATCTACACCGAAGAATCGCCGCCACTGAACAAACTTGGCGAACAAGGTCTGCTGGCCAAGGCGGATGACGCCACGCTGGCGGTTCTGCCCAAGGAATACGTCGCCAGCAATGGCACCTGGATTGGCGTGACTGCCCGGGTGCGCGTCGTCGCCTACAACCCTAAGCTGATTGATGAAAAAGACCTGCCGACCTCGGTGATGGACTTCTCCGATCCAAAATGGCAAGGCAAGGTCGGCTTCGTGCCCACCAGCGGCGCCTTCCAGGAACAAGCCGTCGCCATCATCAAAGTGCACGGCATGGACGCCGCCGAAGAATGGCTGACCGGGCTGCGCGCATTCGGCAAGACCTACAGCAACAACATGGTCGCGCTCAAGGCCGTGGAAAATGGCGAAGTGGCCACCGTGCTGGTCAACAACTACTACTGGTTCGCCTTGCAGCGTGAAAAAGGCCAGCTCGATTCGAAACTGCACTACTTCACCGGCGGCGACGTCGGCGGGCTGATCACCGTGTCCAGCGCAGCCGTCCTGAAATCCAGCAAACACCCCAAAGAAGCACAACAATTGCTCGCCTACATGGCCAGCGAGGAAGGCCAGCGCGTGATCACCCAGACCACCGCCGAATACCCGCTGCACAAAGGCATGGAATCTGATCGCGGGCTCAAGCCATTCAGCGAGCTGCAAGCACCGAAAGTCACGCCAGCCGACCTGGGCAACGCCGAAGAAGCCCTGGATCTGGAACGTGATGTTGGCCTGAACTGATGAGCGCATCGCTTTCCGCGCATGGCGGGTACATGCCACGGCGCAAGCGGCCGTCGATCTGGCTGGTCCTGCCGGTTTTGCTACTGGTGGTGCTCAGCCTGCTGCCGCTGGCCTATGTCGGACTCAAGGCCTGGCAAGCAGGCTGGGCCGAGGCGCTGCATTTGCTGTGGCGCCCCTATGTGTTCGGACTGCTGCGCAATACCCTGGCGCTGATGATCGGCGTGACGCTGGCCTGCGGCGTGATCGGCCTTTCGCTGGCGTGGCTGCTGGAGCGCAGCAGCCTGCCGGGGCGACGCCTGTGGGGCGTGATCCTGTGCCTGCCCTTTGCCGTACCGGCGTTTGTCAGCAGTTTCACCTGGGTTTCATTGAGCGCTCATTTCGAGGGACTCGGCGGGGCGATTCTGGTGATGACGCTCTCTAAATACCCGCTGATTTTCCTGCCGGTGGCGGCGACCCTGCGCAACCTCGACCCATCACTGGAAGAGTCGGCGCGCACGCTGGGACAGAACCGCTGGGGCGTGTTCTTCAAGGTCACCCTGCCCCTGCTCTGGCCGTCGCTGCTCGCCGGTTCCTTGCTGATTGCCCTGCACATGCTGGTGGAATTCGGCGCGCTGTCGATCATCGGCCTGCAAACCTTCACCACGGCGATCTACCAGCAGTTCGAGCTGGAGTTCAGCAATGCCAACGCAGCGATGCTCTCCGCCGTACTGCTGATGCTGTGCCTGGCGCTGCTGTGGCTGGAGCTGCGCGTTCGGGGCAAGGGTCGACACGTGCGCACTGGCCAGGGTGCGGCGCGACGCGCGGAACAGGTTCACCTGGGACCCTGGGCTGTGGCAGGACAGCTTTATTGCCTGCTGCTGGCAATCGTCGGCAGCGGGATTCCGCTGGGCATGCTGGCTTACTGGCTGGCAGTCGGATCATCGGCGGCCTTTCCAATGGCAGCCATCGGCGAAGCATTGCTGTCATCCCTCGCACTGTCCTTGGCTGGCGCTGCGGTGTGCCTGGTGCTGGCGGTGCCGGTCGGCCTGCTGGTCGTGCGCTACAAGGGCCAACTGGCGATCTGGGCCGAGCGCTTGCCATATCTGCTGCACGCCCTGCCGGGACTGGTCATTGCCCTGACCCTGGTGTATTTCGCCCTGCACTACGTACCGATGCTTTACCAGACTTCGGCATTGCTGCTGATCGCGTACGCCCTGCTGTTTCTGCCGCTGGCCCAGGCGCCGATTCGCACCGCCCTGAACAAGGCGGCACCGCAGCTTGAAGAAGCGGCACGCACCCTGGGCGCCTCGTCTTTCAGTGCGTTCTGTCGAGTGACACTGCCGATCATTTTCCCAGCACTGGGCGCAGCGTTTGCGCTGGTGTTCCTGGATGCGATGAAGGAGCTGACGGCGACCTTGCTGTTGAGTCCGACGGGGCTTAATACATTGGCAACGGAAGTCTGGGCGCATACCGCGAATGTGGAATTTGCCGCGGCGGCGCCTTATGCCGCGTTGTTGATCGTGGTGTCGGGGTTGCCGGTTTATCTACTGACGACGCGGATGTATTTGAGCCGCTGACAAAGCAAAAGATCGCAGCCTGCGGCAGCTCCTACAGGGAAACGCGTATTTCCATGTAGGAGCTGCCGCAGGCTGCGATCTTTTGATCTTAAGCCCTGAACTGCCCCAGGCTCGCCTTCAACTGCGCCGCCAACCCATCCAGCACCTTGCCGCTGGCCGTGGTCTCCACCACCGCCTGAGCCGCTTTCTCGGCCTGGGCATGAATGGTCTGGACCCGCCCTCGCACAGCCTGCGCGCCTTGAGCCTGATGCGCCGCAGCCTGGGTCGCCAGTCCAATCGCCGCATGCACCTGCTCGACCGACGCCTGCACCGACTGCTGCAATCGCGCACTGTCACGCAACACCACCAAACCTTCGTTGGCCTGGCGTCCGGCCTGACCGATTGCCGCGACCGCCTCGCGCGCGCCCTGCTGCAACGCCACGATGTGCGCCTGGATATCGCCGGTGGAGCTCTGCGTCTTGCTCGCCAGTGCCCGCACCTCATCTGCCACCACCGCAAACCCGCGCCCGGTCTCGCCGGCACGCGCCGCCTCAATCGCCGCGTTCAGCGCCAGCAGGTTGGTCTGCTCGGCGATGCCGTGAATCACCGTCAGCACCACTTCAATCTGTTCGCTTTGCTGCGCCAGACGCTCAATCACCTGAGCGCCGGTATTGACCTGCCCCGCCAGCTCCTCGATCAGGCTGCCGACTTTCGCCGAGGTCCGGGTGTTTTCATCGGTGGCCTGACGAATCTCCACGACCTGCTTGAGCGCCGCCTGCATGGCGTGGCTTTCCGACTGCGCCTCATCCGCCATTTGCGACAGGGCACGCAAACTCTCCGCCACTTCGTCGCGCTGCATGCCAGCCGCTGCGTCCGCACCCGCGTTGCGCAGGGTCATGGCACCAATCTCGACGCCGGTCCGCTGAGCCACATCGCCCGCCTCGCGCACGATCGGCTGCAACTTATCCACAAAGCGATTGACCGCCGAGGCCATGTCGCCGATTTCGTCCTTGCTGTTGATCTGCACACGCTTGGTCAGGTCGCCCTCGCCCGCTGCCAGGTCATCCATGGCAACGATCAGCATTTTCAGGCGATTGACCACTCGACGACCGAGCACCACCGCCAGCAACAGCAGGACACCAAAACCCACGACTGCCAGACACACGCCGATACGCCAACGCAGTGTTGCAGCGGCTTCCTGTACGGTGCTGGTGGTGTTGGCTTTCATTTCAGCCGCTGTGGACTGCGCCGACTGCAGACGCGCGCGCATCGCCGTTGCGCTGTCGGCAGCCGCGCCTTTGAGGCTGTCGCCGACCAGTTGATCGCTGCTGGCGATCAAGGCCGAGAAGCGCTTGTCGAGGGCTGCGAGATCCGTCTCCACCGACGCAGTCGAGACCCCCATCAGGACCTTGCCGATTTCCACGCCATTGGGGTTGATCGAGGCCTCGATGTAGAAGACCGAAGGATCGTTCTTCGCTGCATCCAGCACCTTGTCGAGCGCCCGCTCACCCTGGCCTTTTTCCAGCAGCGCCTTGTTGATCGGGTTTTCCCGGTTGAGGTAGCGCGTCAGGTGCTGACCGGTAGCGTCGTCATACACCACGAACAGCACATTGGGATTGCGCTGGGCCCGGCGGGCGAATTCGGACAGCGTCGGAACGTCGTTGTCCCACATGGCGCGGGGCGCGACCGAAGCCAGAAGCTGCGCCATATCGTTGGCGGAGTCCTTCAGGTCCTTTTCCAGGGTCGAACGCAGTTGCGCCTGCTCTTCCTCAAGACGCGAGGACAAACCGGCCGTGAGGCGCTGACGTGTACTGGTAGAAAGGCTGTCCAGACTGGACGTGACTTCACGCCCGGCCTGCTCGAGCTCGGCGGAAAGTTTTTGACTGTCCGCACCCAGGCGCGTGCCCAGATCGGCTTCGAGCGCAGTCACCGTGCTCCGGGTCAGAGCAACAGCCACCAGCACCTGCACCAAAAGGGCGATACCCAGGGTAACGAACACAGGCCGCAACAAACGGCTTTGTAACAGTGAGAGAACGGCCGACACTGTGAATCCCTCTACTTGGACGCCATTAATTTGATGGCATTCTTTTTGAAGATATTTACAGCAAAGGTCATGCCGTCCTGCAGGCAAATACGACAAAGGCCCCGATTAAGGAGCCTTTGTGTTTTACATAAACGACTTATCAAGCAAACGGATGACGCAGAACGATGGTTTCGTTGCGGTCCGGGCCCGTCGAAATAATGTCGATCGGTGCGCCGATCAGCTCTTCAACGCGCTTGATGTAGGCACGGGCGTTAGCTGGCAGCTCTTCCAGGGTCTTGGCACCCACGGTCGACTCGGTCCAGCCCGGCACTTCTTCGTACACAGGCTGCAGGCCCACGTAGCTGTCGGCATCAGTCGGGGCAACGGCCTTGCCTTCTGCGTCTTTGTAGCCGACGCAGATGTTGATGGTTTCCAGACCGTCGAGCACGTCCAGCTTGGTCAGGCAGATGCCCGAGATGCTGTTCACATCGATAGCGCGACGCAGGATAACAGCGTCGAACCAGCCACAACGACGAGCACGGCCGGTAGTCGCGCCGAACTCGTGACCTTGTTTGGCCAGGTGCGCACCGACTTCGTCGAACAGCTCCGTCGGGAATGGACCCGAACCCACACGCGTGGTGTAAGCCTTGGTGATGCCCAGGATGTAGTCCAGGAACATAGGGCCGACACCCGAACCGGTAGCAACGCCGCCAGCGGTGGTGTTGGAGCTGGTCACGTACGGGTAGGTACCGTGGTCGATGTCCAGCAGGGAGCCTTGGGCGCCTTCGAACATGATGTCTTTGCCGGCGCGACGCAGGTCGTGCAGCTCGGCCGTCACGTCCAGCATCAGCGGCTTGAGCAGCTCAGCGTATTCCTTGCACTCGGCCAGGGTCTTGTCGAAGTCGATGGCCGGCTCTTTGTAGTAACCCACCAGCATGAAGTTGTGGTAATCCACCAGTTCACGCAGCTTGTCTTCAAAGCGCGGCATGTTGAGCAGGTCGCCCACACGCAGGCCACGACGTGCAACCTTGTCTTCGTAGGCCGGGCCGATGCCGCGACCGGTGGTACCGATCTTCAGCTCGCCACGGGCCTTTTCACGGGCCTGGTCCAGCGCAACGTGGAAGGACAGGATCAGCGGGCAGGACGGGCTGATACGCAGGCGCTCGCGCACCGGCACACCTTTTTCTTCCAGCTTGGTGATCTCGCGCAGCAGGGCGTCAGGTGCAACCACCACGCCGTTGCCGATCAGGCACTGCACGCCTTCGCGCAGCACGCCCGACGGGATCAGGTGCAAGACGGTTTTTTCGCCATCGATCACCAGAGTGTGACCCGCGTTGTGGCCACCCTGGTAGCGCACTACGGCGGCAGCATGTTCGGTCAGCAGATCAACGATCTTGCCTTTGCCCTCATCACCCCACTGGGTGCCCAGGACTACGACATTCTTACCCATAACACTTGTCCTCATTCGCGCAAACTTGGTGCCGGCGGCAGCCGGCGGGAAAACTCAAGAAGCCAGTGGCGATACTTGCCAAAGCCCGTTCTGCTGAATCAATTGCCGGTCGCAGTCCGCTTCACGGGCGGCGGCCAAAGGTTGTCCAGGCAAAGCCTGAACGACACGCTGACCCTCACTGCGCAACTGGCAAACCTGCTGCCAGAGTGCCGCATCCGTACTGTCAGGCATCCAGATACCGCCAGACGGTAGCTCGATCTCAGCACGCCCCAGGGTCACCAGGGTTTTCAAATCGGTGGAAAAGCCGGTCGCCGGACGGGCACGACCGAAGTCGGCGCCGATGTCGTCGTAACGACCGCCCTGGGCAATGGACTGGCCAACACCCGGCACGAACACGGCGAACACCACACCGGTGTGGTAGTGGTAGCCACGCAGCTCGCCCAGGTCGAAATACAGCGGCAGCTCAGGGAAACGCACGGACAGCCGCTCGGCAATTGCCAGCAGGTCGTCCAGCGCCGCTAGAACCGGGGCAGGCGCCTTGGCCAGACGCTCGCGGGCCGCAGCCAGCACTTCTCGGCCGCCACACAGGTCGACCAACGCCCGCAGCATGCCCGACAGATCGGCAGGCAAGCCTTCGGTCAAGGTAATGACCTCGTCGATGGCCTTGCGTTGCAAGGCATCGAACAACTGCTGCTCGACTTCACCGGACAAACCGGCCGCGCGGGCCAGGCCGCGATAGATGCCGACATGACCGAGGTCCATGTGCACATCCGGCACATCGGCCAGTTGCAGCATGGCCAGCATCAGGCTGATGACTTCGACGTCGCTGCTCGGGCTGCCGTCGCCATACAACTCGGCACCCAGCTGAATCGGGCTGCGCGAGGACGACAAGGCACGCGGCTGAGCATGCAGCACGCTGCCGGCATAGCACAGGCGGCTCGGGCCTTCACGACGCAGGGTATGCGCATCGATGCGCGCCACTTGTGGCGTGATGTCGGCACGGAAACCCATCTGGCGGCCCGATTGCGGGTCGATGACCTTGAAGGTGCGCAGATCCAGGTCCTGGCCCGCGCCGGTCAGCAGGGATTCCAGGTACTCGATATGGGGAGTCACGACAAACTCGTAACCCCAGCTCTGGAACAGATCCAACACCTGACGACGCGCGACTTCAATACGCGCAGCTTCCGGTGGCAGTACTTCTTCGATGCCATCTGGCAGAAGCCAGCGGTCTACCGTTGCCATTACGCCTTCCCCTATCTCCGGGCGACCAGCCTGTCGGCGAGCCTTGAGTGAAGCAGAAAATGATCGGCTTGCGCACAAACCACGCGCATGAGCGACGGAGCGAAAAGCCCTTCTACCGGCTTCGCCAACCACTTTCCTCGAAAAACTGTCGAGCCAATCGGCCCGGCATCTGCTTTAAAACAGCAATCAAACATGCAGACGCAAAAAAGCCGGGAATTTCCCGGCTGCCGCATCATACACACGTTTTCCCAAAGGATCACCCCGCCAGAGGTTTTAGCCGCCCGGCGGGGGGATAAATCAGGTCAACGCCGTATCAAGGCTTGGCTTTTTCCAGGTAGTGGAAGAAGTCGCTGCTTGGGTCGAGGACCATGACGTCGGATTTGTTCGCGAAGCTTTCACGGTAGGCACGCAGGCTACGGTAGAACGCGTAGAACTCCTGATCCTGACCGTAGGCCTTGGAGTAGATCGCAGCGGCCTGGGCATCGCCGTCACCGCGAACCTCTTCGGATTCACGATAGGCTTCAGCCAGCAACACGCGGCGTTGACGATCGGCGTCGGCACGGATGCCTTCGGCCAGCTCGTTACCCTTGGCGCGGTGCTCGCGAGCTTCACGCTCACGCTCGGTGCTCATACGCTCGAACACGCTGCGGTTCACTTCTTTCGGCAGGTCGATGGTCTTGACCCGGACATCGACCACTTCGATGCCCAGTTCTTTTTCAGCCATCTTGTTCAGCGAAGCCGTAATGTCCGCCATCAACGCATCGCGCTCACCGGAGACCACTTCGTGCAAGGTGCGCTTACCGAACTGGTCACGCAGGCCCGATTCCAGACGACGGGACAGACGCTCGTCGGCGATCTGCTTGAGGCCGGAAGTCGCGGTGTAGTAACGCTCTGCGTCCTTCACGCGCCACTTGGCGTAGGCATCGACCATCACGGCTTTCTTTTCCAGCGTCAGGAAGCGTTGTGTCGGTGCATCCAGCGTCATCAGGCGTGCGTCGAATTTACGCACCTGGTTAACGTAAGGCACTTTCACATGCAGGCCTGGCTGAACATCGGTCTGGACCACGCGACCGAACTGCAGCAACACCGCACGCTCGGTCTGAGCCACGATGTAGAAGCAGTTCCAGGCAGCGATCGCCACGACGACGCCGACAATAAGGGCGATCAGCGATTTATTGCTCATCAGCGACTCTCCCTGGTACGTGCTTGCTGTTGCTGCAGATCAGCTGCCGCACGCGCATTCGCTTCATTGCTGGTGGCTGCCGCACTGGTCACCGGAGTGCTGGTGTTGCGACCACTTTCGACCATCTTGTCCAGCGGCAGGTACAACAGGTTGCTCTGGCCGTTCTTGTTGCCGGTCACGAGCACCTTGCTGGTGTTGCTGAAGACTTCCTGCATGGTGTCCAGGTACAGACGCTGGCGGGTGACTTCAGGCGCCTTGCGGTACTCGGCGACCAGCTTGGTGAAGCGATCGGCCTCACCCTTGGCGCGCGAGACGGTCTCGTCACGGTAACCATTGGCATCCTCGAGGATGCGCTGGGCCTGACCACGGGCTTCCGGCACGACGCCGTTGGCATAGGTTTCGGCCTGGTTGCGCGAACGCTGTTCGTCTTCCCGGGCACGGATCACGTCATCGAAGGCTTCCTGGACTTCGCGCGGTGCCGCTGCGCTCTGAACGTTGACCTGGGTAACGGTGATACCGGTGCGATAGGTGTCCATGAAGCGTTGCAGACGCTCCTTGATCTCGCTGGCCATCAACTCACGACCTTCGGTCAGTACCTGGTCCATGGCGGTGGAACCCACCACATGGCGCAAGGCGCTGTCGGTCGCGTGCTGCAGGCTGATTTCCGGCTGATCGACGCTCAGCACGAAGTCCTGCAGGTTGCTGATCTTGTACTGCACGGTCAGCGGCACTTCGACGATATTCTCATCTTCGGTCAGCATCTGGCCCTGCTTGGTGTAGGCACGCTCACGCGTGACGTTTTCCATGTACTTCTTGTCGATCGGCGGGAAATAGATATTCAGGCCCGGACCCACGGTTTCGTAGTACTTGCCGAAGCGCAGCACCACGGCTTGCTCCTGCTCGTCGACGACATAAACCGCGCTGTACAGCCAAACGGCGGCCAACACGACCAGGCCGATGCCGAGCAGGCCGCCAAAGCCGCCACTCTTGCCCGGACCACCGCCGTCGTCGCCACCACGTTTCTTACCACCACCGAACAAACCGTTCAGGCTTTCCTGCAGCTTTCGGAAGGCCTCGTCGAGATCCGGTGGCCCCTTGCGGTCGCCGTTGTTACGACGCTTGCCACCCCAAGGATCCTGATTATTCGAGTTGCCACCCGGCTCATTCCAAGCCATAGCGCTCTCCATCTGATAAAGCAAAGACGCACCCACGGCGCGCCGACCAATGCTACAGAATGCCTGTCACCACGGCACAACCGCTTTCTCAGGCTTTTATTGCAAAGTGTGTTGCTCGATAAACTCCGTCGGCACAACGCCTTCACGGCTGACCAGTCGATTGAGCTCCGAGCGCGGCAATCGAACGGCCAGCAAGCTGACACCTTCTTCGTCGTATTCTTCTTTCTGTACCGCGCCCAGCTCGAAAAACTGTGCACGCAGACGCGCAAAACGCTGAGGCAAGCGCAAGGTACCGACAAACAATTCACTGCCCAGCAACTCGGCAATGGCTTGCTCAAGCAATTCCAGACCTGTGCCATCACGTGCCGAGAGCCAGACCCGTTGGGGCCTGCCGTTTTCGTCGCGCTGGATTTGTGGCTCAACGCCTTCAAGCAAATCGAGTTTGTTATAGACCTCGAGGATCGGCAAGTCCTGGGCACCAATCTCGCCCAGCACCACCATCACCTGCTCGATCTGCAACATGCGATCCGGTTCAGCCGCATCGATCACGTGCAACAGCAGGTCGGAGTTGCTCGACTCTTCGAGCGTAGACCGAAATGCCTCGACCAGCTTATGGGGCAAGTGGCGAATGAAACCCACAGTGTCAGCCAGGACAATCGGCCCCAGGTCGTCCAGTTCCAGACGGCGCAAGGTCGGGTCCAGCGTGGCAAACAACTGGTCAGCCGCGTACACGTCGGATTTCGTCACGTTATTGAAGAGCGTGGATTTGCCGGCGTTGGTATAGCCCACCAGGGACACGGTAGGAATATCGGCACGGGAACGGCCGCGTCGCGACTGTTCGCGCTGACTGCGCACTTTTTCCAGGCGGCCCTTGATCTGCCGCAGGCGAACCCGGAGCAGACGACGGTCGGTTTCCAGCTGGGTTTCACCCGGGCCACGCATGCCGATACCGCCAGCCTGACGCTCAAGGTGGGTCCAGCCACGAACCAGCCGGGTGCTCATGTGGTCAAGCTGGGCCAGTTCTACCTGGAGCTTGCCTTCATGGGTACGGGCGCGTTGGGCGAAAATATCGAGAATCAGACCGGTGCGGTCGATCACGCGACACTCGAAGACACGTTCGAGGTTACGTTCCTGACTGGGTGTGAGGACGTGATTGAAGATGACCAGGTCTGCTTCTTCGGCATGGACCAGATCGCGTAGCTCCTCGACCTTGCCGCTGCCAATCAGAAATTTGGCGGTTGGCCGATGACGCGGCACGTTAAAAAACGCAACGGTCTCGGCGCCGGCCGAATTAGCCAATTCCTGAAACTCCTGCGGATCTTCGCGCGCCTCAGGGTCCTGTCCATCCAAGTGAACGAGGATCACTCGCTCACCACCACCGTGGCGCTCAAAGAACAAAGGAGACTCCTATCAGGCGTTACCTGGCTCAGCGTCACCTGCATCGGATTCGGTTGCGCTAGGCAGACGAATTGGACGAACCGGTACCACTGTAGAGATAGCGTGCTTGTAGACCATCTGGCTTACGGTGTTTTTCAGCAGGATGACGAACTGGTCGAACGACTCGATCGTTCCTTGCAGTTTGATACCGTTGACCAGGTAGATGGACACCCCAACTTTCTCTTTACGTAAAGTATTCAAGTAAGGGTCTTGTAGCGAATGCCCTTTTGACATGTGCCGCACTCCTTTAAGGATTCAATATAAAAAATAGGTAAACAGATGGCTTTAGCCGCCACACCCCCAAGGATAGACGGCAATTGCAAGGACTCAGCTCAATATGGAGATGGTCCCAAGGTATTTCAAGGCGCGCGGCAGATTGTCGCAATCCAGACTGTCCAGCCAATGCAGGTCAGTCCAACTGCGCAGCCAGGTGAACTGGCGTTTCGCCAATTGGCGCGTGGCAATGATTCCACGCTCCTGCATCTCGGCTGACGTCAGCTTGCCATCCAGGTAGTCCCAGACTTGGCGATAGCCTACTGCACGTATAGACGGCATCCCGGCATGCAGGTCACCTCTATTACGCAGGGCTACGACCTCGTCAATGAATCCCTGTTCCAACATTAAAGTGAATCTTTGTTTAATTCGCTCGTGCAGTACCTGGCGATTTGCCGGGGCAATAGCCAAGTTCGCGACAGTATAGGGCAATTGTTGCTGTCCCGAAGCGGCTGCTTCGGTACTTTGCACAGATTGTTGCAAGCGTAGCGCAGTCATGCTCTGACCGCTTACCCGATAAACTTCCAGCGCTCGACTCAGACGCTGCGGATCGTTCGGATGAATACGCGCGGCAGAAACCGGGTCGATCACTGCCAACTGGTCGTGCAGGGCTTGCCAGCCAAGGCGTGCAGCCTCTTCTTCGATCTGTGCACGCACTTGCGGGTCGGCGGCCGGCATCTCCGCCAGGCCTTCAAGCAAAGCCTTGTAATAGAGCATCGTGCCGCCTACCAGCAGCGGAATTTTTCCGCGCGCGGTGATCTCGGCCATGGCTTGCAGGGCGTCACGGCGGAAATCCGCAGCCGAATAGCTCTCGGCCGGGTCGAGAATATCGATCAGACGGTGCGGATATTGCGCCAGCAGCTCTTTGGAAGGCTTGGCGGTGCCGATATCCATGCCACGGTAGACCAGTGCCGAATCGACGCTGATCAACTCGCAAGGCAGGACTTTGGTGAGTTCGATGGCCAGGTCGGTCTTGCCGGCGGCGGTCGGGCCCATCAGGAAAATCGCAGGTGGGAGCTGGCTCATCAACGACCGCGCAAGAACAGTTTGTCCAGATCGTCCAGGCCCAGTTGGGTCCAGGTCGGTCGGCCATGGTTGCATTGACCGCTGCGCTCGGTGTTTTCCATGTCACGCAGCAGGGCATTCATTTCCGGCAGGGCCAGACGCCGGTTCGCCCGAACCGCACCGTGGCAGGCCATGGTCCCGAGCAACTCGTTCAGGTGCGCCTGAATGCGGTCGCTGGTGCCGAATTCCATCAGATCCGCCAGGACGTCCGCCACCAGCCGGTTGGCTTCGGCCTGTTTGAGCAGCGCCGGGATCTGTCGGATGGCCAGGGTTTCCGGGCCCAGGCGCTGCAACTCGAAGCCCAGGCGCTGGAACCAGGCGACATGTTCCTCGGCGCAATCGGCTTCACGCTGGCTGACGGCCAGGGACTCCGGCACCAGCAACGGCTGGCCACTCAGGCCCTCGCTGGCCATCGCCACCTTCAGGCGCTCATACATGATCCGCTCGTGGGCGGCGTGCATGTCCACCAGCACCAGGCCCTGGGCGTTTTCCGAAAGGATGTAGATGCCCTTGAGTTGTGCCAGCGCATAACCCAGCGGCGGGATGTCGTCCTGCCCGGCCGGCAGCGCGACGGCATTGGCCTCGGGCAGCGGCGCAAAAAACTCGCGGTAGGCGGCCTGCGCTTCGGCGACAGGCACACCGGACTGCGGGCGCGGCGTGTATTGATACTGATAACCCGCGCCAGCACCCGAGCCTGCCGGCGCATTGAACGACGGCTGGGCCTGAGGCTGTTCCAGCAGCGCATTGGCGGCCAGGCGCATTTCGCCCTGGGGTCCGAATTCACCGGCTTCGAGGCCGGTAGGCCGGACGATGGCCGTGGCAACCGGTGCCGCCAGATGATCGTCCGGTCGCACATCGCCCAAGGCACGGTGCAAGGTGCCGTAGAGGAAATCGTGGACCATGCGTCCTTCGCGGAAGCGCACTTCGTGTTTGGTCGGGTGCACGTTGACGTCGACCCCGGTCGGATCGACTTCGAAAAACAGTACGAAGGTCGGGTGCCGACCGTTGAACAGCACGTCGCGATAGGCCTGGCGTACCGCGTGGGCCACCAGCTTGTCGCGCACGGCACGGCCATTGACGAAGAAATACTGCAAATCGGCCTGGCTGCGGTTGAAGGTCGGCAGGCCGACCCAGCCCCATAGGTGCAGGCCGTTGCGCTCGATTTCGATTGGCAGGGCCTGCTCCAGGAAGCCCGGCCCGCAAATCGCCGCCACGCGCCGGGCACGGGCCGCATCGTCATGGGCCTCGTGCAGGCTGAGGATGGTCTTGCCGTTGTGGCGCAGATGGAACGCCACATCGAAGCGTGCCAGGGCCAGTCGCCTGATCACTTCCTGCAGGTGATCGAATTCGGTTTTTTCGGTCTTGAGAAACTTGCGTCGCGCCGGCGTGTTGAAAAACAGGTCGCGCACTTCAACCGAAGTGCCCACCGGATGCGCCGCCGGCTGCACGCGCGGCGCCATGTCACGGCCTTCGGTCTCGACCTGCCAGGCCTGATCGGCGTCGCGGGTGCGGGAGGTCAGGGTCAAGCGCGCGACGGAGCTGATCGATGCCAGGGCCTCACCGCGAAAGCCCAGGCTCATGACCTGTTCGAGGTCTTCCAGGTTGCGGATCTTGCTGGTGGCGTGGCGGGCCAGCGCCAGCGGCAGGTCATCGGCGGAAATGCCGCTACCGTCGTCGCGCACCCGTAGCAACTTGACGCCGCCCTGCTCCACATCGACGTCGATGCGTTTGGCACCGGAGTCGAGGCTGTTTTCCAGCAGCTCCTTGATCACCGAAGCCGGGCGCTCAACCACCTCACCGGCGGCAATCTGGTTCGCCAGTCGCGGGCTGAGCAGCTCGATACGAGCGCCGCTGTTCACGACCTGATTCATTCTTTGGCCGCCAGTTCAGTGCCCGGAATGGTCAGGTGCTGACCGATCTTGAGCTCATCGCTCGACAGGTTGTTGGCACTGCGCAGGGTCGCGGGCGACACCTGATAGCGCACGGCAATCATCGCCAGGGTCTCGCCCGGGTTGACGCGGTGGTCACGTGGCCCCTGCACAATCTTGCCGGAGTCGCGCAGCCAGGCAATGTAAGTGCCTGGCGGCGGGTTTTGCTGGAAGAACTGGCGCACGCCGCTGCTGATCGAACGCGCCAGTGCCTGCTGGTGGTTCGATGCCGCGAGTTTCGAGGCTTCGTTGGCGTTGGAGATGAACCCGGTTTCCACCAGGATCGACGGAATATCCGGCGACTTCAGCACCATGAACCCGGCCTGTTCGACCCGCTGCTTGTGCAGAGGCGTGACCCGGCCAATGTTGCTCAGCACCTTCTGGCCAACGTTCAGGCTGGACGTCAGGGATGCCGTCATCGACAGATCGAGCAGCACGCCGGCGAGCATGCGGTCCTTGTCATCGAGGCTGACGTTGCCGGCCCCCCCGATCAGGTCGGAACGGTTTTCGCTGTCAGCCAGCCAGCGGGCCGTCTCCGAGGTCGCACCGCGATCGGACAGGGCAAATACCGAGGCACCGAAAGCGGCGGCAGAAGGCGCGGCGTCGGCGTGGATCGAGACGAACAGGTCGGCGCCTTTCTTGCGGGCAATTTCGGTACGGCCGCGCAACGGAATGAAGTAATCGCCGGTTCGGGTCAGTTCGGCGCGGAAACCTTTCATGCCGTTGATCTGGCGCTGCAATTCACGGGCGATCTGCAACACCACGTCTTTCTCACGCTGACCGCGAGAACCCGATGCGCCCGGGTCTTCGCCACCGTGTCCGGCGTCGATCACCACAATGATGTCGCGCTTGCCGGCCGGGGCCGGCGGCAGCTTGATCGCAGGCTCCACAGGCGTGACTGGCACGGCGGGCATCGTGGCGACCGACGGTGTCGGCGCTGGGGGAGGCGCGGCATCCGCAGCGTTATCGAACAGATCGACCACCAAGCGGTTGCCGTACTGGGCGTTCGGCGCCAGGGAGAAGCTTTTTGGTGTCACCGCCTTTTTCAGGTCGATGACCACCCGCAGGTCGGTCGGCGTGCGTTGAGCCGAGCGCATGGCGGTAATCGGGGTATTCGACGTGTTGACGTTGAGTGGCGCACCGAGGGTCGCACCATTGATGTCGATGACCAGGCGATCCGGCGCGGTCAGGGTAAAGACGCTGTGTTGCACCGGGCCGGTCAGGTCAAACACCAGACGTGTGTTGTCCGGTGCCCGCCACAGACGAACACTGTTGACCTTCGTATCGGCCACAGCGTCGACGGTCACCGCCAGAAACAACACCCCTACGGCAGCAACCAACGCGCGAAAGCGCATACCTAACCCCATCATTTATTTGGATTCCAATGCCAAAGCGGCACACCAGGCCTCGCCACGCGAGCCCTGGGATAAAATTTTCAGCGAACGCCCGCTGTCTTGCGGGCTAATGGTAATGGTCAGGTCCGGCTTTGGCAAAAAGCCTGCACCTTTGTCGGGCCATTCGATCAGACACAGGGCATCGTCTTCGAAATAGTCGCGGATACCGAGGAACTCCAGCTCCTCCGGATCGACCAGACGGTACAAATCGAAATGGAAGGCGCGAATGTCGCCAATCTCGTAGGGCTCAACCAGGGTGAAGGTCGGACTTTTTACCGCCCCGACATGCCCCAGGCCGCGGATGATGCCTCGGGACAAGGTGGTTTTGCCCATCCCCAGGTTGCCCTCGAGGAAGATCAGGCCATGGCCTTGGGTGATTCGGGCAATGCGTGCGCCAAAGTCGCTCATGGCCTGCTCATCGGCCAGGTACAGGGTTACTTCAGACACGGTGCTTGCTCCTCCAACAACTGACGAATGACTGGAATCAGATCACTGGCCGCCAGCCCACGGCCGAATTTTCCTTGTTGCTCGCCGGCATTGGCGTGCAGCCAGACCGCCAGGCAGGCCGCATCGAAGGGTTCCATGCCCTGGGCCAACAATGCCCCGAGCACACCGGCCAGTACGTCGCCCAAACCGGCAGTAGCCATCGCCGGGTGGCCCTGATGACAGACGGCCAGCCGCCCGTCCGGACAGGCAACCAGGCTCCCGGCCCCCTTGAGCACCACGACCGCCGAGTATTTCTTGCTCAATGCATGGGCCGCGGCCGGTCGGTCGGCTTGAACCTGCGCCGTACTCATTCCGAGCAAACGCGCCGCTTCGCCCGGGTGCGGGGTGATCACGCACCCCCTGGGCAAACTCACACGCTCCTCGGCCAACAGGTTCAGCGCATCGGCGTCCCAGACTTGCGGCAGCGCTGCGTTAGCGGCGGCCGACAACAAGCTGCGCCCCCAACCCGCTTGCCCCAGCCCCGGACCGACCACCAACACGGAAACCTTTTGCAGCAAATCCATCAGCTGATTGGCCGAGGAAGTACCCAGCACCATCGCTTCGGGGATCCGCGCCAGCGCGGCCGCGACATGTTCGCTGCGGGTCGCCACCGACACCATGCCCGCCCCGCTGCGCAGCGCACTTTGCGCGCTCAGCAGGATGGCGCCACCCAACCCGCGGTCGCCGCCAATCAGCAACACATGGCCGAACCTGCCTTTGTGGGAAGCCGGTGCCCGCGCCGCTGGACGCGGCAGGTTAGCCGCAGTCAGGCGACGGGCGGTGAAAGCAGCGCTTTCTATCAACCGGGGGTCTGCATGCAAGTCGTTGAACAGCAGTTCGCCGACCACATCCGCCGCCTCGCCGGTGAATAACCCCAATTTCAAGCCGATGAAGGTCACTGTCAGGTCGGCCTGCACCGCCACGCCGAGGATACGACCGGTATCGGCGCACAGTCCTGAAGGAATATCCACCGCCGCGACCGGCAGCCCGCTCAGGTTGATCGCGGTGATGGCGCTGGCATACGGCTCACGCACTTCGCCGCTCAGGCCAGTGCCGAGCAAAGCATCCAGGACGACGCCGCGCAATCCGAATTGTGCCGTCCAGGGCTCGATGAGCACGTTTTCAGACACCGCCTCGGCATGGGCCAAAGCCGCGTCCCCCTGCAGGCGCTGCGGATCTGCCACCGCCAACACCCGGACGGACCATCCTGCACGCTGGGCCAACACGGCCACCAGATACCCGTCCCCGGCGTTGTTGCCATGGCCGGTGAGTACCGTCAGTTCGTTCGCTGTCGGCCAATGCCGCACCAGCGCCCGCCACGTCGCCCGCGCCGCGCGCTGCATCAATTCGAAGCCCGGTGTGCCGGCGGCGATCAGGCTCGCGTCGAGTGCTCGCACTTGCGCGGCACTGTACAGCGCGTCGGGTAATTCATCTTTAGTGTGCGGCATGCGTCTTCGGGCTCCGATGTCTGGCAGAATTATACGCACCTCAGCTCCGGTTTCTCTCGCCTCATGCCTGCTATTACCACAGACCTGCCTGCCCTCGCCCAATCCATCAAGGACTGGGGCCGCGAGCTGGGCTTTCAGCAAGTCGGCATCAGCGGCCTCGACCTGGGCGAGCACGAGCAACACCTGGAGCGCTGGCTCGCCGCCGGCTACCACGGCGAAATGGACTACATGGGCGCCCATGGCAGCAAACGCTCACACCCGGAGGAGCTGGTGCCCGGCACTTTGCGCGTGGTTTCGCTGCGCATGGACTACCTGGCGGGCGACACCCACATGGCGAAAATGCTCGCCCAGCCGGAAAAAGCCTACGTCTCGCGTTATGCCCTGGGGCGCGATTACCACAAATTGATCCGCAAACGCGTGCAACAACTGGCAGACAAGATTCAGGCAGAAATCGGCCCGTTTGGGTTCCGTGCCTTTGTCGACAGTGCACCGGTGCTGGAAAAAGCCATCGCCGAACAGGCCGGCCTGGGCTGGATTGGCAAAAACACCCTGGTGTTGAATCGCAAGGCAGGCAGTTATTTCTTCCTCGCCGAGCTGTTCGTTGACTTGCCGCTGCCGGTAGACCCGCCCCACGCCACCGAACACTGCGGTCGCTGCAGCGCCTGCCTCGACATCTGTCCGACCAATGCTTTCGTCGGCCCTTACGTGCTGGATGCCCGGCGCTGCATTTCCTACCTGACCATCGAACTCAAAGGCGCGATCCCGCAAGACCTGCGGCCGCTGATCGGCAATCGGGTGTTCGGTTGCGATGATTGCCAGATTGTCTGCCCCTGGAACCGCTTCGCCCGCCCGTCCGGTGAAGGCGATTTCAAGCCGCGGCACAACCTGGACAACGCCGAACTGGCGGAACTGTTCATGTGGGATGAGGAGACATTCCTGCGCAGCACCGAAGGCTCGCCGCTTCGTCGGACCGGTTACGAAAACTGGTTGCGCAACCTGGCGGTAGGCCTGGGCAATGCGCCTTCGACGATTCCGGTGCTGGAGGCGCTGAAGGCGCGGCGCGAGCATCCGTCCGAACTGGTCCGCGAACACGTCGAATGGGCCCTGAAACAACACGGCCTCGCGTAGGAGCTGCCGCAGGCTGCGATCTTTTGATCTCGATCTTTAAGATCAAAAGATCGCAGCCTGCGGCAGCTCCTACAGGGGATCGCGGTGTCAGGCCTCGTCGTTGTAGACGAACTTGGGCATTTCCCAGTGAAAACGAATCGCCAGCAAGCGCAACAGGAAACCGCCGAACAGGGTGATCAGAATCGCCTGTTCCCCTGGCAAGTTCAGGTATAGACAGAGCATGTAGCACCACGCTGCCGCAAACGAGACGCTGGCATACAGCTCACGCCGGAAGATCAGCGGAATATCGTTGCAGAAAATGTCCCGCAGGATGCCGCCAAATACTCCGGTGATCACGCCGCTGACCGAGGCGACCAACATGCCATGGCCCATTTCCAGGGCGGTGATGCAGCCGATCAGGGTGAAGGCCACCAGCCCCATGGCATCGAGCACCAGAAACAGTGAGCGCAAATGCCGCATCCAGCGCGCCGTGAACACGGTAATCATCGCCGCAGCCGTGGTCAGCACCAGGTATTCCGGGTGTTTGACCCACGTCAGCGGGTAATGCCCGAGCAGCACATCGCGCACCGAACCGCCCCCCAGCGCCGTGACGCAAGCGATCAGCACCACGCCAAACCAGTCCATGCCACGACGCCCGGCAGACAGGGCGCCGGTCATGGCTTCGGCGGTGATGGCGATCAGGTAGAGCATCAGCAACATGGTGGCGGTCCTTGCGAAAAGGCGCGCAGTCTACCCACTTCACCAAAGCCCACAACCCCCCTGTAGGAGCTGCCGCAGGCTGCGATCTTTTGACTTTGGCATTCAAGATCAAGAGATCGCAGCCTGCGGCAGCTCCTACAGGGGAGTCCGGTCAGGACTTGATGAAATGCTTGCGGTAGTGCTGCAACTCGGCGATGGATTCGCGGATGTCGTCCAGCGCCAGGTGAGTGCTGCCCTTCTTGAAGCTGTCACGCACGTCCGGTGCCCAGCGCGCCGCCAGCTCTTTGAGCGTGGACACGTCGAGGTTGCGGTAGTGGAAATAGCTTTCCAGGGATTTCATGTGGGTATAAAGGAAGCGACGGTCCTGGCAGATGCTGTTGCCGCAGATCGGCGATTTGCCCTTCGGCACCCACTTTTCCAGGAAGGCGATGGTTTCGGCTTCGGCTTCGGCCATGCTGATACGGCTGTCGCGAACCCGCTGGGTCAGCCCGGAACCGCCATGCTGACGGGTGTTCCACTCGTCCATGCCGGCGAGGATTTCGTCGCTGTGGTGAATGGCGATCACCGGGCCTTCGGCCAGGGTGTTCAGGTCACTGTCGGTGACGATGGTGGCCATTTCGATAATGACGTCGGTATCAGGGTTCAGACCGGTCATTTCCAGGTCGATCCAGATCAGGTTCTGCGGATTTTGCATGTTCGGCTCCTAAGCAATGCTGCGCAGTTTAGCCTAGGCCGGTGGCCGGGCGTGCTAAACTCGCGGCCGTTTTACCTAATCGCTGCATTCTTTATACGGAACACCCATGGCCAAACGCCAACTCAATCGCCGCCAAAACTGGCGCATCGAAAAGATTCAGGGCGAACGCGCTGCCCGCGCCGCCAAACGCGAGTCCTCGGCTGTCGAGGCACTTGAGGGCGGCGATCTGGGCCCGGAACAGCACGGTCTGGTGATCGCGCACTTCGGTGTGCAGGTTGAGGTCGAGGCCCGCGACGGCGAACTGGCCGGTCAGGTGTTCCGTTGCCACCTGCGCGCGAACCTGCCGGCGCTGGTGACCGGTGATCAGGTGGTGTGGCGCGCCGGCAACCAGGGCATCGGTGTGATCGTGGCGCAACTGCCGCGCAACACCGAACTGTGCCGCCCGGACAGCCGTGGTCAGCTCAAGCCGGTGGCGGCCAACGTCGACATGATCGTCATCGTGTTTGCACCGCTGCCCGAGCCCCACGCCAACCTGATCGACCGCTACCTGGTGGCGGCCGAGCATGCGGGCATCAAGCCGCTGCTGCTGTTGAACAAATTCGACCTGATCGACGAAAACAACGCCCCTGCGCTGAATGCCTTGCTCGCCGTATACCGCACCCTCGGTTACCCGGTGCTGGAAGTGTCGGCGCATCACGGTAACGGGATGGAGCAGTTGCAGACGCAACTGGACGGACGCATCAGCGTGTTCGTCGGCCAGTCCGGTGTCGGCAAGTCGTCGCTGGTCAACAGCTTGCTGCCGGATGTCGAAACCCGCGTCGGCCCGCTGTCCGAGCTGTCCGGCCAGGGCACCCACACCACCACCACCGCGCGGTTGTTCCACTTCCCCGGCGGCGGTGAGTTGATCGACTCCCCGGGTATCCGCGAATTCGGCCTGGGCCACGTCAGCCGTGCCGACGTCGAAGCCGGCTTCATCGAGTTCAACGACCTGCTGGGCACCTGCCGCTTCCGTGACTGCAAGCATGACCGCGAACCCGGTTGCGCCCTGCTCAAGGCCCTTGAAGATGGCCGCGTGCAGCAGCAACGGATGAACAGCTACCGCTCGATCATCGCCAGCCTGCCGGAAAACGGCTACTAAACAGAGGTGCCGACCGCCCGGCTTTACGCGGGGTGGTCGGCGGCTGGATCTTCCCCCCGCTTAAACATCAGACCTTTCTGTAAGACGTGCGCACGCTCGCTTGTAGGGCATTTCTCTTTCCGCGCCGACCTCTTGTAGCCGCCCTGTAATCGCCTAGTTTCAAACCCTCTTCGCACTCCAGCGACACCGAGGGACACCCATGCAAACCTACCATCTGTTCATCAGCCACTCGTGGAACTACTCCGACGCCCACGACAATCTCGTGCGCCTGCTCAACGCCAAGCCTGGTTTCACCTACAAGAATTTTTCGGTGCCGCCGGACAACCCGATTGTCGGCGCGAAAACCGACAAACAACTCGAGGAGGCCATCGAAAACAAAATCCGTCCGTGCTCGGCGGTACTGATCATGGCCGGGATGTATTCAACCTACAGCAAGTGGATCAACAAGGAAATCGAGATCGCCAAGCGCATGGGCAAAGTGATCATTGCGATCAAACCGTTCGGCGCCGAGCGGATTTCCACGGTGGTACGTGAGGCGGCACATGCCGAGTGTGCCTGGAACACCAACAGCATCATCAGCGCAATTCGCCAGCATACGGCGGTGTAACCATGCGCAAGGGACTGTTTATCGGCATCAACGACTACACCCACGTTTCGCGGCTCAGCGGTTGCAGCAATGACGCCATGGCCATGGCTTCCGTGCTCAAGACCGACGCCAATGGCGATCCGAACTTCAAGAATATCGTGCTGACCTCCGCCGAGGACTACCTGAGCAGGGAAAAGCTCGAAGACCAGATCCGTGAGCTGTTTTCCGGGGACTGCAATGTCGCGCTGCTGTATTTCGCCGGCCACGGCAGCTTCGACACCGACACCGACGAAGGCATGTTGATCCCGCAGGATTACAAGAGCGCCAAGGACGGGATTCGCCTCAGCGACATTCTCAACTGGGCGAGCAAGGCCACGAAGATCAAAAACAAAGTGATCATCCTCGATTGCTGTCAGAGCGGCTCGGCCGGCGAACTGCGCGCCTTGCGCAGCGAGGGCAGCGTGGTCGGCGAAGGCATGACCATCCTGACCGCCTGCAAAAAGGAAGAGCCGGCGATGGAGGGCACGCAACACGGCGTATTCACCGGACTATTGCTCCAGGCCCTGCACGGCGGAGCAGCAAACATCCTGGGCAAGATCACACCTGGCAGCCTCTATTCGTTTGTCGACAACGCCCTCGATGCCTGGGAACAGCGCCCGGTGTTCAAGACCAACGTCTCGCAGTTCATTTCCCTGCGCGAAGTGTCGCCGCTGATCCCCAAGGAAATCCTGCGCAAACTCCCCGAATGGTTTGCCGAAGCGGAGTCGGTGTACCCCCTCGCCCCCAGCTTTGAGCCCACCGAGCCTGAATTCAACCCGGAGCACGGCGACGTCTTCGCCCAATTGCAAAAGTGCAACCGCCACAGCCTGGTCGAACCGGTGGACGCCGAGCATATGTACTACGCCGCCATCCACTCCACCGGCTGCCGCCTCACCGCCCTCGGCGCCTATTACCGCGAACTCGCGATCAAGGGACATTTCTGATGCCAGTGTTTATCAGCTACCGCCACATGGACCGCGCCCACGCGGTCAAGATCAACGCGCGCCTGATCCAGGCCAACATCAAGACCTACCTCGATGTGCTGGATGCCGAATCCCAGACCACCGACGACATCACCGGGGTGATTACCCGCAACATCAGCGAATGCACGCACCTGCTGGCGGTGGTCTCGGAGAAAACCGCACTGTCCTGGTGGGTGCCGTTCGAAATCGGCGAGGCGACCATCACCCACCGACGCATCTGCTCGTTCAAGACCGGTCCGACCGAGCTGCCACTGTACCTGGACAAATGGCCGAAGCTGACCAGCGACCGGGACATCGAATTCTTTATCGATGCCTATCGCAACGAAGCGACGCTCAAACGCTCGATGTCGCTGGAATCGGTGACCGGCAGCGAGTCGGTGCGCAGCGTGAACAAGTCCAATGCGGATCGCTTTCACGCCGAGCTCAAGACGCGGATCATTCGTGGGTTCTGAAACTGCAGTAAAGGCAAAAAAAACCGTGATGTCGCGGCTTTTGGTACTCGCCTTGCGGCCTATCGATCATTTTCGTGACACCACGAAAATGATCGGCAGCATTCATTCCGGTCGTGTCGCACACATAAAAAAGCCGCGACTATCGTAATGCTGTTCACTAAAGGAAAAGGACTAACACTGTATCTGTGGCGAGGGAGCTTGCTCCCGCTGGGGCGCGAAGCGGCCCTAAAAATACGACTGCTGCGCAGTCCAACGGGACGGTGCGGCGATCCGACAAGCTCCCTCGCCACAGGTTGATTATTGTTTGCTCCTTCTCTTAAGTGGGCAGCAACAGAGACAAAAAAGCCGACATCACTGTCGGCTTTTTTTGTCGGTCACTGTTTGGGCGTTTCAGCCGGTTTGGCTGGCTCACCCGTTTTCGGTGCCGGATCATCAAACAGATTCAAACGCTCGCGCAGTTCATGGGCCGGCAACGGTTCCTTGTCCGCCGGCAATGCGTTCGGGTCGACCGGCGCGGTCGGTGCTGCGCCTGGTGCAGCCGAACCTTGCGGCGCATCGGGAGCAGGCTCCGCGCCTTGCGAGCCTTCGATCGCCCGCTGGGCTTTCTTGGTCAGCACCACGATGTCAATACGACGGTTGACCGGGTTGAACGGATGCTCACGATCGAACAACGCCGACGAGGCATAACCGACCACGCGCGCCACCTGTGCATCCGGATAGCTGCCCGCCACCAGCGCACGCCGTGCGGCGTTGGCACGGTTGGCCGAGAGCTCCCAGTTACCGAAATCACCGGTGCCGGTGTACGGCTTGGCATCGGTGTGGCCGCTGATGCTGATCTTGTTCGGCACCGCCTTGATGGTGTCGGCCATGGCCAGCAGGATGTCTTCGAAATACGGCTTCAAGCGAGCTGAGCCTGAATCGAACATCGGGCGGTTTTCCGCGTCCATGATCTGGATACGCAGGCCGTCCGGGGTGATTTCGAACAGGATCTGGTCCTTGAACTTCTGCAGCTGCGGGTTCTCATCAACCTTGTTCTGCAGTTCCTGCAGCAACAGTTCGAGGCGCTCCTTTTCGACCTGCTCGGCCATGCCTTCGACCTGGTCGGTATCCACAGTGACCTTGTCCGGCTGCGGCTGGGACTTGACCTCGGGGTTGAGGGTGTTTTCCGGCGCCAGGGTCGGCGTGCCGCCCAGATCGATGATGTACGGCGTGCCGCTTTCGGAAAAGCCGATCGGGTCCTTGAAGTAACCGGCGATGGCGATCTTCTGTTCCGGCGTGGCGGTGGACAGCAGCCACAACACCAGGAAGAACGCCATCATCGCCGTGGCGAAGTCGGCGAAGGCGATTTTCCAGGCGCCCCCGTGATGCCCGCCGGCGTAGCGCTTGACGCGCTTGATGATTATCGGCTGGTTATTTTCCATTTCTTAACGACCACGAACCGCTTGTTCCAGCTCGGCGAAGCTTGGACGGTGCGCCGGGTACAGAACCTTGCGCCCGAACTCGACGGCCAGCGATGGCGGCATGCCGGAAGCCGAAGCCACCAGCGAGGCCTTGATGGCTTCGTAGACGTTCAGCTCTTCCTTGGCATCGTGGGCCAGGGAATGGGCCAGCGGGCCGAAGAAGCCGTAGGCGGCGAGAATACCGAAGAAGGTACCGACCAGTGCCGCACCGACGTGCAGGCCGATGGACTTCTGGTCGCCCTCACCCAGCGAAGCCATGGTCACCACGATACCCAGTACCGCCGCGACGATACCGAAACCGGGCATGGCGTCGGCGATGCCGTTGACTGCGTGGGAGGGGTGTTCCAGGTCTTCCTTGAGGCTGAACAGCTCCATGTCGAACAGGCCTTCCAGCTCGTGCGGGGCCATGTTGCCGGAGGACATGATGCGCAGGTAATCACAGATGAACGCGGTCATGCGCTCGTCCTTGAGGACCGTCGGGTACTTGGCGAAGATCGGGCTCGCGGCGGCATCTTCGATGTCGCCTTCGATGGCCATCATGCCTTCGCGGCGGCTCTTGTTGAGGATCTCGTAGATCAGGCCCAACACCTCAAGGTAAAAGGCGTGGTTGAAACGCGAACTGAACATGCCCAGGGATTTCTTGAGCACGTGCATCGTCATGTAGCCGGGGTTGGCCTGCAAGAATGCGCCGAGGGCTGCACCGCCAATAATCATGACCTCGAAAGGCTGGATCAGGGCGGCAATCTTGCCGTGGGAAAGCACGTATCCGCCGAGCACGCTCGCGAATACGACGATGATGCCGATAATTTTAGCCATAGGTTAGGAGAGCACTTACTGAGTCGGGTTCAAGGTCATATTCGGAAGTTAAAAAATCTCTTCTTCTACTTATCGGCAAAACTGCGCCAGACTATAGCCAGTTCAGGCGAAAAGCTAATTTGACCCCTTCCGGGCACAGGTATTGTTGACGATGATCGCCTCCCACCATGGTTAACGAAACGAACGTTCCAACACCAAAACCAACGACGCTCGAAGGCTGGGTCAAGCTGCTCGATGGCGTACGCCTACCGGTTCCGCAAGCCAGCCACGACCGGGTCTGCAAGGCCATCCGCGACAATCGCAGCTCGTTGCGCGATATCGCCGACCTCACGCAAGGCAGCCCCGCCCTGGCCTTGAGCGTGATTCGCGAAGCCAACCGGCACACCCACGGCGGCATGACCGAGCCGGCGGAAAACCTTGAGGTTGCGATCAATCGCCTCGGCCTCAAACGCACCGAAGAATTGCTCACGCGCCTGCCCGCCAAACCCCAGTCCGAGATCCCCAAAGCCTTGCGTCAGCTGCAGATGATCAGCCAGCACGCCACGCAACAGGCCAATGGTTTTTTTGCCAGTCGCCTGGCGCGCCTGTGGCAGGACATCCACTGGGGCAGCCTGCTGTTTCTTTCGCCCCTGTGGCCTTTGGCGCTGACCCATCCAAAACTGCTCGAAGACTGGGAACTGCGGGTCATCCATAAAGGTGAGTCGGCACGTACAGTCGAAATGCAACTGTTTGGCGTACGCCTGCTGGACATCGGCCAGGCACTGGTGGAAGTCTGGCGCTTGCCGATCTGGGTGCAACAGGGCTATCGACTGTTGCTCACCGAGCAGCGGGAGCTGGTGAAAGTCCTGCGCATCGCCCGTGACAGCGAGCACCCGTTGCGCCAGCAGAACCGCCTCGATGACGATCCGACCCTGCGCCGCTGGCTCAATCAACCGGCCAATACCGTGCTGCTGGCCAACGGGCTGGCGCTGTCGGCACAACACGCCTGGGACAGCCCGCACAGTGAACGCTGGCAGTACCTGACCAGCCTTTACCTGCAAATGCCGATGGATGAGGTGCAACAACAACTGCACCAGCAAGCCGCCAACAGCGCACGCCATCACGCCATGCCCGACCTCTGGCACCCCGCCGAATCGCTGATCTGGCCGTGGGGTATGAACCGTGTCCACTCAGGTTTGCTACCGGCCGCGGCACCCACCGCCGAAGATCTGGCGAAATGGCGCAAGCAATGCGCCGAATTGCTGGTCGAGCCGAGTCGGTTCACCAACGCCATGCACCTGACCATTGCCGCCCGTGATGCTCTGGTGGCCTGCGGCATGCGTCGGGTGATGATCCTGATGGCCGACCGTACCCACGCCAACCTGCGTGTGCACCAGACGGCCGGCCTGGCGAAGGAAGCAGCCGGGCTGAACTTCGTGGTCAGCCAGAGCAACGTCTTGCAACGCCTGCTCGCGCAACAGGCCCAGGTCCGCCTGACGCCGGCCAACAACGCGCAATTCTCGGCCCTGTTGCCCAACAGCCTGCGCTCACAGTTCAGCGGCGAACACCTGCTGCTGCGCTCACTGGTCAACAATGGCCGGGTGATCATGATCGTCGTAGCGGATCAGGGCGGCGGGCCGTTTTCGGAAATTTCCGTACAGGCCTTCGGTAAAACCGCGCAGTGCATCGAGAAAGCCCTGCACAGCTTTAGCCACCGTGGCCAATAAGGCTGCGCTACAATCCTCCCTTTTGTGCTCTGGAGACCTCACATGTCTGACTTCTCTGGCTTGCCGCTGGTGATCGAGCCGAGCGACTTGCTCCCTCGCCTCGACGCTCGCGAACTGATTCTGGTGGACTTGACCAGTGCCGCCCGCTACGCCGAGGGACACATTCCCGGCGCGCGCTTTGTCGATCCGAAACGCACGCAACTGGGGCAGGCACCCGCCCCGGGACTGATGCCTCCGCAGGCAGCGCTCGAAACGCTGTTTGGCGAGCTGGGACACAATCCCGATGCGGTCTATGTCGTGTATGACGATGAAGGCGGCGGTTGGGCCGGGCGCTTCATCTGGCTGCTGGATGTCATCGGCCACAGCAAGTACCACTACGTCGACGGCGGCCTGACGGCCTGGCTGGCGGAAGGCTTGCCCATGTCGATCCAGATCCCGCCAGCCGTGGGCGGCCCGGTTTCACTGACCTTGCACGACGAACCCACCGCCACCCGTGAGTACCTGCAAAGCCGCCTCGGTGCCGCCGACCTGGCGATCTGGGACGCACGCGGACCGCTGGAGTATTCCGGCGAGAAAGTCCTGGCAGCCAAGGGCGGGCACATTCCCGGTGCGGTCAATTTCGAATGGACCGCCGGCATGGATCAGTCGCGCCAGCTGCGCATCCGCACCGACATGCCGCAGATTCTCGAACAACTCGGGATCAGCAAAGACAAAGAAGTGATTACCCACTGCCAGACCCACCACCGTTCTGGCTTCACCTATCTGGTGGCCAAGGCTCTCGGTTATCCGCGGGTCAAGGGCTACGCCGGCTCCTGGGGCGAATGGGGCAACCATCCCGATACCCCGGTAGAAATTCAAGATTTTTAAGGACTGTTAATGAACAAGCGTCTGTTTCTCCTCGGCCAGTACCTGCTGCCCCACAACTTGCTATCGCGATTGGCCGGCTGCATCGCCGAATGCCGCGTGCGCTGGTTCAAGAATGCCTTTACCGCCTGGTTCGCCAAGCGCTATCAGGTGGACATGTCCCAGGCGCTGGTCGAAGACCTGACTGCCTACGAGCACTTCAACGCGTTCTTCACCCGCGCACTGAAAGATGGCGCCCGCCCGCTGGACGAGACTCCGGGCGCGATCCTCAGCCCCGCCGACGGCGCGATCAGCCAGCTCGGCCCGATCGAGCACGGTCGTATTTTCCAGGCCAAGGGCCACAGCTTCAGCGTGCTGGAACTGTTGGGGGGCGATGCGGCGAATGCTGCGCCGTTCATGGGCGGTGACTTCGCGACCATCTACCTGTCGCCGAAGGACTACCACCGTGTACACATGCCGCTGGCCGGCACCCTGCGCGAGATGGTCTACATCCCGGGTCGTCTGTTCTCGGTCAATCAGACCACCGCTGAAAACGTTCCGGAACTGTTCGCCCGCAACGAGCGCGTGGCGTGCATTTTCGACACCGAGCGCGGCCCGATGGCCGTGGTGCTGGTGGGCGCGATGATCGTGGCCTCGATTGAAACCGTCTGGGCCGGCCTGGTCACGCCGCCGAAGCGCGAGCTGAAAACCTTCCGCTACGACGAAGCCGCTCGCGCACCGATCCACCTGGAAAAAGGTGCGGAACTGGGTCGCTTCAAGCTGGGTTCGACCGCCGTCGTGCTGTTCGGACCGGATCAGGTGAAGTGGGCCGAGGAAATGACTGCCGGTACAGCGGTGCAGATGGGTCAGGGCATGGGTTCACCAAAAGCCTGATCCATACGCTGATCCAAATAATGTAGGAGCTGCCGCAGGCTGCGATCTTTTGAACTTAAGAAGTCAAGATCAAAAGATCGCAGCCTGCGGCAGCTCCTACATGTATCAGAGCTGTCCGTCGCGATCGCGGAAGCCCAGCAGGTACAGCACGCCATCCAGACCCAGCGTCGAAATGGCCTGCTTGGCCGACTGCTTGACCAGCGGCTTGGCGCGGAACGCCACGCCCAACCCGGCAATCGCCAGCATCGGCAAGTCATTGGCACCGTCACCGACCGCAATGGTCTGCTCCAGGCGCAAGCCTTCCCTGTGTGCCAGTTCCCTCAGCAAATCCGCCTTGCGCTGCGCATCGACAATTGGCTCGATCGCCACGCCGGTGACTTTGCCGTCGACCACTTCCAGTTCGTTGGCAAACACATAGTCGATACCCAGCTTGGCCTGCAATTGCTTGGCGAAGTAGGTGAAGCCGCCCGACAGGATCGCGGTCTTGTAACCCAGGCGCTTGAGTTCGGCGAACAGGGTTTCGGCCCCTTCGGTCAGGCGCAACGAGGCACCGATGGAGTCCAGCACGCCAACGTCCAGACCTTTGAGCAAGGCCAGGCGTTCCTTGAAGCTGGCGCGAAAGTCCAGTTCACCGGCCATTGCCCGCTCGGTGATTTCCGAAACCTTGTCACCCACGCCAGCCGCCTTGGCCAGTTCGTCGATCACTTCGGCTTCGATCAGGGTCGAGTCCATGTCGAACACCGCCAGGCGACGGTTGCGACGGAACAGCGAGTCTTCCTGGAAGGCGATGTCGACGTTCAGTTCCTGGGCGACGCTGAGAAATTCGGCCCGCAGCGCCTGCGGATCAGCCGCCTCGCCACGCACGGAAAACTCGATGCAGCCCTTGCCCTTGTCGGCCGGGGTGTCCAGTGGCATGCGCCCGGACAGACGATCGATGTGGTCAATGTTCAGGCCATACTTGGCGGTGATCGAACTCACGGCCTGCAACTGCCCGGCTGTCACCTTGCGGGTCAACAGGGTCACGATGTGGCGCTTTTTGCCCTGGTTGCCGACCCACTGCTGGTAATCCTGTTCGGACACCGGCGTGAAACGCACCTGTTGATCGAGCTCGTAGCCCTTGAACAGGATGTCCTTGAGCACGGACTTGCCTTGTTCGGTATCGGGAATTTCAACCAGGATGCCGAACGACAAGGTGTCGTGGATCACCGCCTGACCGATGTCGAGAATGTTCACACCACCCTGGGCCAGAACGCCGGTAATGGCCGCAGTCAGACCCGGACGGTCGACTCCCGTGATGTTTATCAGGACGATTTCGCGCAAGGCGCACCCCCGCAGGTGGAAAAAAACCGCATTCTACCCACTTTCAGTGACCATCGGGCACCGTGAGCGCTTTGACGGTCTAGGGCCTGTCGCTATACTGCGCGTCAACTTCACGGACAAAAGAGCCGAGCTCAAGTGAACCGGCCCACGCCAGTAAAAACCGATAACTTCTTCCTGCTGATCTTCCGGGCACTGCGCCACCGCCGTGTACCGATTGCATTGCGCATCGCCAGCCATAACGTGATCCTGGTCGCCCTGGCCCTGGTCATCTATGCCGGTGTGATGGGCCTGCAGTTCAAGCAGGCCATGCACGAGCAGGCGGATGCGCTGGGCGAAAGCCTGACGACGCAGACGGCCACTTCGGCCACGGAGCTGTTGGTGTCCAACGACATCCTCAGCCTCAATGTGCTGCTCAATAACCTGACCAAGAACAAGCTGGTGGCCCACGCCGCCATCTACAGTCCGGACAACCGCATCCTCGCCGAATCCGGCCAGCGTCCCAAGCATGGCCTGCTGGGCGAGGCCGAAGGCATGTACCAGAGCAAGATCACCTTCCAGGACGTGACCGCCGGGCAATTGCGCATCAGCCTGGACATGGACCAGTTCCAGCAGCCGATGACCATCAGCCTGCAAAGCATGGGCATCCTCAGCGCCATCCTGTTGGCCCTGTCCCTGGCCCTGAGCCTGCGCATGGGGCGTTATCTCTCGACGCCCCTGCTGCAATTGCGGGTGTGGCTGCGCAATATCGATGAATACACCCCGGCCACCGACCGCCAGGACGAAATCGGCGACCTGGCGCGTCAGTTGCATGCCAACTTCGCCCCGGAGCCCGCCCCTGTGTCGGAACCGGAGCCGGAATTCGACGACGCCGATGACGAGGCCGACCCGGCCTTCGAAGTCCGCAACCTGCGCGATCCGAGTTTCGACGAGAGCCGCCCGTTAGCGGCGCTCAAGCCGGCGCCACGGCAGATCGTCAGCACCGTCGAAGACGACGATGACGAAGACCCGTTCGCCGATCTGCGCGACGAGTCGCTGGACAGCACCCCACGGCCGGTGATTCGCAAGGCCACGCCGAGCGTGCCGCAACACAGCGCGGTACTGGCGGTGCAACTGGGTTCCCAGGAGCAACTGCGACGCCTGCCGCGGGCGCGTCTTGAAGAACTGCTGGAGCGCTATCGCGATTGCCTCGACCAGGCCGCATCGCTGTATCAAGGCGAAGTGGAGACCTTGAACGATGGCAGCACGCTGATGCTGTTCCACACCGAAGACAGCGGCGACGATTACCTGACCAACGCCATTTGCTGTGGTGAGCTGCTGCGGGCCCTTGGCCACCAGCTGCAGATCGAAGTCGCGGACAGCGGCATCACCCTGCAATTGCAGTTGGGCCTGACCCTGGGCGACGAACTGTTCGGCCTGAGCCAGATCGACCTGTTGCTGACCGACCCAGCCCAGGATGCCCTGGCCCTGTCGCAGCACAGCCGCAACCTGCTGCTGGTGGAGCGCAAGATCAGCGACGACGCCTTGATCCGCCAGCGCGCACGGATCCGCCCGATTGCCAGCCCTGAAGGTGCGTGCTGCGTGGAGCGGTTGATGGAGCCGTATCCATCGATGCTTGAACGGCAACTGGCGCGAATGCACGAACGCCGGGCGTAAACCTTAGGCCCGGCCACAATGAAGCCCGCAGATGAGTGATCGTCTGCGGGCTTTTTTGTTGTCTGTGCTGACGCCTTCGCGGGCAAGCCCGCTCCCACAGGTTCAGGGGTGTTCACATAATTTGTGTACGACGCGGACACTGTGGGAGCTGGCTTGCCAGCGAAGAGGCCGGAACTGACGCCAGATATCCCCAGCCGGCAGAAACAATAAAGCCCGCACAAGGCGGGCTTTATTGGGGGAACAGCTTGAGTCGAAGCTTAGAAGCGAAACACTTCCATATCCGTACGAATAGGCGCAGCCATCGGGATCTTCGGCTGCTTTTCCTGTTCTACCGCAGGTGCTGGCGCCTTGGCTGGCGCTTTACGCGGGGCTTCGGCGATCGGCGGCTGATTGGCCAGCGGCTTGAGCGCCACCGACAATTGCTCGGCCAGGCGTTGCAGCAACACGCCCTGCGCCTGTACCTGAGCCGCCGTACTACCGGCATGCTGTTCCTGCAAATGGATGATGCGGTTGTCGCGGACCTGCCCGCGACGGTCGATCAGGCGCCATTGGGCATCGAGGATCGCCGGTTGCTTTGCACCCGAATCCAGGCGCGTGATGGTCAGCAGCACCTGAACGTCCGGGGTGAAGCCCAATGTTGCCGGGGCCAGCACGACGCGCTGGCTGTCCAGGTGACCTGCGACCTGACGCAGCAGCAACTGATCGATATCCGACGAAAGGCTACCGGCCCAACGACCGTCGGTCGATGCTTGCAAGCTGCCATCCGGCTGACGCTGCAACAGGGTTTCGCGCTGCAGGTAGTCGGCCACGGTAACCGGGCCCAACAATACCGCCATGCCCGCGTTCTGTGCAGGCTGAACCGGGGTTCCAGCGTCCAGCTGATACAACGACACCGGTTGGTGAACGCTGCAACCCGCCAGGCCAAGAATGCCGGCGAGCATAAGAATAAAAGGAAGGCGCAGAGCAGTCATCGTCCCATCCAGGTGATCGCTAAAAGGCTGATCACAGTGAAAATACTCAACAAATATGAAGAACGCGCGGCAGTGCCGGCGCTTGAAAGGCCATATCATCCGTGAATATTCGTTCCGACTCCAGCGCAAAGCGCCGAACTACGGGTTAATTCGTAGTTCGGCGCTTCTAAGTCGCCTAATTGAGGTTTTCGACGAGCAGCGCATCTACCCGCTGGAAGCCACGCGGCAGCTTGTTGCCGCGACGGCCACGTTCACCCTTGTAGTGTTCGAGGTCGTCCGCTTTCAGTGACAAGGTACGTTTCCCGGCCTGCAACACCAGTGTTGCACCGTCCGGCAATACGGCGATGTCCGTCACATACTCTTCGCGACTGGCCACTCGCTCACCGGGAATCCCGATGATCTTGTTGCCTTTGCCTTTCCCTAATTGTGGCAGGTCGCTGATCTTGAAGATCAACAGGCGACCTTCGGTCGTCACCGATGCCAGCCAGTTCTGCTCACGATCGGCCACAGGGCGCGGCAGCATGACCTTGGCGTTGTTCGGCAGGCTCAACAGGGCCTTGCCCGCCTTGTTCTTGGCTTGCAGGTCCTCGCCCTTGACCACGAAACCGTAGCCGGCGTCGGAGGCAATCACGTACAACGCGTCGTCTTCGGGCATCAGCACGCATTCGAAACTCGCACCTGGCGGCGGCGTCAGGCGGCCGGTCAGCGGTTCGCCCTGGCCACGGGCCGACGGCAAGGTGTGGGCGGCCACCGAGTAACTGCGGCCGGTGGAGTCGATTAACACGGCAAACTGGTTGGAGCGCCCGGCGGCGAGCGCCTTGAAACCGTCCCCGGCCTTGTAGGAAAGCCCGGTGGCATCGATCTCGTGGCCTTTGGCGGAACGAATCCAGCCTTTTTCCGACAGTACGACCGTCACTTTCTCGTTCGGCAGCAGATCGTGCTCGGTCAGGGCCTTGGCTTCGGCGCGCTCGACGATAGGCGACCGGCGGTCGTCACCGTAGGTTTCGGCGTCCTTGATCAGCTCGGTGCGCACCAGTTTCTTCAACTTGGCTTCGCTGCTCAGCAGGGCTTGCAGCTTGGCTTGTTCCTTGAGCAGTTCATCCTGCTCGGCACGCAGTTTCATTTCTTCCAGTCGCGCCAACTGACGCAAACGGGTATCGAGGATGTAGTCGGCCTGGATCTCGCTCAGGGCGAAGCGTTCGATCAGTTTGGCCCGTGGATGCTCCTCGGTACGGATGATGTGGATCACTTCATCCAGATTGAGGTAGGCAATCAGCAAACCGTCCAACAGGTGCAGGCGACGCTCGACCTTGTCGAGGCGGAATTGCAGGCGACGACGCACGGTCTGCACCCGGAACTCCAGCCATTCGACCAGCAACGCGCGCAGGTTTTTCAGCTGCGGCTTGCCGTCCAGGCCGATGATGTTGATGTTGACCCGGTAGCTCGACTCCAGCTCGGTGCTGGCGAACAGGTGCTGCATCAGCGCATCGTGGTCGAAGTTCTTGCGCGCCCCCGGAATGATCACGATCCGGCACGGGTTTTCATGGTCGGATTCGTCGCGCAGGTCGGCGATTTGCGGGGCCTTGGACGGTTTGGCCTGCATCATCGCAGCGATCTGCTCCAGCACCTTGGCGCCCGAGACCTGATGCGGCAACGCGGTGACGATGATGTCGCCGTCTTCGATGTGATACACGGCGCGCATGCGCACCGAGCCGCGACCGGTTTCGTAGATTTTCAGCAGGTCGGCGCGCGGGGTGATGATTTCCGCTTCGGTCGGGTAATCCGGGCCCTGGATATGTTCGCAGAGCTGTTCGACCGTAGCCTTGGGCTCATCGAGCAAACGCACGCACGCCGTGGCGACTTCGCGCAGGTTGTGCGGCGGCACGTCGGTGGCCATGCCCACGGCGATGCCGGTGGTGCCGTTGAGCAGGATGTTCGGCAAACGGGCCGGCAGGACCAGCGGCTCGTCCAGCGTGCCGTCGAAGTTCGGCCCCCAGTCCGCCGTGCCCTGGCCCAGCTCACTGAGTAGCACTTCGGAATAACGCGACAGCCGCGCTTCGGTGTAACGCATGGCGGCGAAGGACTTGGGATCATCCGGCGCACCCCAGTTGCCCTGGCCGTCGACCAGCGTGTAGCGATAGCTGAACGGCTGGGCCATCAGGACCATGGCTTCGTAGCAGGCCGAGTCGCCGTGGGGGTGGAATTTACCGAGCACGTCACCGACGGTACGCGCCGATTTCTTGTGCTTGGAATCGGCGTCCAGCCCCAGCTCGCTCATGGCGTAGACGATACGCCGCTGTACCGGTTTCAGACCGTCGCCGATATGCGGCAGGGCACGGTCCATGATCACGTACATGGAGTAGTTGAGGTAGGCATTTTCGGTGAAGTCAGCCAATGACCGGCGTTCTACACCGTCCAGGCTGAGATCAAGGGAGTCGCTCATGCGGGCCTCATCGGTTCGTTGTCTGGCGCAGCAGCATGGTGCCACCGCGCTGGGTAAATTCAAGTTTGTTCAGTGCGCTCATGCCGAGCAGCACCTGATCGCCGTGCAGCCCCGGAGCCACCAGTGCGCGCACATCCCGCAGCACGATGTCGCCCAGTTGGAGGCGTTCAATACGGGTGCGATAGCCCTGGCTCAGGCCATTGGCCGTACTCAGGGTCACGCCGAATCCTTCTTCGAGCTTCAAACGCTTGGCCAGGTCCGCCGGAATCGACACATCGGTCGCCCCGGTATCGAGCATGAAGTCCACCGGCTGGCCGTTGATCTGACCGCTGGCAACGAAATGCCCCTGCACATTGCTGACCAGTTTCACCTCGATGAAACCTTCGCCCTGCTCCGAGCTGACCACCACGTTCGGATTTTGCTGTCGTGCTTCCCACTGGCCGAAAAAACGCGTCGCCAGAAACAGCGCTGCGCACCAGGCCAGCACCATGAACACCCGACCGATGCGCTGCCCCGGCGTTTGTCGGCTCATGGCTTGGCACTCCAGCCACCTTCCGGCGCAGCGAAACGCCAGACCACCGGACGCACTTCGCCATCGACACGTGCGCCAAAATTGTTGTCAACGCCAATCCAGGCGCCATCGGCATCCACGATCAACGCCTCTTCCAACCCGTAGTTCTGTGGATAACGACGGTTTTCCTGCAATAACTCGGCGGCGTACGACCAGCAGCGCTCGACCCTGGCCGTCTGCGGATCCCGGCGACAAATCTGATAGGCGTTGCGTTCAAGGGTGAACAGCTTGCCGTTGAACAGCGACAGGTCAGAGAAATCCTGCGAGACAGCTTTGGCGTGGGGAAACTGCTCGGGTTGCATTTCCATGCCCGCCTCGCTCAGCAGCACGCAGCCACCGTCGCAATCCCACAACGTCTGTTTGCGCTTGACCATCAGCAGCCCGCGACCTTGACGCTCGGCGGCGAGCCACATCTGATCGCCCGCCGGATTGATCGCCAGCCCTTCGAACAGCGCATTGAATTGCAGCAGCAGACCTCTGGCCCGCGCCTCGCGAACCATCATCGGCGAAATTTTCAACCAGGTAGCAGGCCCCGTTGGCGGCACTTGCAAGACAGCGGCATGCCCTTCGCTGACGATGTAGCGATTGCCGGCGCTGTCGCAGGTGATGCCTTCGAAGTCCAGATCGCCGCCACGCACGAACGAAGCCCCCCAGACACTAGACTTCAACCCCCAGGGCAAGCCGCTGTCGGGCACCGGCGGCACGTCAATGTGCACCGCTTCGGCCTGCCAGGCAGGTCCGCGGGTATCGAGGCGATAGATCTGGTCATCGTCGCGGTCGGAAACTGCCCACAGGTCATTGCCGCACTGCGCCAGCCCGGACAGGTTGCCGCCGCGCATACTGTCGACGACATGCCCGGACAACAGGCGCAGCTGTGGCGCCGGCTCGGCAGATGCCGTAATCGACGTCAGCAGCAACGCACAGGCCAGGGCAAAGCCCAGACGCATCAGCCCAGAACCTCGGCCAGGTTGCCCTTGGACTCCAGCCAGGTCTTGCGATCACCGGCGCGTTTCTTCGCCAGCAGCATGTCCATCATTTCCGAGGTCGCCTCGAAATCTTCCAGGGTCAACTGCACCAGACGCCGAGTGTTCGGGTCCATGGTGGTTTCACGTAGCTGCGGCGGGTTCATTTCACCCAGCCCCTTGAATCGGGTGACCTGTGGTTTGCCGCGTTTCTTCTCGGCCACCAGACGATCGAGGATGCCGTCGCGTTCGGCTTCATCCAGGGCGTAGTAGATTTCCTTGCCCAGGTCGATGCGGTACAGCGGTGGCATGGCCACATAGACGTGACCGGCATCCACCAGCGGGCGGAAGTGCTGGACGAACAAGGCGCACAGCAAGGTCGCGATGTGCAGACCGTCGGAGTCGGCGTCGGCGAGGATGCAGATCTTGCCGTAGCGCAGCTGGCTCATGTCGGCAGCGCCCGGATCGACACCGATCGCCACGGCGATGTTGTGCACTTCCTGACTGGCCAGAACTTCGCTGCCGTCGACTTCCCAGGTGTTGAGGATCTTGCCGCGCAACGGCAGGATCGCCTGGAATTCTTTGTCCCGCGCCTGCTTGGCCGAGCCGCCGGCGGAATCACCTTCCACCAGGAACAGCTCGGAACGCATCGGGTCCTGCCCGGCGCAGTCGGCCAGCTTGCCCGGCAGCGCCGGGCCCTGGGTAATGCGTTTACGCTCGACCTTCTTGCTGGCCTTGAGGCGACGGCCGGCGTTGTTGATCGCCAGTTCCGCCAGCAGCATGCCGGTTTCCGGGTGAGCGTTGAGCCACAGGCTGAACGCATCCTTGACCACACCGGAGACGAACGCCGCCGCTTCACGGGACGACAGGCGCTCCTTGGTCTGGCCGGAGAATTGCGGCTCCTGCATTTTCATCGACAGTACGAAGGCAATGCGTTCCCAGACGTCTTCCGGCGCCAGCTTCACACCGCGCGGCAACAGGCTGCGGAATTCGCAGAACTCGCGCATGGCGTCGAGCAGGCCTTGGCGCAGGCCATTGACGTGGGTACCGCCCTGGGCGGTCGGGATCAGGTTGACGTAGCTTTCCTGTACCGCGTCGCCACCTTCGGGCAGCCACAGCAGCGCCCAATCCACCGCTTCCTTATTACCGGCCAGGCTGCCGCAGAACGGCTCGTCCGGGAGGCGCTCGAATTCGCTGACCGCGTCCACCAGATAGGAACGCAGGCCGTCTTCGTAATGCCATTCGACTTTTTCGCCGGTGGCCTTGTCTTCAAAGCTGACCAGCAGCCCCGGGCACAACACGGCCTTGGCCTTGAGCACGTGCTTGAGGCGGCTGATGGAGAATTTCGGGGAGTCGAAGTATTTCGGATCCGGTGCGAAGAACACACTGGTGCCGGTGTTGCGTTTGCCGACAGTGCCGACGATCTCCAGTTCGGTAGCCTTGTAGCCATCCTTGAAGGTCATCTGGTACTCGTTGCCGTCACGCTTGACCCGCACCCGCACTTCGGTGGACAAGGCGTTGACCACGGAAATACCCACCCCGTGCAAACCGCCGGAGAACTGGTAGTTCTTGTTGGAAAACTTGCCACCAGCATGAAGCTTGGTGAGGATCAACTCGACGCCCGAAACGCCTTCCTCAGGGTGAATGTCCACCGGCATGCCACGGCCGTCATCGCTGACTTCCAGGGAATGGTCGGCATGCAGGATCACCTGTACCGATGAGGCATGCCCGGCCAGGGCTTCGTCGACACTGTTGTCGATGACTTCCTGGGCAAGGTGGTTCGGCCGACTGGTGTCGGTGTACATGCCGGGGCGTTTGCGCACCGGGTCGAGGCCCGAGAGGACTTCGATGGCGTCGGCGTTATAAGAGCTAGCGCTGGGAGTGGCCATGGGGTCTCGTCGTCAGTGTTCGGTGAAAAAAGAATTCATGGGGCTATCGCTCACAATGCGCTGAAATCGATTGCCTGATACAAATCGGCGCCGATGCCGGCAAAACTCAACATGGCCGGCAGTCGCGTGGCAAAACCCTGGAAACTGTGGTCGCCACCGGCCTGGATACGCAAGGCGCATGCCCGGTAATACTGCTGGGCGAGACGATAGTCCAACGTTTCGTCAGCTGTCTGCAACCATACCTGATAACGCTGCGGATCCCGGGGTGCCGGCACTTCCAGCTCGGCCAGGGCCGTCACGTGGTCGTGGGTCAATTCCCAGGCCTCTTCGGTATACAGGTTTTTCTGCGTCCCCAGATAGCCGTCGAACATCCGGTGCGGGCTGACGGCAGGGTTGATCAACAGGGCTTTCAAGCCATGGCGCTCGGCCAGGTGAGTGGCATAGTAGCCGCCGAGGGAGCTGCCGACCAGCAGTGGCCGCCCCAGTTCGGCGATCGCCTGCTCCAGCTGCTCGATAGCCTGGCGCGGGTGGTGGTGCAATGCCGGAACGCGCAGCTGTTCGCTCAGGCCCAGACGTTCCATCACCTCGACCAACTGGCAGGCCTTCTTCGACAACGGCGAGCTGTTGAAGCCGTGGATATAAAGGATCGAACCGGACATTTGAGTTCCCTGTGCGTCGGCTAAAGAGTCGGAGTTTACAGGGACTCGGGCGCGTTGGGTGCCGATGAAATGCGATCCCTGTAGGAGCTGCCGCAGGCTGCGATCTTTTGATTTTGATTTTTTAAGATCAAGAGATCGCAGCCTCGTTGCACTCGACAGCTCCTACAAGGGATTTATCAGTAGCCGTTGGAACCGTAATCCACAGTGAAATCAAACCCGGTGACACGCTCCACACCGGTTTCCAGCCCCCCATCGGGCAGCAGTCGCAACCAGCGATACCCCGGTGCCTGTTCCCCGACCTTGAAATCCTCGCTGCCCGGCTCGAACTGGATGCAGGTCGAGGGCGAGGCGATCAATCGCACGCCATTGCGCTTCTGATCGATTTCCTGGTGCACATGCCCCCACAACACCGCGCGCACCTGTTCGAAACGGTCCAGCACGGCGAACAGCGCCTCGGGATTGCGCAAGCCAATCGGTTCCATCCAGGCACAACCGATGGACACCGGGTGATGGTGGAAGCACACCAGATGATGGCGTTCCGGTGCTTCGCTCAGCGAGCGGGCGAGCAACTGCAGCTGTTCATCCTGCAAATATCCCGGCACCGAGCCCGGCACCGCCGAATCGAGCATCGTGACCCGCCAGTTGCCGATATCCACCACCGGCTCGAGCAAAGCGCTCTGCACCGCCGCCTCGGCCATGATCTGCGGCTCGTCGTGATTGCCGGGAATCCAGCGTGCCGGCGCATCGAGCTGGCGCGTCATCTCACGAAATTGTCGGTAGGACGCCAGCGTCCCGTCCTGGGACAGATCACCCGTGGCCAGGATCAAATCGATCTGCGGCTGTTGCGTGCGCACCAGTTCGATGACCTTTTGCAGGCTGTCGCAGGTATTCATGCCCAGCAACGCACCGTCCGCTTCGGCAAACAGATGGCTGTCGGAGAGTTGCACCAGCAACGCCGGATCGGCGGTGGTCAATGTGGATACGCTCGGCAAGGCGTTCTCCCAGGGCGTGATCACGGGGATGGGTAAGTGCCGCAATTATGCTGGGGGACGATCGAAAGGGGAAATCCGTGAACCTGACGCAGTTCACAACTGCGCTTCACGGTTAACGTACGACTTCGTACTCATGCCCCAGCGCCAGGCAATGGCTCAGCCATTCGCCCAGAAACATGTTCAGCTGGGCTTTTTCGTCCGGCTGGTGCATCGAGGCGTTCGGGTAAGGATAGATGCCGCGAAAGCGTCGTGCATGTTCGGCGCTGACCACTTCGGCCATGCGCGCGTCGTGATAGACCTGCACTTCCAGTTGCGGCACCGGCAGCCACGGCAGGCTGTGCTCCTGCCGTACTTGCAGGGTCGTGGTGTAAGGACAGGTCAGCAATACCTCCAGGGCCAGCACGCCGAGCATCTGGTCGCCATGGGTCACGGCGATGCGCCGCGCGGCAGGCTCGCTGCGCATGTCCGGCAGCAGTCGCATCAAGCGCGCGTAGTTCGCCTCGCAGGACGCTTGCAGCCCCACCAGATCTACCCGATAGCGATCGCGCAGCTTGTTTACGACCATAACCCCCTCACTTCAACGCGGTTCAAAGCCAGCCATTGCAAGGCAATGATGCTCGCCGCGTTGGCAATACGCCCGTCGCGCACGGCTTGCAGGGCATCTTCGAAAGCCCAGACCGTGACGCGGATGTCTTCTGCCTCTTCCTCCAGCCCATGCAGGCCGCCAACCCCGGTAGTGTCACAACGCCCCAGGTACAAATGCACGAACTCGTTACTGCCGCCCGGCGATGGAAAATATTTGAGCATCGGCCAGAGCGCCCCGATTTCCAGCCCAGCTTCCTCCTGCGCTTCGCGGTGAGCAACTGCTTCCGGCACTTCATCCTTGTCGATCAGACCAGCGACCAGTTCGATCAGCCACGGGTTGTCGGCCTTGCCCATGGCGCCGACGCGAAACTGCTCGATCAGCACCACTTCATCGCGCTGCGGATCGTAAGGCAACATGCAGACCGCATCATGGCGAACGAACACTTCACGATTGATCTCACGGCTCATGCCCCCGGCGAACAATTCGTGGCGCAAGTGCACGCGTTCGAGCTTGTAGAAGCCCTCGTAGCATTTTTCGCGCCGCACGATATCAACGGCGGTCGGAATGGCGTTGGCAAAATCCGTCATGACAATCCTCGTGACTGCGAATCCTGAACGAGGCTCCTTCTTCCTGGGCCTCGACTTCGCGCCATCCTAACGCGCCCGCGATGTTTGATGCAGCCCCTTTCCCGTCAGTGGGATGGACGGTGAAGGCGAAACCCTCTCTAATTAGCTTAGTGGCGAACTGATTGCTTTGTTGAGAGTCGAAGCCGGTAACTTTTTGCCTTCCCCTGTTTCAGAAAGGACGCCCATGTCGCTTTTCAAAATCGCCTCCGTGGCCGCCATCGCCCTGACCCTGGGCGCTTGCGCGAGCCTGTTCCAGCCCAATTACCGGACGCCGCTGGAAACCACCCGCGACGCTTCCGAGCAACTCAAGCCCGGTTGCAGCAACCCGGATTGCCCGCTGGTCAACATCGACACCCTGCACTTTCCGGACGAGCCTGCACTGGACGGCATCATCGAAAAGCGCCTGCTGCAGATGACCCGCACCTCACCCGACGCGCCGGTGGCACCGACCCTCGCGGCCTATCGCGAAGAGTTCCTGCGCACCGCCGGCCCGCGCAACAGCAGCTATCTGCAAGCAAAGGTACGTGAGCAGCATGACGGCTTGGTGATCATCGAATTATCCAGCTACCTGGACACCGGCGGAGCCCATGGCACGCCGGGGCGGGGTTTCATCAACTACTCGCGCCAGCAGCATAAAGTGTTGACGTTGTCCGACATGTTGGTGCCGGGGCAGGAAGACGCGTTCTGGAAAGCCGCGCAAGTGGCGCACAACAGCTGGCTGATCAGCACCAAGCTCGATCAGGAACCGGAGTTCGTGAAGAGCTGGCCGTTCCAGAAAACCCAGAACGTGGCGCTGACCTACGGCGGGGTGATCCTCAAGTACGAAACCAGCACCATTGCGCCTTACGCGCTGGGCCATGTCGAACTGAAGATCCCCTACCCTCGCCTGAACGGCATCATCAAGCCCGAGCTGTTTCCCGGCCGTAACTGAAGGCCCGGCCCAGCACCAGCTGCAGCAACCCTGCCAGGACCAGCGCCGGCAGGGTTGCACCCACGTCCGGATACAGGTTGGCGAGCAGATGGTAAGTGCTGATCCCACCCAGCCAGGCCAGCAGCGCAGGCCAGCGCAAAGCGGCTGAAGCCACCTGGCCACTGCGCTTGCGCAGGATGAAGTGGTCCACCAGTACCACGCCGAACAATGGCGCAAACACCGAGCCGATCAGCAGCAGGAAGTTCTGGTACTGGGCCAATGGCGCCAGCAGGGCAATCAGCGTGCAGATAACGCCGATGGCCAGGGCCAGATGCTCGACTTTGGCACGCAACAGAATCCCGCTGGACACCGCCGCCGAGTGAATATCGGCAAAGGCGTTTTCCGACTCATCCAGAAGAATCAGCAGCAGCGGAATCCCCAGGCCGGCCCCGGCCAGCGCCAGCAGCAAGGCATTGACTTCACCGCTCGGCGCGAATGCCAGGGTGTAGGCCACGCCCAGGCTCATCAGCCAGAAGTTACCGATGAAGAATCCGATGGCCGTGCCACCGAAGACGTTTTTCGCCCGTTTGCCGAACCGCGAGTAGTCGGCGATCAGCGGCAGCCAGGAAAGCGGCATGGCAATGGCGATGTCGAAACCCACGGCAAACGGCATCGAACCATCACCGGCCTGGGCCCACAATGCTGCCAGGTCAGCCTTGGCGAACAGGTTCCAGGTCAGCCAGATGCACGCGGCCAGCAGCAGCCAGATGCCCCACTTGCGCAGGATCTGCCGGACGAACGTCAGCGGGCCACTGACCGCCAACAGGGTCGCCAGGGCGCCGAAGAACAGGGTCCAGAGCAGCGGATTCGACAGCAGGCTGCCTTCGCTGAAGGCCTTCGCGCCCAACAGGCTGGCGGCATCGCGCATGACAATGATTTCGAACGAACCCCAACCGATCAGTTGCAGCAGGTTCAGCACCGCCGGCAGGCTCGCCCCCTTGGCACCGAGGCTGAGTTTGAGCGCGGCCATCGACGACAGGCCGGTGTCACTGCCAATCACCCCGACCGCCGCCAACAGCAGAACGCCGACCAGGGTGCCGAGGAAAATCGCCAGCAACGAACCAGACAGGCCCAGGCCCGGCGCGAGCAACGCGCCGGTCTGCAACACCATCAGGCCGATGCCGAGGGAGAACCACAGGGAAAACAGATCGCGACCGCCGAACACACGTTTGTCGGTTGGCACCGCGATGTCGGGGGAGTAAGTGCTGGGTTGAATGCTCAAGGGTGTTATCTCAGAGGGACACATTTTGTTTTTGGGAGTTTCGGTGTCTGAACTGGCGCTTTCGCGAGCAAGCCCGCTCCCACATTGGTCCTGCGTACACAGGTCAAATGTGGGAGCGGGCTTGCTCGCGAAGACGGCACCAAAGGCACCGTCAATCCCAGGTCAGATCAAACTTTCTTGTACAGCTGACTGCCTTCCTGCTTGAAGCGCTCGGCCTGTTCGGCCATGCCCTGGGCGACGTCCACGTCGACCGCTTCGATCCGTTGGTTGGCCGCATACTCGCGGACTTCCTGGGTGATTTTCATCGAGCAGAACTTCGGCCCGCACATCGAGCAGAAGTGCGCGACCTTGGCCGAATCCTTCGGCAGGGTTTCGTCATGATACGAACGCGCGGTGTCCGGATCGAGGCCCAGGTTGAACTGGTCTTCCCAGCGGAACTCGAAACGCGCCTTGCTCAAGGCATTGTCGCGGATCTGTGCGCCCGGGTGCCCCTTCGCCAGATCGGCGGCGTGCGCGGCGATCTTGTAGGTGATGATCCCGGTCTTCACGTCATCCTTGTTCGGCAGCCCCAGGTGCTCCTTCGGCGTCACATAGCAGAGCATGGCGCAACCGAACCAGCCGATCATTGCCGCGCCGATGCCCGAGGTGATGTGGTCGTAGCCCGGCGCGATGTCGGTGGTCAACGGACCGAGGGTGTAGAACGGCGCCTCGTCGCAGCACTCCAGCTGCTTGTCCATGTTCTCCTTGATCAACTGCATCGGCACGTGGCCCGGACCTTCGATCATGCACTGCACGTCGTGTTTCCAGGCAATCTTGGTCAGCTCGCCGAGGGTTTCCAGTTCGCCGAACTGCGCTTCGTCGTTGGCGTCGGCAATCGAGCCCGGACGCAGGCCGTCGCCCAGCGAGAAGCTGACGTCGTAGGCCTTCATGATTTCGCAGATTTCGTCGAAATGGGTGTAGAGGAAGTTCTCTTTGTGGTGCGCCAGGCACCACTTGGCCATGATCGAACCGCCACGGGACACGATGCCGGTCACGCGCTTGGCGGTCATCGGCACGTAGCGCAGCAACACGCCGGCGTGGATGGTGAAGTAGTCGACGCCCTGCTCGGCCTGTTCGATCAGCGTGTCGCGGAACAGCTCCCAGGTCAGGTCTTCGGCCACACCGTTGACCTTCTCCAGCGCCTGGTAGATCGGCACTGTACCGATCGGCACCGGCGAGTTGCGGATGATCCACTCACGGGTTTCGTGGATGTGCTTGCCGGTGGACAGGTCCATGACCGTGTCCGAACCCCAGCGAATGCCCCAGGTCAGTTTCGCCACTTCTTCTTCGATGGACGAACCCAGGGCGCTGTTGCCGATGTTGCCGTTGATCTTCACCAGGAAGTTACGGCCGATGATCATCGGTTCCAGTTCGGTGTGGTTGATGTTGGCCGGGATGATCGCGCGGCCGCGGGCGATTTCTTCGCGGACGAATTCAGGGGTGATTTCTTTCGGGATGCTCGCGCCGAAGCTGTGGCCGGCGTGCTGTTGCTTCAACAGGCCGGCGGCGCGGGCCTCTTGCAGCTTCATGTTTTCGCGGATGGCGACGTATTCCATCTCGGCGGTGATGATGCCTTTGCGCGCGTAGTGCATCTGGCTGACGTTGGCCCCGGCCTTGGCGCGGCGCGGGTTGTTCACGTGGGCAAAGCGCAGTTTGGTCAGCTCAGGATCGGCAAGGCGCTCCTGACCGAAGTTCGAGCTCAGGCCACTCAGGCGTTCGGTGTCACCACGGTCGTCGATCCACGCCGAACGCACGTCGCCCAGGCCTTTACGCACGTCAATCACCACGTTGGGATCGGTGTAGGGACCCGAGGTATCGTAGACAGTCACCGGGGCGTTGATTTCGCCACCGAAGTCAGTCGGCGTCACGTCCAGGGTGATTTCGCGCATTGGCACGCGGATGTCCGGACGAGAGCCCTGGACGTAGATTTTTTGCGAACGGGTAAAGGGTTGAACCGACTGCTCATCGACCTTGGCCGACTCACTGAGGTTGATCGCGTTTTTTGCTTTTATGGTCATCACGGGCTCTCCAGACAGCATCCAGGCAGTGGATTGTCGGAGCAGAACCTGAAAGGCACGGACGCACCAGGACTGGTGCTGTGCGTCGTCACACGGGGAGCGTTCGATTGTCGAACAATTTCCCGGACGAAGCACAAGAGGACTCGCCGGGTGACGAGAAATCTTGTTCCCTACGCAGGCGCTAACCTGATCAGGTTCAACGGGATCCGAAATTATTCGATCTCAGCCTCATAGCAAGGCACCCCGACAAGAACCCGGCCAGTCTAGACACAACTGACAAAGAACGCCAACCCCCCGGCAAATACCATGATGAATGGCGTATTAACACGCAGTATCAGGATTGTTGCCACCCCAATGCGCAACTACACTCGCTACGCTGAGCCGCGCATTGACGCTGTCGAAGCAGGGCCTTAGCCTTGGCGCTCAAATTACCTTTGTAATATCAATTCTAGGGATCGTCTATGCTGCGCAAACTCTCACTGGCCCTTGCCGTGTCTTGTGCGTCCAACGGATTGGTCTGGGCAGCAGATGCGCCCTTATCGAACAAGACGGACCTTGTCAGCGTTTATCAGGAAGCCGTCAACAACAACGCCGATCTGGCGGCCGCCATCGCCCAGTACGGCGCGCAGAAGGAAGTCGTGCCCCAGGCCCGCGCCGGGCTGTTGCCGAACCTCTCGGGCGGCGCGAATGTTTCCGAGGTGCGTACCTCGCTCGATCAACCTTCGGGCACGACCAACCGGGATGCTCATTCCTACCAGGCCACTTTGGCGCAGCCGCTGTTCCGGGCCGACCGCTGGTTCCAGTTCCAGGCCGCCAAGGAAGTCAACGAACAGGCCGCCCTGCAACTCTCGGCGACCGAGCAGAACCTGATCCTGCAAACCGCCGACAGCTATTTCAACGTGCTGCGCACCCAGGACAACCTGGCCTCGACCAAGGCCGAAGAAGCGGCGTTCAAGCGCCAGCTCGATCAATCCAATGAGCGTTTCGATGTCGGCCTCTCGGACAAGACCGACGTGTTGAACTCACAGGCCAGCTACGACACCGCACGCGCCAACCGCATCGTTGCGCAGCGCCAGGTGGACGACGCCTTTGAAGCATTGATCACCCTGACCAACCGTCAGTACAACTCGATCTGGGGCATCAGCCATAACCTGCCGATCCTGCCGCCAGTGCCGAACGACGCCAAGGCCTGGGTCGAAACCGCGGGCAGGCAAAACCTCAACCTGTTGGCCAGCAACTATGCCGTCAGCGCCGCCGAGCAAACCCTCAAGCAACGCAAGTCCGGGCACTTGCCAACGGTTGACGCGATCGCCAAGTACGAGAAAGGCGACAACGATGCACTGGGCTTCAGCAACCCGAACAACCTGCCCCAGGCGTACGGTGGCGACGTCGATCAAACCACCGTCGGCCTGCAACTGAACATCCCGATCTACAGCGGTGGCCTGATCAACTCCCAGGTGCGCCAGTCGTATGCACAACTGGACCAGACCGAGCAGCAACGCGAAGCCCTGCGCCGCAGCATCGTGGAAAACACCCGCGACCTGCACCGCGCGGTGAACACCGATGTCGAGCAGGTACAGGCGCGCAAGCAATCGATCATCTCCAACCAGAGTGCGGTGGAAGCGACTGAAATCGGCTATCAGGTGGGTACGCGAAACATCGTCGACGTGCTGGATGCGCAGCGCTCGCTCTACAACTCGGTGCGCGACTACAACAACACCCGCTACGACTACATCCTCGACAACCTGCGCCTGAAGCAACAGGCCGGCACGTTGAATCCGGGGGACCTGCAAAACCTCGCACGCTGGCTCAATCCCAACTACAACCCGGACAAGGATTTCCTGCCACCGGATCTGGCCAAGGCGGCAGCGGAGCAGTTGAAGGCGCGACCGGAGCAATAAAGCAAAAGATCGCAGCCTGCTGTAGGAGCTGCCGCAGGCTGCGATCTTTTTCTGCCAGACGACTCGGTCTACCGCTCGATCAACCGCCCCAACCCGTCCAGCAAGCGCTGCAACGCCCCCTGGTTGGCGCGCATCACCTTCAACCCGGCCTCTGCCATGCGCTGTGCATCACGCGGCAGTTCGAACAGCCGCTGCACCGCCACCGCCAACCCTTCGGCATCCTCCACTTCCTGCAACGCCCCGGCACTGCGCAACTGCGCAGCGATTTCGAGGAAGTTGAAAAGATGCGGCCCGCTCAGCACCGGTTTGGCGAGGGCCGCCGGCTCCAGCAGGTTATGCCCGCCATTCGGCACCAGGCTGCCGCCGACGAAAGCACTGTCAGCCAGGGCGTAGAGAAACAGCAACTCGCCCATGGTGTCGCCCAGCAGCACTGAAGTATCGCCACTGACCGCGTCGCCACTGGAGCGCCGGACGGTGGCAAACCCTTGTTGCTGGCACAACCCGTACACCGAATTGAAGCGTTCCGGATGACGCGGCACCAGAATCAGCAACGCATCGGGGTGACTGGCCAGCAACTGACGATGAGCCGCCAGTACGACCTCGTCTTCGCCGTCATGGGTACTGGCCGCGATCCACACCGGTCGCTCCAGCGCCTGCCATTGCCCGCGCAACTGACTGGCGCGCTCAAGCAGTTGCGGGTCGATGGTCAGGTCGAACTTGATCGAACCGGTGACCTCGACGGTTTCCGGTCGCGCACCCAGATCACGGAAGCGCTGGGCTTCGGCCTCGGTCTGCACCGCGAACAGGCTCATCTCGGCCAGCATCGGTTGGGTCAATTTACGGAAGCGGCCATAGCCCCTGGCCGAACGCTCGGACAGTCGTGCATTGGCCAGCGCTACGGGAATCCCGCGTTTGGCACATTGATGGATATGGTTGGGCCACAGCTCGGTTTCCATGATCACCGCCAGTTTTGGCCGGACCCGATCGAGGAAGCGCCGGGCGGCGCACGGCAAATCGTAAGGCAGATAGCAGTGCTGGATGCGCGGCTCATTGGCAAACAGGGCCAGGATGCGTTCCGAGCCGGTCGGCGTCATGCAGGTCACGGTGATCGGCAGAGTCGGATAACGCGCCAGCAGGGCGCGGATCATCGGCGCGGCAGCAATGCTTTCGCCCACCGACACGGCATGCACCCAGATGCCACCCGGTTTCATCGCCGGCATCCCGCAGGAGAAGCGCTCGCCGATGCGCCTGGCATACGCCGGCGCCTTGCGCGCGCGCAGCCAAAGCCGAATCGCTACCAATGGCAGCCCCAGATAAAACAGCGCGGTGTAGAGAGTTCTATTCATGGCGGCGGAGTTTATCGGCTTTTTTCGCCAATCGTCTGCAAGTGCACGGCAAAACGTTCGGCGAGCCAGCGCGCGGCCGGCCCGAGCGGCTCGTCCCGGCGCCAAACCAGCTCCACCACCAGGGCCGGCGGGGTCCATTCGCTGACCAGTTCGACCATCTGGTTCTGATAGGTCGGGTATTGCACCACGTGGCGCGGCAACCACGCCCAGCCGAGGCCCCGCACCAGCCATTCGGCCATCACATAGAAACTGTCGGCGCGCCAGACTTGCGGGCTGGCGGGATCACTGCCGGGATAAATGCTCGACTCCGTGGACATCAGCAACTGCCGATGCTGCGCCAATTGCTGGCCGTCGACCGTGCCTTTGCCCGCCAACGGATGATCCTTGCCGCACACCGTGACCATTTCCACGCTGCCCAGCACACGACGCTCAAGCGCCTCGGGAATCTGATCGTGAAAGAACAGCAACCCCAGATCGGCGCGCCGCTCCACCAGCTTGCGCGCGACATCCCCCTGGGCGGCACTGGTCAGTTGCACTTCAAGGCTGGGGAATTTTTCCGCCAGGGCCTCGAAGCTTTCGATGATCGGCTGATAAGGCATCGCCTCATCCTGGGCCACGCGCAGTCGGGCCTCCTGGCCACGCATCATCGCCAATGCCCGACCATTGAGCCGTTCACACTGACGCAACACTTCCCGTGCTTCGTCCAGCAAAGCCGTACCGGCTTCAGTGAGCTTCGGCTGACGGCCGCTGCTGCGGTCGAACAGGCTGACGCCAAGGTCATCCTCCAGCAACGCTATCGCACTGCTGACCGCCGACTGCGCCTTGCGCTGATCCCGCGCCACGGCAGAAAACGATCGCTGCTCCGCTACGCTGACAAACAACCGCAACTGCTCCAGATTCCATTGCATGCTCATGGCTCAACCCATCTTCAAAACAGATAGGTAATGACTTTACCGCATCTGGCGAATCACTAGAATGCCGACCTCAGAGAGCAACACTTCACACGAGGATTGACCCATGACCGCTTACTACTACCTGGCCATTGCCATCTGCGCCGAAGTGATTGCCACTGTTTCGATGAAAGCCGTCAAAGGCCTCAGCACCCCGCTGCCACTGGTGCTGGTCATCCTCGGCTACGGCATTGCCTTCTGGATGCTGACCCTGGTGGTGCGCAGCGTTCCCGTGGGTGTGGCGTATGCCGTGTGGGCCGGCATGGGGATCGTGATGGTCAGCGTCGCGGCGCTGTTTATCTACGGGCAGAAGCTGGATGTGCCGGCGATGCTGGGGATGGCGTTGATTGTGCTCGGGGTTGTGGTGATTCAACTCTTTTCCAAAACCGCGGGTCATTGAAAGAAAAGATCGCAGCCTTCGGCAGCTCCTACAGGGGAATGCGTGCGCCTGTAGGAGCTGCCGAAGGCTGCGATCTTTTTTCCCGTCTCAGCTCTGTATACTGCGCCCTCGTCTTGAACACAGAGGTCGCTGCATGCCATCCGTTATTTCCACCGACGTTCTGATTGTCGGCGCTGGTGTCGCCGGCCTCTGGCTGAACGCGCGCCTGCGCCGCCAGGGTTTTTCGACCGTGCTGGTGGAAAGCGCCAGCCTCGGCGGCGGGCAGACCGTGAAGTCCCAGGGCATTATCCACGGTGGTGCCAAGTACGCATTGCACGGCGCCCTGACCGGCGCTTCGGAAGCCATCGCCGATATGCCGCGCCGCTGGCGTGAAGCCCTGGCCGGTGACGGCGAGCTGGACCTGTCTGGTGTGCGCCTGCTCTCCGAAGCCCATTACCTGTGGTCCCCTGGCACCCTCGCCGGCAACCTGACCAGCTTCTTCGCCAGCAAGGCCGTGCGCGGTCGCGTCGATCAGGTCAAGGGCGACCAGTTGCCGCCCGCGTTGCAGGACAAGCGCTTCAAGGGCAAGGTCTATCGCCTGGCGGAACTGGTGATCGATGTGCCGAGCCTGATCCAGCGCCTGGCCGACCTCGCCGGTGACGGCTTGCTCGCCGGGCAGAAGATCGAACCGCTGCTGGAGGGTGGCAAGCTGGTCGGCCTGATCGTCGATGAGCGCGAGATCCGCGCCCAGCGCATCGTCTTGAGCGCCGGCGCGGGCACGGCGCAGCTGCTCGAAGCATTGGGCCTCAGCGAGCCGGCGATGCAGCGTCGACCGCTGCACATGATCATCGCCAAGGGGCCGAGCCTCAAACCGCTGTACGCCCATTGCCTGGGCGGCGGCACCAAACCGCGCATTACCGTCACCACCCACCCGGCCGCCGACGGTCAATGGGTCTGGTACATGGGTGGCGACATCGCCGAAAGCGAAGGCGTGCTCCGTGAGCCTGCGGAGCAAATCGCCACCGCACAGAAAGAACTCGGCCAGTTGCTGCCGTGGATCGACTTGAGCACGGTGCAGTGGGCCACCCTGCGCGTTGATCGCGCCGAACCCCTGCAATCGGGCCTGACCCGCCCCGACAATGCGTTTCTCGCAGAAGAAGGCCGGCTGCTGGTGGGCTGGCCAACCAAACTCGCCCTGGCGCCGGACTTCGCTGACCGCGTGATCGCCAGCCTGACCCGCGACGGTATCCAGCCAGGCCACCCGGCAGCGCTGCCTGTACTGCCGAAGCCACCGATGGGCGTACCGGCCTGGGAGCAACTGTTGCCATGAGCCAACCGACCCTGCATGACTTGCATCGCCCCCTGGGCAGCAGCGGCCTGCTGGTTTCACCTCTGGGCCTGGGCACGGTGAAACTGGGCCGCGACCAGGGCGTGAAATACCCCAGCGGCTTCCGGATACCCGATGACGATGAAGCGCGCATGCTGCTCAAGCTTGCCCGCGACCTGGGCATCAACCTGATCGACACGGCCCCGGCCTATGGCCGCAGCGAAGAACGCCTCGGCCCGCTGCTGCGCGGTCAGCGTCAGGATTGGGTGATTGTCAGCAAGGTGGGTGAAGAATTTGCCGACGGCCAGTCCCGTCACGATTTCAGCGCGGCACACACGCGCATGTCGGTAGAACGCAGCCTGCAACGCCTGGAAACGGACTTCATCGATCTGGTGCTGGTGCACTCTGATGGCAACGACCTGGCGATCCTCAATGACTGCGAAGTCTACGAAACCCTCGCCGAACTCAAGGCCGAAGGCAAGATTGGCGGCTTCGGGTTTTCCGGCAAGACCGTCGAAGGCGGATTGAAAGCGCTGGAGCAAGGCGACTGCGCGATGGTCACCTACAATCTGAACGAACAAAACGAGAAGGCCGTCATTGACTATGCTGCTGCACACGGCAAAGCCATTCTGGTCAAGAAAGCCCTCGCCAGCGGTCACGTATGCCTGAGTCCTGGCGTGGACCCGGTGCGCGCCAGTTTCGAGTTGCTGTTTGAACATCCGGGCGTTGCCAGTGCTATTGTCGGGACCATCAATCCGCTGCACCTCGCCCACAATGTCGCGACCGTTGCCCAGGTCCTACGTAGCCACTGACGCCGCTCACGCGGCCTTAAGCAGGAGCCGACATGTCGCGCACGCTCATCAGAAAGAACCCGAGCAACTTCAAGACCCTGCCGTTATTCGTCGAAGCGACTCCTGAAGGCCTGAGCTACCAGAGCGTCGGCAGGCCGCTGAATTTCTCCCAGACACTGCAACGTCGTCGGCCGGTCACGGTCGGCGACAGCGAACGATTTGCCCTGGAACTGGCCAATCTCGGGGTCTCGGTGCGCCTGACCCTGCATTGGCAGAATCGCGACTACTGGGTGCTGGTGCGTCAGCGTCGGCAGGACCGTGGCGACGTGGTGCTCAAGCTGATTTCCGGTTACGTGCCGGCCCACGAACTGAACCTCCCCCTGCACACGGCGATCCAGGAGATTGCCGAAGAATGCCTGCTGGAAACCCCGGAAGGCTGGCTCGGTGGCCGGTTCAATGACACCTGGCTGCCGGCGCCCTACTCGGCCGCCCTGCATTACCGCGAAGCCCTGCCGTTTCGCTTGTCGCCATTGTCCGGCTCGGCTCGGCCGGTGCGTTGCGCCAACCTGACGCTGATGGAGCGTCCGCGGGCTTACGTGCATTTGCCGACGGCGTCGCTGCAACTGATTTACGACCTACGCCTGGACGTTCCCAAGGAAGCCAAATCCCTGAGTCTGTTCCATGTCGATGAAAGGCTCGAAGGCGATCAACTCGTCGCCCGTCTCGACCGCAAGCGCCCTGACCTGTACTTGATGCCCTTGCAGGACGGCCACCCGATGGCTGAGCTCTACACCCTGAAAAAGGATCAACTGCACCCGGCCAGCACCCGCGGCCTGTACCTGGCCGAAAGCTTTGCCCGACAGGAAGGCTGGCTGGTGCGCGATGAACGAATCCGCTGGAAGGACTGGGTGAGGCAGCAGGGGTTGACCCCGCCGGGGAAGGATTCGGGTTTGGCGCGGTTGCGCGGGAAGGCCAAGCTGCTGCTGAAGAAGATTGTACCGCGCAAGAAGGTCAGCTCTTAAAAGCAAAAGATCGCAGCCTGCGGCAGCTCCTACAGGGTTATGTGTATACCTGTGTAGGAGCTGCCGCAGGCTGCGATCTTTTACGGCTTCATTCGGACTTGCGGATCTTCTCCACAATCGCCGTGGTCGAGCTGTTTTCCACCAGCCCCAACACTTTCACGGTACCGCCGTAGGCCGTCACGATGTCCGCGCCAACCACCTGGTCGATTCCGTAGTCGCCACCCTTGACCAGCACGTCCGGCTTGATCGCGCTCAGCAGGTTTTCCGGGGTGCCTTCCGGGAAACTGATGACCCAGTCCACCGCGCCCAACCCGGCCAGCACCGCCATGCGCCGGTCGACACTGTTGATCGGACGGCCCGGCCCTTTCAGGCGGCTGACCGATGCGTCGTCGTTGATCGCGACGATCAGGCGATCGCCCTGGGCCCGCGCCTGTTCCAGATAGGTCACGTGGCCGGCATGCAGGATGTCGAAGCAACCGTTGGTGAAGACAATCCGTTCGTTATGCGCGCGGGCATCATCGACCGCCAGCAACAGCTGCTCAAGACCCAGCACACCGCGTTCGGAACCCTCCGCGCGTTGAATCGCGCGACGCAGTTCCGGCGCACTGATGGCCGCCGTACCGAGCTTGCCGACCACGATACCGGCCGCCAGGTTGGCCAGGGCCACGGCATGAGGCAGCTCTTCACCGGCGGCAATCGCCGCGGCCAGGGTGGAAATCACTGTATCGCCGGCACCGGTCACGTCGAACACTTCACGGGCACGGGCCGGCAAGTGCAGCGCCGGATGATCCGGACGCAGCAAAGTCATGCCGTGTTCGCCACGGGTCACCAGCAAGGCACCGAGGTCCAGGTCGTGCATCAACTGCGCGCCCTTGTTGACCAGCTCGTGTTCATCGGCGCAACCACCGACGATGGTTTCGAATTCGCTGAGGTTCGGCGTGATCAGGCTGGCGCCACGGTAGATCGAAAAGTCCTTGCCCTTTGGATCGGCCAGCACCGGAATGCCACGGGCCCGGGCGGCCTGGATCAGCGCCTGGTGATTTTTCAGTGCGCCTTTGCCGTAGTCGGACAGCACCAGCACCTTGATGCCTTCGAGCAACTCGTCGACCTGCGCGGCCAGCGCCAGCGCGTCGGTGGCGAAGGGTTCTTCGAAGTCGATCCGCAGCAGTTGCTGGTGACGACTCATGACCCGCAGCTTGACGATGGTCGGCTGGTGCGCAATGCGCTGGAAGATGGCGCGCACGCCAGCGCCCTTGAGGCTGTTGACCAGGCTATTTGCAGCTTCATCGTCGCCGGTTACACCGACCAGCGAAGCCGGAGCCCCCAGGGCGGCAATGTTCAAGGCAACGTTGGCAGCGCCACCCGGACGGTCCTCGATGTGATCGACCTTGACCACCGGCACCGGCGCCTCAGGGGAAATCCGTGAGGTACCACCATGCCAGTAACGGTCGAGCATGACATCGCCGACCACCAAGACGGGGGCTTGATCGAATCGCGGCATGGACAACTTCATGGTGCAACCCACATACAGAATGAACAGGGGCGCGATATTAACACAGGGTTGGCGTCGGCTTGTGCGGTGGCTGCAACGGGATGATTTGCCGGGTGTTTTTGCTCATTTTTTGAGCAAAAACACCCGTCAGGCAACGACACCCGCGCGAAAGGGCGAGCCAGGCTCGCCCTTTCGGGGTCAGGCGATGTCTTCGGCCGGGGCGTCGAGGCCCATCGCGTTGAGGCGCGAGTAGTAGCCGTTTTGCGCCAGCAGTTGCTCGTGGGTGCCGCGCTCGACGATTTTCCCCTGATCCATGACCAGGATCAGGTCGGCCTTCTCGATGGTCGACAAGCGGTGAGCGATCACCAGCGTGGTGCGACCTTTCATGACCTGATCCAGGGCAGCCTGGATATGCCGCTCGGACTCGGTGTCGAGTGCCGAAGTCGCCTCGTCGAGAATCAGCAGCGGGGCATTCTTCAACAGCGCCCGGGCAATCGCCAGGCGCTGACGCTGGCCACCGGACAACAGCACGCCGTTTTCCCCGACCTGGGTATCCAGGCCTTCGGGCAGTTGAGCAATGAAGTCCATCGCGTAGGCATCTTTCGCCGCTTTTTCGATGTCTTCACGGGGCGCCCCGGCCAGGTCGCCATAGGCGATGTTGTTGGCCACCGTGTCGCTGAACAGAGTCACGTGCTGAGTCACCTGGGCGATATGCCGACGCAGGTTCAACAGCTTGTACTGTTCCACTTCGACGCCATCGATGAGGATTTCGCCCTTGTCGTGGTGATAGAAACGTGGAATCAGGTTGGCCAGGGTCGACTTGCCGCTGCCCGAACGCCCCACCAGCGCCACCATTTGCCCGGGCTCGACCGAGAAGCTGATGTCATTGAGCACCTGACGCTCGGTGTCAGGGTAGGTAAAGCTGAGGTTGCGCACGTCCAGGCGGCCGTTGACGACATCACGCTCGACGGTGCCGGTATCGACTTCAGGCTCGACATCCAGTTGCTCGAAGATACTTTCAGCACCGGCCACACCTTTCTGGATGGTCGAGCTCACTTCGGACAGCTGGCGAATCGGCTTGGGCAGCAGGCCGGCCAGGGTGATGTAGGCCACCATGTCGCCGGCGGACGCATCGCCACGCAGGAACAGCACCAGGAACATCAGCACGGCCATGGCGGTGTAGATCACCAGTTGCAGCAGCGGCGTATAGATGGCGCCGGTGCGGGTCATGCGCAATTGCTTGTCGGTATTGCCCTGGCTGGCGTCGAAGAAGCGTTTCTCTTCGTACTTTTCACCGCCGAAGCTGCGCACCACGCGATAGCCCTGGATCGTTTCGGACGCCACGTGCGTCACGTCTCCCATGGCCAGCTGGATTTTCTTGCTCTGCTTGCGGAATTTCTTGCTGGCCGTGCGCACCATGATGGCAATCAGCGGCAGGATGGCGACCATCACCAGCGTCAGGCGCCAATTCATAAACAACAGCGAGGCAAACAGGAAGACCACCGTCATGCCTTCACGAATTACGACCTTGATCGCATCTGTTGCCGCCCCCGTGACCATGGTCACGTTGAAGGTGATACGTGAAATCAGGTGCCCCGAGTTATGCTTGTCGAAATACCGGTTTGGCAACACCAGCAGGTTGTTGAACAGCTGGACCCGCAAGTCATGGACCAGGCCCAGGGAAACCTTGGCCAGGAAGTAGTTGCCCAGGTACGACCCCAGCCCCTGCCATGCGGCGATCAGGATGATCAGCAACGGCACCGCCTGCAGCAGTTGCAGGTCGCGCAGGTAGGGCACTGTTGGAAACAGCGCCGCTTCAGGATTGGATAAACCGTCGACGAAGTACTTGAGGATGTAGCCCAGCATTGGCTGTGTCGAAGCGAAAATCAGAAAACCGACGATGCTGATCAGGAACAGGCTGATATACGGTCGGACATAGCCGAGCAAACGGAAGTAGATTTTCAAGCTCGATGGGCTTGCGGAGAGACTGGAGTCGGTCATATCACGCGAATGTCGATGAAAAGGACGCTGACTTTAGCACAGCTTCCCCAGGGTTCTGGCAATCGCATACAGTCTGTGTATTGTGGCGCGTCAAATAGCCACCCGCTGTCCCTGCCTGGGTACGGTCGCTCAATTCAGGAATAAGTTACTCAGCATGCAATTAAACGCTTTGAACAGCACGTCCAATAGAACCTTCGATTTCATTTGTTTGTGGATCCTTCCACTCGGTTACTTATTGCTGCTTTGCGCCCTGTTTTTCCTGCCCGGGCGCAGCGTGCTCCACAAGCTCTACTATGGCCTGTTCAGCATTCCGGCACTGATTGCGCTGTGCTTGCGTCCGCGGCTCGCCAAGGAACTGCTGCACGAACCGATCGTCATCGCAGTCCTGCTGTTTGTCGCTTGGGCGATGCTCAGCCTGGGCTGGGGCCCGGGCGACGAAATCGACTTCGGTCAGTTCAAACCGCCATTGCATACCCTGATGCTGTTCGTTGGCTGCTACCTGCTGGTGCGCTATCGCAGCGAAATCATCCAGCCGCTGCTGTTCTGCGCCGCAACGGTGGCGCTGATCACATCTGTCTACAACCTGTACCGGTTCGGCCTGATCTACCAGCCGGAAATGCGCATGATCGGTGTCGGCGCGTTCGACAATCCACTGCTCAGCTCCCACGTCTTCGGCTTTTTCTGTACCTATTGGCTGAGCCTGAGCATGACCTGCAAGCGACGCCAGGTACTCTGGTTGAGCATACCGGCGATGGCGATCATGTTCGCCGCCGTGCTGGCCACCGGCTCCAGGACCCCATTGGTTGCATTGACGCTGGCGGCGCTATGGCTGTGCCTCATCTCCTGGAGCCGACGCTCGGTCGTTCTGCTTGGCTCCATGTTCATTGCCGGAACGGCGACGTTCGCGCTGTTTGCGGACAAAATCATTGAACGAGGCAGCTCCTTCCGTATCGAACTCTGGCAAATGACCCTGGGCAGGATCGCTGAACATCCGTGGATCGGACATGGCTACAACGCCGAGCTGGCCCTGGACCCAGGCGTCGGCTACACCCTTGAGGAGCCCCATAGCTTTGCCCTCGGCGTGCTTTACTACGTCGGCATTATCGGTCTGCTGCCATGGCTGTTTTTCCACGCGTGGGGCCTCATCAGAAGCTGGCGTCATCGCGTGCAACCGCTGTTCATCATCGCCTCGGCCTGGCTGGCCTTCGGCATCGGCGCGGGCCTGACTGAAGGTGGCGGGATTATCTCGCGCCCCAAAGAGCACTGGTTCCTGCTGTGGATCCCCCTGGCGCTGGTTGCCGCATTGAGCATCAATCAGCGCGCCAGACGCCTGTTGGACACACCGATCAAGGTCGTGACGCCGAGCGCCCTGCAGCAGCTGATTGCCGATGCCAGGGTCATCGAAGAAGACGGTTTGGGCCCCAAAGTCCTGCGCCTGACCGATGGCAGCTTTCTCAAGCTGTTCCGCCGTCGTCGCTGGTATACCTCGGGCAGTTTCACGCCCTATTCCGATCGTTTTGCCGTCAACAGCGTGCAGCTGCGCGGCATGGGTATCCCGACCCCGCAGATCCTCGATCTCTACCGGCTCGAAGACGGCAGCACTGCGGTGCACTACTCGCCGTTGCCGGGCAACACGCTGCGCCAGATTCTGCAAGGCATCACCGCCCCGGCGGTGCGTCAGGCACTGGTGGAGCGCTTCGGCAAATTCATGGCTCAACTGCATCACAAAGGGGTCTACTTCCGCTCCCTGCACCTGGGCAATGTGCTGGTACTGGAGGACGGCGAGTTCGGCCTGATCGACCTGGCCGACTTGCGAATCTACCCTTCATCATTGAGCCCCTCCCTGCGTCGGCGTAATCTGCGCCATATGCAGCGCTACGCAGAAGATCGACGTTGGCTGTTCGAAGACCACTTCGAAGCGCTGCTGCAGGGATACGCCGCGGCGGCCTCGAAAGCCGACGTGGATAATTTGCACAGGCAAGTGCTGGCGGGGAGTCCTCCGGCCCGGGCTCACTGATGACAGAAACCAACCCGCTTATCGCGATGACGGGCTACCTGCTTGCCATCGCGACCGCTGCGCTTGTACTGCGCACGGTGCCAGGATTATCCCGACAGCTGGAGCATGGTGGTGAAAGCCGCTTTGCCAGCATTGACGGCTTGCGCGGGTACCTGGCTTTCGGCGTGTTCGTGCACCACTCGGTCATTACCTGGATCTTTCTGCGCACCGGCGTGATCGATTTTCCGCCGAGCAATTTCTACTCGCAGCTCGGCCAGGGCAGCGTTGCCCTGTTCTTCATGATCACCGGATTTCTGTTCTGGGACCGCTTGCTCACCCACGGGAGGCAACACGACTGGCTGGCATTTGCGGTATCGCGGCTGTTTCGCCTCTACCCGCTCTATCTGCCGCTGATGTTGACCGTGTTTGTCTGCGTGTTCTATCTGCAGGACTGGGAACTCAAGGACTCTGGTATCCAGCTTATCGGCCAGACCCTTGCCTGGCTGACCTTCGACCGGCCAGACGTCAACCAATACCACCAGACGGGCATGCTGATCTCCAATGTCACCTGGACGCTGGGGTACGAGGTTTTTTTCTACCTGGCCCTGCCACTGGCCGCCATGGTGTTCATTTATCGCGGTGGCTGGATGCAGACGGTGCTGTGCCTGATCGGCATCTACGCCCTGTACCAGGTGCTCGGCTGGGAACACTCGCTGAAGAAGCACTTCCTGGCCAGCTTCCTCGGTGGCATCGCAGCGGCGTACTGGATTCGCCGACCACAATGGGTCGCCTGGAGCCTGACTCCACTGGCGGGCGTCATCGCCCTGCTCGCCCTGGCCATCGCCTTTACTGTGTTCAGCCGTGCATTCAACCTGGGGGCGCTACTGCTGCTGTCACTGTTTTTTGTGATCGTGGCATCCGGCAATACTCTCTTCGGCTCCCTGAAGCCACGCAGCATTCGCTGGCTGGGGGAGATCAGCTACAGCACGTATTTGCTGCACGGTTTCGTGCTCTGGATTCTGCTGCAGCGACTGCCGCCGTTGTTGCATCTTGACGCCCGGCAAGCCTGGGTCTTCCTGCCGTTGCTGGCCGTGTGCAGTTGCCTGCTGATCATCATCAGCAGCCTGACTTACCAGTACATCGAAAAGCCCGGTATCAATGCCGGCAAGAAAACCCTGCACTGGTTGCGCCAGAACAGGAAGGCCGGGGAAGAACTGGAGAAGACGGCTCAACAACGCTGAGTATTCCCCCCTTCCCCCCTGCCTCAGCCTTTCTCCAGCCGTGAGAAATACATCCGCCCCAACCCACGCCAGGTTTTCTTGTTCCAGGCCTTGAAGGGAATCTGCGCCAGCAACTCCCGCGCCAGCTTGCGATCACGGTTGGCGGTCTTGAGGAACATGGAATTGAGAAACTTGTAGCGCACCTCGTCATACAGCGGGTGATCGCTGAAGAGCGCGTAGGTGCGCAGGATGCTGTCGATCATGAAGCGGTGATTCTTGTAGGAGTTGGTGGCGTGCTTGCGATAGCGCGCCATCAATACGTTCAGACCATCGATGAAGTAACCGGCATGGGTCACCTTCAACTCGATCAGCAAATCTTCCAGGCGAATGGTCGGGTCGAAACCGCCCACCTTCTCCAGCGCTTCGCGCCGGATCATCAGGGTGGGTGCCGGAGGATAGGGCTTGCGCTCCAGGAACATGTCATCGAAGTCCAGGCGACGGAACGGCACATCCCGGCGCTGGCGCTTCTCCGGGTAGAGGTTGCCGTCGGCATCGATCAGCTCGATGTTGCCGGCGCAAATGCCGACCTCGGGCTTGCCGTCCATATGCGCGACCTGGATGGCGATTCGCTCCGGCAACATGATGTCATCCGAACCGAACGGCACGATCAGGCTGCCCTTTGCCCGGGCAATCGCACCATTGAGGGTGTTGGTCAGCCCTTGGTTTTCCTGGACCCGAAAGTCGAAACCATGGGTGGCCTGCAACGCCTTGATCCGCTCGACGCTGTCATCCTTCGACCCATCGTCGACCACCAGCAACTCAATGTTTCGATAGGTCTGGTTGAGGACGCTGAGAATGCTCTGCTCGATGTAGGGGCCGTGGTTGTACGACGCGATAATGACCGTGACGATGGGTTGCGCGTCGTTCATGGCTGTTCCTTGCGGGCCTGTTCCAGGCCGGAGTCGATCAGATTGAGGTATTCACGACGGAACTCCTCGATGTCATGGTGTTGTTGCAGATAACGGAAAGCCTGCTCGCCCTTGGCCTTGAGTTCGTCATCCGACAGCCCGAGGTAAGTGTCCAGCGCAGCCTGCAGCGTCGGCACATCCTTGGGTGTAATCGCCAGGCCACCGGCCCCCTCGATGAGCGGCAACATGGCCGGCACGTTCGAGGCAATCACCGGCAAATGCCCGCTCATGCCTTCCAGCAGCGCCAACCCGAGGCCCTCGGCCAGGGACGGCATGGTCCAGATGTCGAAAGCGCGAATGTACTGCAGGGCAATTTCCTTGAACCCCAGCAAATGGGCGCGACCGCCGAGGCCGAGGCGGTCGATTTCCGCGGCCAGGCGCGACTCTTCGCGGCCGGCACCGATGATCGCCAGCTGGGTATTCGGGTATTTGTCCTTGAGCGCGGCAAAGGCCTGCAGCAAATAGACATGCCCCTTGACCGGCACCAGTCGCCCCAGTGCACCGATCAGCCGTACCGACGGATCGATGCCGAGCATTTCACGGGCTTTCTCGCGGCTGTGCTGCAAAGCCTCGGCCTGCTCGATGTCGATGGCGTTGGTGATGGCATAGGTATTCTGGTCGGTGAAGCCACAGTCGCAGTCCAGCAGATACTGCTTGACCGCTGGCGACACGCCGACGAAACGCCAGTGACGATCGATCAGGCGCTGGGTCTGGCGGCGCCGGTAAAAACGGTCGTACTCGCCAAAGCCATGGGAAATGCCGATGCACAGCGGCACTTTCAACCAGCGGTTGAGCGCCAGCATCATGTTCACCGGCTTGAAGCGGTTGCAGATCACCACATCGAATTTTTCCCGGCGGCAGAACTTGTACAGCTGCCACATCGCCCGCAGGCGCATGCCCTTGAGGGACTTGTCGGAAAACTCGAAGTACACCGAACGATCGGCCCGGCTCACCGCTTCGCCCGGCCCGGGTTTGCCCCGCAGAAACGCGGCGGTCACTTCATATCGATCGGTGGGCAGGGCCTTGACGATTTGCTCCGCGAGGTCGGCGAAATCATGGGCTTTGACGTTGTAGTCAGGCTGCAGTTGCAGGACCTTTGACCGCTGACTCATAACTCTCCCCGCTGAGAAACATTGCCTGGTGTGTGCTTGATCGACCACAAAAGCTCGTGGCGCCGGACGGCCTTGCGAAAGAATTCGTTCTCGCCGTAGGTGGGCGGCACCCGGCCGGCCAACAACCGCTGGATCACGCGACGCAGGCGGCGCTTGAACGGCATCGGCGGCTGCAGGTCGTGCATCATGCCCAACGCCATGGCCTTGTCCCGCTGTTGCTCCAGCGGCATCGGCAGGCAATAGGGCTGCATCGGCTGGACGGAATCGAAGGCCGGCGGCAAGGCGATGCCGTCACCGCTATCGCCCATCGGCCAACGGTCGTTGTCGTGCAAGTGGTTGGCGTAGCCCAACAGCGTGGTCGGTTGCCAGTCCAGGCCTTGCAAAGCCTCGAGGACTGCCGCCTGGGCGCAGATATGGTCGGGATGCGGATCCAGGGTCGGATGCGGCAGCACGATGACCTCGGGCCGGGCCCGCAGCAGCAATTCGCGCAGATCGGCCAGCAAGTTGTTCCAGGTCGGTGCGCCATCGGCATCGCCTGGCAGCGCGAACGGATTCAGCTGGCGAAATAGGCGGGTATCACTCAGGTCGGCCTCCCGCGATCCCGCCGGCACGCCAGGCGCGGCCTGCATGCTCGCCAGTTGCAGGCAGAAATAACCCAGCTGTACACAGCGAGCCTCGGGCACACCGGCCCAACGCGGTACGGCAATGCTGTCCCAGGTGCGCAGGCGGCCTTTCAAGCGGGCCGCATCGACCTTGTTCAGGCCCATCTGCCGGTAGTGTTCGGCTTCGATTTCGCCCGCTGTCAGCGTGACGATCCAGGTTTCGTCGGCCTGGCTGTACAACCCGTAGGCCGCCAGCTCGGCGTCATCGGCGTGGGGCGCGATGACCATCACCCGCTGACGCCGGTAATCCGGATGTTCCAGTGCCCACAGCACCGGCTCACCGAACACCCGACAGAAACGCCCGCGCAAGCGCAGGTCACCACGGGACAGCGCCTGAGCCTGACCACTGAGATTGAGGTAACGCAGGCCGTTTACGCCCCGCTCGAAGGTTTGTCGGTCGGGGTTTTCGCCCCCCGCCAACTCGACCACCGGATCGAAAAAACGACCCAACCAGGTGCTTTTTACCCGCAGGGCCAGCACCAGCGTCGCGTCGTCGACCAGCATCACGCCCTCGTCCAGCCGCAAATGTTCACCGCTCAGGTGCACCTTGGGCTGTGGCGTGTACGGAGGAAAGCTGTACTGGTAATCGTCTTTCGGCGAGTAGAACAGATGGTCGGCAAACCAGGCTTCGTGGGCCATCCAGCCCAGTACCGCCAGCACCAGCGGCAACCACCAGGCCACCAGCACACCGATGACGATCAACAGCACCAGCGCAATCAACAGGCCGATACGTTTAGTGCGCCGATGGCGCTTGAGCAGTTGCTGTTTGCGGCTCATGGCTTGGCTCATACGGTGAAGACCGGCACAGGGTTGCACCAGCGATCCTTGTATTCACGGTCGGCGCGACCGAAAGAAAAACGCAACGGTTTGTCCTGCGCCCGGGCATGTTCCCAAGCGCTTTGCGTATTGAGGAAACTCAGCACACTGCCGGGGCTGAACTCGCGAGTCTCGGGATCGACTCCGCCGTTGATGTACTCGACGCTGATCCACTGCGAAGTTTCGACGCGGTACACCAATTGAATCGCAATCGGCGCAGCGTTGAGAAAAATCACCGAACCGATCAGCAACTCGCGCAGCAACTCGATGACCTCGGCCATGCGTTCGGCACCCGTCGCCGGGAAACCCCAGCGGCGCTGGAACAGGTCGCAATAAATCGCCGACAGCTCAGCGCTGGAAAATTCGGACACCGGCCGCACCACGCCGCCCGCCTCTTCCAGCAGACGCAATTCACGGCGCTGGTTGTAGCGAAACTTTTTCGATAGTTCTTCCGGTGTGCGGGCCATCGCCAATTGTTCGGCCTGCAACCTGATGCCGGTGAACCGCCCCTCGTTCAACGCCGACAGATAGCGCGCGCGATGACGCAAAGGCGCCTGGGCATCGGCCGCGGCCGGCAGGATGATCTCGGCGTTGCCCAGGTCGAACAGGCCTTTCTTGCCGCGACGCTTGAGCACGTCCTTGGACAAGGCCAGGTCGCGCCCCCAGGTCGGGATCGCCGCCTTGACCTCATCACCCTGCATCCAGGCCAGGTAACGCACCGGGATGTCTGCCAGTTGCGCCAGGCGCTCGACCACCATGGGATGAGTCGCGACGCTGCCGCCATAGCGCTGCCAGGTTTCGGCGTAAGTCGAGGCGTCGACTACCGCCCAGCCACGCTCGCGCCAGCCTTGAAATCGGTTGAGCATCAGCCCCTCTGTGCCAGTTCGGTAACGTGCGGCAAGTGCCAGAAAGCATCGCGCACTGCGCGGTCGGAAAAGCGTTCGCGCAAGCGCTCGAGCATCATCTCGGCACACTGCCGGCGTTGCTGATCATCCATGGCAGCCAGGTGTTGCAGGCCCTGGGCCAGATGTCCGGCATCCCCCAAGGGGAACAGGATGCCCACGCCTTCGACCACTTCCTTCGCGCCGCCGCATGCCGTGGCGAGCAAGGGTACGCCGGCGGCCATGGCCTCCAGCAGCACCATGCCGAACGGTTCGTGATCGGAACTCAGGGCGAACACATCGAAGGCCCGGAAATAGTTGCGCGCATCCGGCACCTGACCGAGGAACAGCACCCGGTCGCCGATACCCAGCTCGCGGGCCTGAGCCTTGAGGTCTTCCTCCAGGCGCCCCTTGCCGAGAATCACCAACTGGCTGTTGGCCGGCAACTGCGGCAATGCCTCGGCGAAACCATCGAGCAGCGTGGCCTGGTCCTTGTCCGGATGCAGGCGTCCGACGTTGCCGACAATCCATGCATCCGCCGCCAGTCCGAGGGTTTCCCGGGCCTCGCGAGCCGACACCTGCGTGGCTTGCAAGGCATCGACGTCGATGCGGTTGTACAACGTCTGAATTCGCGAAGCCGGCCACTTTGGCAGGCAACTGCGCATGTCGTCGCGCACCGCGTCGGACACACCGAGCAGGCTCAAACGCTTGCGGAATATATGGACGAACAGTTTGCGACTGCCACGCTTGTAGTCTTCAAACCCGTGGTGCACGCCAATGACCGGCAACGACGTACCGAGCAGGGCGATATAGATAGGCTTGAAGCGATGAGCGATGCAGAAACTGAAGTTGCGCGACGCGGCGATCTTGCGCAGATCGCCGATGGCGCCCAGCTTCAGGCCACGAATGGCCTTGGAACTGTACTCCATGAACAGCACCTCGTCGGAGGCGCAGCCCGCGGCGACTTCGGCATCGGCAACCCCGGTGAGAAACACCGTGGTCACGCGATAGCCAGTCCCCGCGAACAGGCTGGCGTACTGCCGTGCGCAGTCCAGGAACGGCCCGTCATAGCCGTGGCAGAACTGCAGCACATGACGTTCAGCCGAACGTGTCATAGGCGTTTGCGCCCTCTTTGACCACCAGGATGTCTTCCATGATCAGATACTGTAGATCCGAACCGAAGAACATGTTCAGCGCGTCAGTCGGCGAGCAGATCATCGGTTCACCGCGACGGTTGAGCGAGGTGTTGAGCGACACGCCGTTGCCGGTGAGCACTTCCAGCGCTTTCATCATGTCGTAGTAGCGCGGGTTGTATTCGCGCTTGAGCACCTGGGCGCGGGAGGTGCCGTCTTCGTGGACGACTTCCGGCACGCGGGTCTTCCACTCTTCCGCCACTTCGAAGGTGAAGGTCATGAACGGAGCCGGGTGATCGATCTTGATCATCTGCGGCGCCACGGTGTCGAGCATCGACGGGCAGAAAGGCCTCCAGCGCTCGCGGAACTTGATCTGGTGGTTGATGCGATCAGCCACGCCGGGCACGCTCGGGCAACCGATGATCGAACGACCGCCCAGTGCACGCGGACCGAACTCCATGCGGCCCTGGAACCAGGCCACCGGGTTACCGTCGACCATGATTTTGGCGATCTGCTCCGGCATGTTGTCGAGCTTGCGCCACGTCGGCTTGTTGGCGTGACGGGCGCAGGCCGCGATCACGTCTTCGTTGCTGTACGACGGGCCGAGGTAGACGTGTTCCATCTTCTCGACCGGTACGCCACGGGCGTGGGACACATAGGCTGCCGCGCCCACTGCAGTACCGGCGTCACCGGACGCCGGCTGTACGAACAGCTCCTTGACGTCGTCGCGAGCGATGATTTTCTGGTTGAGCTTGACGTTCAACGCACAGCCACCGGCGTAAGCCAGCTTGCCGGTTTCCTTGAGCACGTCGCCCAGGTAGTAGTCGATCATCTGCAGTGCAATCTTTTCGAACAACGCTTGAATGCTGGCGGCGTAGTGGATGTAAGGCTCGTCGGCGATGTCGCCTTCGCGCTTGGGACCCAGCCACTCGATCAGCTTCGGCGAGAAGTAATAACCCTTGCCCTTCTCTTTATAGCGACGCAGACCGATGACGTTGGCGTAGTCGGTGTTGATCACCAGCTCGCCGTTTTCGAACGAAGCCAGGCGCGAGAAATCGTATTTGCTGGCGTCGCCGTACGGCGCCATGCCCATGACCTTGAACTCACCGTCGAGCATGTCGAAACCGAGGAACTCGGTGATTGCGCCGTACAGGCCGCCGAGGGAGTCCGGATCGAAGAATTCCTTGATCTTGTGGATCTTGCCGTTTTCGCCATAACCGAAGAAGGTCGTGGCGTACTCGCCCTTGCCGTCGATGCCCAGGATCGCGGTTTTCTCTTTGAAACCGGAGCAGTGGTAGGCGCTGGAGGCGTGGGCCAGGTGGTGTTCGACCGGCTCGATCTTGATCTTCTTCGGATCAAAGCCCAGTTGCTCCAGGCACCAGACGATCTTGTTGCGATAGCGCTTGTAGCGACGGTTACCCATCAGGATCGCGTCGAGTGCACGGTCCGGGGCGTACCAGTAACGCTTGGCGTACTGCCAGCGGGCCTTGCCGAACAGGCTGATCGGGGCGAACGGGATCGCTACCACGTCAACGTCGGACGGCTTGATGCCGGCCTGTTCCAGGCAGAATTTCGCCGATTCGTAGGGCATGCGGTTCTTTGCATGTTTATCGCGTACGAAGCGTTCCTCTTCAGCCGCCGCGACCAGCTTGCCGTCGATGTACAGGGCTGCGGAAGGATCATGGCTAAGGGCGCCGGACAGGCCAAGAATCGTCAATGCCACAGGGGTCTAGCCTCTTTAGTCTGCATGCAGGCGCAAGCGCCTCAAAAATTAATGTGCCCTCGCAAGGGGCGAGAGACAGCTAAAGGGCGGGATTATAGCGTAAAAGCGGCGGCTAGCCTCTAGCCGCAAGCGGCGAGCAACTGCAGCGGGGACCTCACGGCATTTTCAGCCGCTCGAAGGCCGCCAGTAGACGACGATATTGCCGTCCACGCTTTGCCGGTAAATCGTGTAGGGCAAGGCAGCGGTGTCCAGTGCGCCGGACAGGGCCAGGTCGAGCAAAATGAGCGGTACGAGGATCCCCGTGGGATCGGGCGGTGCGTTCAGTACGCAGAAGTCATAAGCGAGGCCGCTATAGACCCGGGGAATGGACTGACAATAGGTTTTTTGCCTGCGCAGCCCGTGCGCTGCGTCGGCTTCATCTTGCAGGACCGTAGCGGCGGTCCCGCAGCCCATTAGCGAGACGGATAAAACACCTGATGAAACTGCCATTTTGATCGACACAGCCTGCCCTCCGAGAACGTCAGGCAAACTAGCATCGGGGCAATTTCGGCCACAGTTCATGGCTTCCCAAGATCGCGTAGGACGGTTCACAAGACCCTGTCTGCTTTCTCGGTTGGCTGTTACGGCCCCTTCGCGAGCAAGCCCGCTCCCACAGAGGTTCCGGTCACTCAGAAATCCCTGTGGGAGCGGGCTTGCCCGCGAAAGGACCGAAGGTCCGATTCAGGCCGCGCTGGAGATATCTTTGGGAAGACGCTGATCGATGACCTGATAAAGGGCACTGCCTTCAGGCCAATTACGCATGAACCGCGCCCGATCCCGCGCATATGCCGGTGCATAACTGCCAAGCGAGCCGTGCTGGCACATCGAGTCGAGGTCGATCAACGCCCAGCGATCCTGCTGCCAGAACAGGTTATGGCCCTTGAAGTCGCCATGACTGATACGCAAACGAATCAGCTCGGCAAACAGATGATCCAGCGCCGCCAGTTCGACCTGGGGTGCATCACCGCTTTCAACGTAGGGCGCAAAACGCTCGATGATGTCCGGCCCCGGCAGATACTCGGTGATCAGGTACGCCCGGCTGCGCAGCCACAGGAAACGCTTCTCCAGCAACGCCAGCGGCTTGGGCGTGGCAATCCCGAGGAACGCCAGGCGATTGCCTTCGCGCCATGAATGCCAGGCCCGGCTCGGGCGCCAGAAACGCTTGAGCCAGTGGGCAAAACCCTTGATGTTGTAGCGCTTGATCACCAGCGTGCGGCCATCCACTTCGACCTTGCCAACACTCGCCGCGCCGCCGGTCTTGTACAGATGCCCCTGATCGAGCAAGGCATCGGCCTGCTCCAGCACCGGCACCATCGACGCCTCTTCCTCGCGGCGAATCGCCCGCAGTCCGAAGGCCCCGCGCTGGACGCTGAACAGCGTGCACTCGCGGCCGACCTTGATCAGGTAGTCCTTGAGGCGCCAGTTGCGGACCTTGTCGATCTGCTTCTGCAGCGCCTCCATGGGCAAGGCGTGCTCGCCGTTGCTGAGCAGGTAATACACCAGCAACTCTTCAATGAAGGGCTCGATCGACTTCGGCAACTGGGCGAAGAACACCCCGAGGTTTTCCAGGACTTTCTGCCGCGACAGCGGCTGGCCAGGTGTCTCGCTGCAGATACCGGCACCATCGATCAGGTACAGGCGGCCGCCCTGGCGCAGTAGATTGTCCAGGTGCAGGTCTTCCTGCCACAGGCCCTTGCGATGCATCTGACCGATCGCACCCAGCGCCTCGGCCAGCACCGCCCCTTGTCCATCGGACAGTACGGGCTGCTGCTCAACCTGCTTCCAGGTGTCACCCAGGCTTTCGGCATGCTCAAGGAAATCAAACAGCAGCCAGCCACCCTCGCCGTCTTTCAGGCCATCGGCCAACAACTGCGGTGTGGTCAGGCCCTGATCAGAAAGCAGGCGCACGCCGTCCAGTTCACGCTGAAAATGCCGTGCGGCCTTGCTGCCGACCAGCAACTTGGCCAACACCGGCCGGCCACGCCAGACACCGGCACCGACATAACGCTGCCCCGGCAATACCCGCAACAGGCTCAACAGTTGCAAATCGGCGGGGCCGGCGGCATCGGCCAACGAAACGCTCAGCGGCAAAGCCGGATGGCGGCCAGCGGATTTCAAGTCGGACAAACGCATCAACGTGGCCCCTTTTGGCTGCGCCGTGCGGTCAAGCGCTGCAGCCAGCTGTCGATCAGCGAGCTGTCCTGCGGCTGATCCAGATAGGCCGCCAGCAATTGCCGCAGCTGCGATTCGCCCCACTCGGGCGCGCGGCGCGTCAGCGGTTCCAGGTCCTTGATGCGGTCACGCTGCCCGTACAGCAGCGGCCGGGTCTTTTCCAGGTCGATCAATTGAGCCTGGTAGCCGTGGCCGGTGGCACGCATGAAAATATGCTTGGGATAGAAACACCCGTGCACCTGGCGTGCAGCGTGCAGTTGCCGGGCCAGCTCGCCACTGGCCTTGAGGATCTCCGAGTGCTGCTCAGGGCTCAATTGAGCCCAGCGCTGCAACAGCGAGTCGAGGTCGTCCCAACCGTCCAAGGCGCGGGTCAGCAGGATCGCGCGGACTTCGCCATTGACCTTGCGCTGCCCGTAGAACACCGCTTCCAGCGCCGGAATGCCCATCTTCCGGTAACGGGAGATGTTGCGAAACTCGCGGGCGAAACTCGGCTCGCCGAACGGCGCGCGCAAGGTGCGGGTCAGGTAGTTGCTTTGGCGCTTGAGGTAGTAGCCATGACCTTCGAGATCCAGCCGAAACACACTGCTCCAGCCGCCGCGACCGGTGTTGGGTTCGTCCACCGCATCGAGCTGTTTGGCCCAGAGTGCCTCGAACGTGCCGAGACCATGGCGCTCAAGTAGCGCACGGTCTTCAGCGGCCAGAAAATCAGTCATTCGCGTCCCTCGAAAAATCTCACCACGTGCCGGATACGTTTCTTGTCCGCAGCGTTGAGCCGGGTCCGGTTGCGGTATTGCAGGTAAAAGCGCAGGCGCTGGGTAGCCGACAGTTGATACTTGGCAACCTTGTCCAGGCACGCCAGATCCTTGGTGATGCGGTACTTGAGCCAGAAACCGCGCCAGAAATCGCCGTTGGGGCAATCGATCAGAAACAGTCGAGCCTCGTCGTCGATCAGCAGGTTGCGCCACTTCAGATCATTATGGGTGAAGCGGTGGTCGTGCATGGTCCGGGTGTACTGGGCCAACTGACGACTGACGGCATCGACCCAGGCGCGGTCCGACAGTTTCGGATCGCGTCGCTCGGCCAGTGCCGACAAGTCTTCGGTACGCGGCAGCTCCCGGGTAATCATCGCGCCGCGAGCGTAGGCCGCACCGCGCCGCTCCAGCCCCCAGGCCACCACTTCGGCCGTGGGAATGCCCCACTTGGCGAAGCGCTTGAGGTTCTGCCACTCCATCTTCACCCGAGGCTTGCCGAGGTAACGCCGCAAGCCTTTGCCGGCACCCACGTAGCGTTTGACGTAATAGTTGACGCCATTGCGCTGAACGCGAATGACCTCGGAGAGCAGGTCCTTGGTCAACTGCTCGCCCTGAAGTGCAAACACCGCCTCCAGGCTGCCGAAGTCCTCTGCCAGATCGCTGTAGGCCGGCTCCAGTTTCCAACCCGACATCAGAGCGCATCCCCGTATCGCTGTTTACGCTCGTAGAGCTTGTTGGCCTTGCCATCAAGCCAGCTCAGCAGCCCGGCTTCTTCGCTCAGGATCTGCCGCAGCGGCTGCTGGAAATAGCCTTTGAGAAAACGCAATTTGTCGCGGCGGGTCAGGCCGATGTCCAGGGCGGAAAAGTACAGGGCGGCCAGATCCTTGTTGCGCCAGCGCGAGGTGATCGCCGGACGGGTCTGGGCGCGGTGCAGGTCGATCACCGAAAGCTTGAAGTCATCAAAGGTCACCGGTTTATCGGTGTGCAGCAGGAAATGACAGATGTAGCAGTCGCGGTGATTGACCCCGGCGCGGTGCATCATGCCGGTCATACGTGCGACTTCGGCGATCAGCGCGCGCTTGAGTTTTGGCTCGGGCGGCTGCTTGACCCAGTTGACGCTGAAGTCTTCGAGGCTGACGGTGGGCGCCAACTCTTCGGTAACGATGAACGAGTGCTGGTCGGCCGGATTACTGCCCTTCTCGCCATACGCGACGGCGGTCATGGTCGGCACGCCGGCTTCCTGCAGGCGCTGAATGGCCTTCCACTCCTGGCCGGCACCCAGTACCGGGAGCTTGGCGGTGAGCAGGTTCTTGAAGATTTCGCCCCAGCCGATGCCACGGTGGATTTTCACGAAAAACCCGTTGCCGTCGACTTCCGTGCGCAATGTCCGGCGTGCTTCCAGCTCGCGGTAAACCTCGCCCTTGAGCCCCTCGACTTCGGCGAACGGGTCGCGTCCGGCCCAGAGGCTCTTGAACGGTTCAGCCAGCATCAACTTCATTTAGCGTGCTCCGCCAGAATCACATCGGCCGCGTGTTGCGGCATGCTGTAGAGGTCGGCCGTTTCGGCGAAGGCCAGACCATTGCGGCTCCAGGCCGCCCTTGCTTGAGCGTCGTTCAACATGCCGGTCAGGTATTGCGTCAGCTGCGCCTGATCGAAGGGCTCATCCAACACCAGGCCCGCATCGGCCTCGGCGATGTAATGGGCGTAACCGCACACCGCGCTCACCAACACCGGCAAGCCGGCCACCAGGGCTTCGAGCAGCACGGTGCCGGTATTTTCGTTGTACGCCGGGTGGATCAACAGATCGGCACCCAACAGGAAACGCGGGATATCGCTGCGCCCCTTGAGGAACGTGACGTTGTCGCCCAACCCCAATGTCGCGCTCTGCATCTGGAATAACTTGGGGTCATCCTGGCCAATTACAAACAGCCGGGTACGCTTCCTCAGCTCGGCAGGCAATGCCGCCAGTGCCTTGAGGCTGCGGTCCACACCCTTGGTCTTGAACCCGGAGCCGATCTGCACCAGCAGCAGTTCGTCGTGCTTGAGGTCGAATTCAGCGCGGAACCCTGCACGAATGTCATCGGCATCGGCCGGCCGGCGACGGTCCTGGGCGATACCCGGTGGCAGCAGATGGAAACGCTCCAGCGGCGTGTCGTAATGCTTGATGAACAGCGGCTGCTGGACTTCGGAAATCATCAGCACTTCGGTCTTCGCATCCTTGGCGAACACCGCGCGCTCATATTCGGCGAAGTGGCGATAGCGACCCCAGCGGCGATACAGCGAATTGCGCAGGTTCTGCGCCTTGTCTTCGAAGCAGCCGTCGGCGGCGTAATAGACGTCCAGGCCCGGCATCTTGTTGAAGCCGATCAGGCGGTCCACCGGGCGCTTGGCCAGGTCGGCTTCCATCCATTCGCTGAGTTTTTCGTTGCGTCGATGGTTGAAGAACGCCTTGACCGGCGCCACCAGCACTTCGAAGCCCGGCGGTACGTCGCCCTCCCAGATCAGCGTGTAGACGCGAATCTGATGGCCGCGCTTCTGGCACTCCAGGGCAATGCGCATGAAATCGCGCTGCAAGCCACCGAACGGAAAATATTTGTACAGGACAAATGCCAATTGCATCAGCGCAGCTCCTCAGCCATTAACAACGTGCTCAGTCGGCTGGCGACACGCTCGGGGTTCAGACGCGTGAAGCACAGGGGCCACTCGCGTTTCAGGTCAAACTGACGGGCATCTTCGGCCGTCGGTTGATAGGTGCATTTCTTTTGCAGGCACGGCGCACACGGGAAGTCGCTGGCCAGGTGAATCTGCACCTTGCCGTAGGCGCCGGTCAGGCCCGGATTGGTCGGGCCGAACAGCGACAGCGTCGGCACATCCAGCGCGGCGGCCAGGTGGCCCAGGCCGGTATCCACCGCCACGCAGGCTTGCGCGCCGGCCAATACCTTGCCTACACCGGCCAGGTTCAATTTGGGCAACACTTCGGCGTGCTTGAAACCGGCGGCGATGCGCTCGGCGCGGGCTTTCTCCTGCGCATTGCCCCAAGGCAACTTGACCCCGACGCCCAGATAGCCGACCCGTTCGGTCAGCTCGCGCCAGTAAGCTTCAGGCCAGTGCTTGGTGTCCCAGGTCGTGCCATGCAGAAACACCACGTACGGGTTCTTGCGCGGCAACTCCACCAGGCGCTCGACATTCAGACCGTAGTCGCCCATGCCTTTTGGCAAGTCATAGCCCAAGGCGATGGCGAACAACTGACGCACTCGCTCCACCGCGTGCTGCCCACGGGCAACGGCCAGACGCCGATTGTAAAAACGCGCAGCGATGGGCTCGCGCGCCGAGCTTTTATCGAGGCCGGCCACCGGTGCCTTGACGTAGCGGGTCAGCCAGGCGCTTTTAAGCAAGCCCTGGGCGTCGATCACCAAGTCGTATTTCGTGGCGCGCACGCTTTGCTTGAAGCGCTTCCACTCACCGCTCTTGATGGTCTGCCAGATGTTTTTGCGCCAGCGACGGATGGCCACCGGAATCACCTTGCCCACCGCCGGATGCCAGGTCGGGATTTCGGCAAAGCCTTCTTCCACCACCCAGTCGAATTTGATGCCGGGAATCGCCCGCGCCGCGTCGGTCAACGCCGGCAACGCATGAATGACGTCGCCCAGCGAAGATGTCTTGATCAACAGAACCCGCAAGCTATTTGACCTCGACCACAGTGCCTTGCAACCGCTGCAAGGCTTCGTTCACGGCTTGCGGCATGAGCTGGCGCAAGCAGTTGTAATGGCCGAAACGGCAGGTGCGATCGAAGCACGGGCTGCACTCGATGCCCATGCGTACGATTTCCACGTGCTCGGCCAACGGTGGCGTGAAACCCGGCGACGTCGAGCCGTAGACCGCAACCAGCGGGCGGTTCAGCGCGGCAGCGACGTGCATCAGACCGGAATCGTTGGACACCACCGAGTCGGCACAGGACAGCAGGTCGATGGCTTCGGCCAGCGAGGTGCCGCCGCTGAGATTGACCGATTCTTCGCGCAGGCCGGGAATCAGCCGCGCGCGAATGTCTTCGCCCACCGCGTGGTCGTTTTTCGAACCGAACAGCCAGACTTGCCAGCCTTCACGAATCTTCGTTTCGGCGACCTTGGCGTAATGCTCGGACGGCCAGCGCTTGGATTCGCCAAACTCGGCGCCGGGGCACAGGGCCAACACCGGACGATCGAGGGTCAGGCCGAACTTGGCCAGCGCCGCCTCGCGGGTGACCGGGTCGATCTGCAGCGTCGGACGCGGATAGGGTTTCGGCAACTCGACGCCCGACTCGAAGGCCAGGGCCATGAAGCGCTCGATCATCAGCGGATAACGATCCTTATCCAGCGTGCGCACGTCATTGAGCAGGCCATAGCGGAATTCGCCACGCCAGCCGGTGCGTTTCGGGATGCCGGCAAAGAACGGCACCAGCGCCGACTTCAGGGAATTGGGCAACAGGATCGCCTGGTCGTACTGGCCGGCCAGGGATTTGCCGATGCGCCGGCGCGTCGCCAACTCCAGCACGCCATGACCGAGCGGAAAGCTCAAGGCCTGGCGAACTTCGGGCATGCGCTCAAGAATCGGCCGGCTCCACTCGGGGGCCAGCACGTCGATTTCGCACTGCGGGTGGCGTTGTTTGAGACACTGGAAAAGTGTCTGCGCCATCACCATGTCACCGACCCAACTGGGCCCAACGATCAGAATTTTCATGTGGTTTCCATAAACGAACCGGGGAGGCCTACGCCTCCCCGCCTCGAGAATCTCTGCGGGAGCATGCTGGCTTGCGATGGGTCATCACCTTCAACATTGCTGTCGACTGTCACTCCGCTATCGCGAGCAGGCTCGCTCCCACATTGGGTATTGGTGTACTTCGATCGGCATGACACTGCAGATCTACTATGGGAGCGGGCTTGCCCGCGATGAGGGCGTCACATCCGAACATCAATGGTGACTGTGCCTCCGCTATCGCGAGCAAGCTCGCTCCCACAGGGGTATCGGGCGTATCAAAAATCGTGTCAGTTTAGCCCCAGCTCCCGCCAGATCCGCATGACCTGCTGCCGTTCGTCCGCGAACTGGTCGGCCGGTATCACCCCCGGGTTCTTCTGCAGAGCCTGTCGGTGGGCGGCGGAACGGTACGCTTTATACGCTTCACGCAACAGGCTGGCATCTTCGACGGGCACCAGCCCTTCGTGCTCCAGCTCTTCCAGAATGCGGATGTTATCGGTCCAGCGCAGCAATGGCGGGTGTGTTTCGGACCACGCCAGGGCCGCGTATTGCACCATAAATTCAATATCGACGATACCTCCGGCATCCTGCTTGATATCGAACGGCGCCGTGGCTTCGAAGGCATTTGCCCCGGTGCCGGCCGCCGTGCTCTTGCTGCCGAGGTTATCGCGCATCTTGGCGCGCATCTCACTGACCTCCTGGCGCAGGGTCGGCAAATCACGCGCCTTGCCCAATATCGCGGCGCGGACTTTCTCGAAGGCCTGGCCGACATCCTGACTGCCCACCAGCACGCGCGCCCGCACCAGTGCCTGATGCTCCCAGGTCCAGGCTTCGTTCTCCTGATAACGGGCAAACGCCCCCAAAGAACTCACCAGCAACCCCGACGCACCGGACGGCCGCAGGCGCATGTCCACTTCATACAACTGCCCGGAGTTGGTCTGCGCCGTCAGCAGGTGAATGATCCGTTGCCCCAGGCGGGTGAAAAATTGCGCGCCGTCGATGGGTTTGGGCCCATCGGTTTCAGCTTGCGGATCACCGTCGTGGATGAACACCAGGTCCAGGTCCGAACCATGCCCGAGTTCCAGGCCGCCGACTTTCCCATAACCGACAATGATGAAGCCGGGATCGCACAAGGTGCCATCGGTGCGCAGGGGCGTACCGTACTTGGCCACGGTCTGGCGCCAGGCCAGTGCGAGCACCTGTTCAAGAATCGCTTCGGCGAGCCAGGTCAGGTAGTCGCTGACTTTCATCAGGGGCAGGCTGCCGGCGATTTCCGACGCAGCCACCCGCAAGCGGTGCGCCAACTTGAAGTGACGCAGCGCTTCCATTTGCTGTTCGAGGTCGTCCTCGGGAATCCGCGTCAGGCGCTCACGCAACTCGGCTGCCAGTTCTGGCGCCAGTGGCGGCTTGAACAGTCGGCCTTCGTTGAGCAATTCGTCGAGCAGCAGCGGGAAACGGGTGATTTGCTCGGCGATCCACGGGCTCGCGGCGCACAGCGTCAGCAAACGCCGCAAGGCGCCAGGGTTCTCGGTCAGCAGCACCAGGTACGCGGAGCGACGGGCCACGGCTTCAACCAGCGGCAACACGCGTTCCAGCACCAGATCCGGATTGGCATGCTCCACGGCCTGCGCCAGCAAACGCGGAATAAACGCATCGAGACGTTCGCGCCCCAGACGCTGCATCGCCCTCAATTGCGGACTGCTGCGCAGACCGGCCAAGGCTTTCAAGGCCTTGGGGGCATCCTTGAAACCACCCTGTTCCAACTGGCGGCAAGCGGCCTCATCGTCCTGAGCCTCTTCCCACAGCGGCAACCACTCGCCGCCGACCACCACTTCGCTTTCGGCGCCCAGCTCTTCGTCGGGATCGGCGATCACCTGCCCGAAGTGCCAGGCTACCCGGCCACGCCAGTACATCAGTTGTTCATGGAACGCCGTCCAGTTGGCGAAGCCCAGCATAAAGGCAATGCGCGCCTGATCCTGCTCGCCATCGGGCAACATTTGCGTCTGACGGTCAGCGATCGCCTGAATCGCGTGTTCGGTGTAACGCAGGAATTCGTAGCCTTCGCGCAGCTCACTGATCACGGCCGGCGGCAGATAACCCTGACCTTCCAGGGTGCTCAGCACCTTTAATAGCGGGCGCTGCTGCAAGCTCAGGTCGCGACCGCCGTGGATCAGCTGGAACGCCTGGGCAATGAACTCGACTTCACGAATGCCGCCAGAGCCGAGCTTGATGTTGTCGGCCATGCCCTTGCGCCGCACTTCCTGCTGGATCAACTGCTTCATGGTGCGCAGCGCTTCGATGGCCGAGAAGTCCAGGTAACGCCGGTAAACGAACGGCCGCAGCATCTCTTGCAGTTGCGCGCCAGCCACCTGGTCGCCGGCCACCACCCGCGACTTGATCATCGCGTAGCGTTCCCAGTCGCGACCCTGGTCCTGGTAATACTGCTCCAGCGCATTGAAGCTCAGCACCAGCGCGCCCGCCGAACCGTAGGGGCGCAAGCGCATGTCGACGCGGAATACAAAGCCGTCGACGGTCATCGGGTCCAGAGCCTTGATCAGCCGCTGGCCCAGGCGAATGAAGAATTCCTGGTTATCCAGCGCGCGCTTCACACCGACGGTTTCGCCGCCCTCGGGATAGGCGAAAATCAGGTCGATGTCCGACGACAGGTTCAACTCCACGGCACCGAGCTTGCCCATGCCGAGGATAACCATCTGCTGCGGCTCGCCGCTGCGCCGCCCGGTTGGCACGCCGAATTGCTGGCAATGCCGCACGTACAACCATTGATAGGCCTGATCGATGCTGGCATCGGCCATGTCCGAGAGGTCGCGGCAGGTCTGGATCAAATCGGCCTGGCGGGTCAGGTCGCGCCAGATGATCCGCACCTGATGGCGCGCGCGCTGGCGGCGCAGGGCACGGCCAAGCAGATCGTCGGTCTCGGCCGTGCTCACGGCGGCTGCGATCTGCGCGCACAATTCACCGGGCGCGTAGCTGCGGTCCAGCTCACCGGACTGCACCAGCTGCAGCAACATCAGCGGGTCACGAACAGACTGTTCAATCACGAAATCGCTGGCGGCGGTGACGCGGGCAAATTGCGCCCAGCGCTCTGGCGACCAGGCAGACAACCCGTGATCATCGTCCAGAGTGGCGACGGCAGCCCGGAACGACTGCTCGGCACGGGTGACAAACGGCTGGAGAATGGCGGGCAGTTCGGCAAGCGAAGGGAGGCTCATGGTCTATCCTTGATCGGCGTACAACGGACTGCATGTAGTGGTTTTCGAAAACCCACTACCTGAGGGAGTGTCGAACAAAAGTTAGAAATAGCTGAAATTTCTTTTATTTTGGCAGCCAGCATCAAGCTTTTACCTTTTGTAGTTGGAAAAAGACCAACCTTAACGATTATTCTCACAACGCAGCCGGGGGCCACAAGCCGCTCATCTGTAGTTTTACTACTCGTATATACATTAGACGGGCTGAAATGCCGGAAGATTTGTAGTAAAACTACACGCCGCCGGAACAACCTGTCGGCAATCCAAGAATTCATAACGTCTGCCCACAAGGCCAGTCGCTAACTCAGGCAACCGATTCTGGTAGCCTTTCCGCCCTGGAGCAAGCCATGCAAGACCTCGATCCCGTCGAAACCCAGGAATGGCTGGACGCCCTGGAATCGGTTCTCGACAAAGAAGGCGAAGACCGTGCTCACTATCTGATGACCCGTATGGGTGAACTGGCGACCCGCAGCGGTTCGCAGTTGCCTTACGCCATCACCACGCCTTACCGCAACACGATCCCCGTTACCCACGAAGCACGCATGCCTGGCGACCTGTTCATGGAACGCCGCATTCGCTCGCTGGTACGCTGGAACGCGATGGCCATGGTGATGCGTACGAACCTGAAGGATTCTGACCTCGGCGGTCACATCTCCAGCTTCGCTTCCAGTGCGACCCTGTATGACATCGGCTTCAACTACTTCTTCCAGGCCCCGACCGACGAACACGGCGGCGACCTGATCTACTTCCAGGGCCACACCTCGCCAGGCGTTTACGCCCGTGCATTCATGGAAGGCCGCATCACCGAAGACCAGATGAACAACTTCCGCCAGGAAGTCGACGGTCAGGGCCTGTCATCCTACCCGCACCCTTGGCTGATGCCTGACTTCTGGCAGTTCCCGACCGTATCCATGGGTCTGGGTCCGATCCAGGCGATCTACCAGGCTCGCTTCATGAAGTACCTGGAACACCGTGGCTTCATCCAGCCAGGCAAGCAGAAAGTCTGGTGCTTCCTGGGCGACGGCGAGTGCGACGAGCCGGAGTCCCTGGGCGCAATCTCCCTGGCCGGCCGCGAGAAGCTGGACAACCTGATCTTCGTCATCAACTGCAACCTGCAGCGCCTCGACGGCCCGGTTCGCGGCAACGGCAAGATCATCCAGGAACTCGAAGGCGTGTTCCGCGGTGCTCAGTGGAACGTGACCAAAGTCATCTGGGGCCGTTTCTGGGACCCACTGCTGGCCAAGGACGTCGACGGCATCCTGCAACGCCGCATGGACGAAGTCATCGACGGCGAGTACCAGAACTACAAAGCCAAAGACGGCGCGTTCGTGCGTGAACACTTCTTCAACACGCCGGAACTCAAGGCGATGGTTGAAGACCTGTCCGACGACGAGATCTGGAAACTCAACCGTGGCGGCCACGACCCGTACAAGGTCTACGCGGCGTACCACGAAGCGGTCAACCACAAGGAACAACCGACCGTCATCCTGGCCAAGACCATCAAGGGTTATGGCACCGGTGCCGGCGAAGCGAAGAACACCGCGCACAACACCAAGAAAGTCGACGTCGAAAGCCTGAAGTTGTTCCGCGATCGCTTCGACATTCCGGTCAAGGACGACGAGCTGGAAAACCTGCCGTTCTTCAAACCGGAGGAAGGTAGCGCCGAAGCCCGTTACCTGAGCGAGCGCCGTACCGCACTGGGCGGTTTCGTGCCACAGCGTCGCGCTCACAGCTTCAACATCCCGACTCCGCCGCTGGACACCCTCAAGGCGATCCTGGACGGCTCGGGCGACCGTGAAATCTCCACCACCATGGCCTTCGTGCGGATCCTCGCGCAACTGGTCAAGGACAAGGAAATCGGTCCGCGCATCGTGCCGATCATCCCGGACGAAGCCCGTACCTTCGGTATGGAAGGCATGTTCCGTCAGTTGGGCATCTACTCTTCCGTCGGCCAGCTCTACGAGCCAGTCGATAAAGACCAGGTGATGTTCTACAAGGAAGACCAGAAGGGCCAGATCCTCGAAGAAGGCATCAACGAAGCAGGCGCCATGAGCTCCTTCATCGCTGCCGGTACTTCGTACTCCAGCCACAACCAGCCGATGCTGCCGTTCTACATCTTCTACTCGATGTTCGGCTTCCAGCGTATTGGTGACCTGGCCTGGGCCGCTGGCGACAGCCGCACCCGTGGCTTCCTGATCGGCGGCACCGCCGGCCGTACCACCCTGAACGGTGAAGGCCTGCAACACGAAGACGGTCACAGCCACCTGCTGGCTGCCACCATCCCGAACTGCCGCACCTACGATCCAACCTACGGCTACGAGCTGGCGGTGATCATTCAGGACGGCATGAAGAAGATGACCGAAGAGCAACAGGACGTCTTCTACTACATCACCGTGATGAACGAGTCGTACCAGCAGCCAGCCATGCCGGCCGGTGCCGAAGAAGGCATCAAGAAAGGCATGTACCTGCTCGAGGAAGACAACCGCGAAGCGGCGCACCACGTTCAGCTGATGGGCTCCGGCACCATCCTGCGTGAAGTCCGTGAAGCCGCGAAGATCCTGCGTGAAGAGTTCAACGTCGGCGCCGACGTGTGGAGCGTTACCAGCTTCAACGAACTGCGTCGCGACGGCCTGGCCGTTGAGCGCAGCAACCGTCTGCACCCTGGCCAAAAGCCTAAGCTGAGCTATGTCGAAGAGTGCCTGAACGGCCGTAAGGGTCCGGTCATTGCTTCTACCGACTACATGAAACTGTTCGCCGAGCAGATCCGTCAGTGGGTACCGTCCAAGGAATTCAAAGTCCTGGGCACCGATGGTTTCGGCCGCAGCGACAGCCGCAAGAAACTGCGTCATTTCTTCGAAGTCGACCGTCAATTCGTGGTGTTGGCAGCCCTGGAAGCACTGGCTGACCGTGGTGACATCGAACCTAAGGTTGTGGCCGAGGCCATCGCCAAGTTCGGTATCAACCCGGAAAAACGCAACCCACTGGACTGCTGAGGAGAGATTCTGTGAGCGAACTCATTCGCGTACCTGACATCGGCAGCGGTGAAGGTGAAGTAATTGAACTGTTTGTGAAGGTCGGCGACCGTATCGAAGCCGACCAGAGCATCCTGACACTTGAGTCGGACAAGGCGAGCATGGAAGTGCCTGCGCCGAAGGCCGGTATCATCAAGAGCCTGAAAGTGAAACTGGGCGATCGTCTGAAAGAAGGCGACGAACTGCTGGAGCTGGAAGTCGAAGGTGCCGCTGCGCCAGCCCCTGCGGCTGCCGCTGCGCCGGCGGCCAAGGCTGAAGCCAAACCGGCTGCTGCCCCTGCCGCCGCTCCTGCTGCTGCGCCGGCTGCCGCCAGCGTTCAGCAAGTGCACGTGCCGGACATCGGTTCGTCGGGCAAGGCCCAGATCATCGAGATTCAGGTCAAGGTCGGCGACACCGTCGCGGCTGATCAGTCGCTGATCACCCTGGAATCCGACAAGGCGAGCATGGAAATCCCGTCGCCTGCCGCTGGCGTGGTCAAGGCCATCAGCGTCAAGCTCAACGACGAAGTCGGCACCGGCGACCTGATCCTGGATCTGGAAGTGGCAGGTGCTGCGGCACCGGCTGCCGCCCCGGCCCAGGCTGCCGCTCCAGCTGCTGCCGCTGCACCTGCACCTGCAGCAGCTCCGCCTGCACCGGTTGCCGACAGCGTCCAGGACATCCACGTTCCGGACATCGGTTCGGCGGGCAAGGCCAAGATCATCGAAGTCCTGGTCAAGGCCGGCGACACCGTTGAGGCCGACCAGTCGCTGATCACCCTGGAATCCGACAAGGCCAGCATGGAAATTCCATCGCCAGCCGCTGGCGTGGTGGAAAGCGTTTCCATCAAGCTCGATGACGAAGTCGGTACCGGCGACCTGATCCTCAAGTTGAAAGTCAAAGGCGCTGCACCGGCACCTGCCGCTGCTGCTCCGAGCGCTCCTGCTTCGGCTCCAGCCGCTGCTGCACCGGCCGCCGCACCTGCTGCCCCGGTTGCCGCTCCAGCCAAGCCGGGCGCAAAAGTTCACGCCGGCCCTGCCGTGCGTCAACTGGCCCGCGAGTTCGGCGTCGAGCTGAGCGCCGTCGGCGCCAGCGGTCCGCACGGTCGCATCCTGAAAGAAGACGTGCAGGTTTACGTCAAGGCCATGATGCAGAAGGCCAAGGAAGCACCGGCCGCTGCTGCCGGCGCAACCGGTGGCGCGGGCATCCCGCCGATTCCGGTCGTGGACTTCAGCCGCTTCGGTGAAATCGAAGAAGTGCCGATGACCCGCCTGATGCAGGTCGGTGCTGCCAACCTGCACCGCAGCTGGCTGAACGTGCCGCACGTGACGCAATTCGATTCGGCGGATATCACCGAACTCGAAGCGTTCCGTGTTGCCCAGAAAGCCGTTGCAGAGAAGGCCGGCGTCAAGCTGACCGTCCTGCCGTTGCTGCTCAAGTCCTGCGCACACCTGCTCAAGGAACTGCCGGATTTCAACAGCTCGCTGGCGCCAAGCGGCAAAGCGATCATCCGCAAGAAATATGTGAACATCGGCTTCGCCGTCGACACCCCGGATGGCCTGCTGGTACCGGTCATCAAGAACGTCGACCAGAAGAGCCTGCTGCAACTGGCCGCCGAAGCCGCTTCCCTGGCTGAAAAAGCCCGGACCAAGAAGCTCTCGTCGGACGAGATGCAAGGCGCCTGCTTCACCATTTCCAGCCTCGGCCACATTGGCGGCACCGGCTTCACGCCGATCGTCAACGCGCCGGAAGTGGCGATCCTCGGTGTTTCCAAGGCCACCATCCAGCCAGTCTGGGATGGCAAAGCCTTCCAGCCGAAACTGATGCTGCCACTGTCGTTGTCCTACGATCACCGTGTGATCAACGGCGCCGCTGCTGCACGCTTCACCAAGCGTCTGAGCGACCTGCTGGGCGACATCCGCACCATGCTCCTGTAATACCGACCGGCCCTCCTTCACCGGAGGGCCGATCGCGTTCCACGTTTCCGAGCGCCACGCTCGTACCTCAACCCCGCCAATTTGGCGGGGCTTTTTTTTGGCTCATCACATCATTCCGGGAAACTGCAGGAGCTGCCGGTCGACGCTCGACCTCGTTGTTTGGTAGTGCACGCGTTCCCCTGTAGGAGCTGCCGTAGGCTGCGATCTTTTGATCTTCAGCAATCTGCAGATCGCAAAAGCAAGATCAAAAGATCGCAGCCTTCGGCAGCTCCTACAGATGTTCCGTGAAGTATCTTTTTTTGCCTGAAGTTCTTGTTTAAACACCTTCCTACATTTGTGGCTGATATCGCCCACAACTTGAATCCATTTCTGCCAGGTATTTATTCAGGCCAAATAATTAGTCTTGGCTGAATACCTATTAGATCCGAAACAAGCAACTTCCTGATTAACTGGCAGCGAATGGACTCAAACATGCTCAAACCCACTGTCGGCCCGATTATTGGCCATACAACAACTGATCACGCGCGTATTTTCGTGCGCGGCGAAGCGCAAAACAATGCCCCCGTATTTGCCGGCATTCGTTATCGGCAGTCCGGGCAAGAACAATGGCTTGACCGTGTCTTTGCAAGGCTGACAAACCTGTATGACATGTCCGATGTCATCGTTCTCAAAAACCTGGCAGCCGATACCGAGTACGAATACCAGGCCGGCTGGTTCAGCACCCGGAGTGCCGAACACACCGCGGATTCGCTGCGGGAACTGCCGCTGCAATGGCCGCAAGAGCTCTATCGCTTGCGCACCCGGTCCGGCGCGGCCAGTACCCCACGAGCCTATTTTGTCGGTTCATGCCGTTACCTGCGGATGACCGCCGGCATCCCGTCGGCACCCCAACAGGGTGACCGGATATTTGCCTCGATGGCTCAACTGGCAAGGCAAGCCAACCCACCGGTCAGCGCCATGCTGATGACGGGCGACCAGATCTATGTCGACGACTTGAATTTTTTTGCACCTGATCGCGAATATCAGCAAATACTCGCAAAGTACCGTGCCGCTTTCTCCCAGCCGCATATTTCCAGGTTAATGGCCAACATATCGACTTACATGATCCTCGACGATCATGAAATTGAAGATAACTGGCCGAACAAGAAAAAATCGACCGATGAGGCGCTATACAAAAACGCCATCACTGCATATGAGTTATATCAAGCCAGCCACAGCCCGGTATTTGAACTACTTGACGATGGCCGGATCGGCCGGATTCCGAATCACTACTGGTATCAGTTCGCCGATGGCGATATCGAATGGTTCGTCACCGACAGTCGCACCCGGCGCAACTTGTCCGCCGAGGATCGACGCATGCTTGATGTCGAACAGGAACATGCCTTGTGCCGATGGCTGATCCACAGCCCTGCCCGGGTCAAGCTGGTGGTTACCAGCGTGATGTTCTTTCCCGACGCCAAACAGGATGGGAATGACGCCTGGGCCGGTTTCCCCGGGCAACGGCTGCGGTTGCTGGAGACCATTCGTTCGCACCGACTGAAGAATGTCATTTTCGTGTCCGGTGACGTCCACGCCTCCTTGACCAGTCGACTGACCCACAGCGAAGACCCGGACTTCGAAGTGCACACCATTGTGTCGTCACCTTTGTGCAATACCAAACTGCTGCCCTATGCCAGTCAATCCAGCTTTATCCTCGACCGGCCGCTGGCACGGAACGCTGCTGGCGAATATCGCCAGGAATTGACCGGTAAAGTCATCAGCCAGGATAACTTCGCGCACCTGGTCATCGATGCAGAACGCATTCAGGTGAATTACCACGATCGAGATGGCAAGTGGCTGCAATCGACAGGCATTCATTTGCGCTGATGGAGAAAAATCACGGTCTTCGAGGCGTCCTCCAAGCCCGTGATCTGATCAATAGCCATACTTTTTCCGGAAACTGCAGAAATCTTCGAGCCTGCCGACATATTCTTATAGCACTTAGCCTTCATCTCTCTTGTCAGTCGGTGTCGCAATGATGCAACCTTGCCGCAGGCAACAGTAAAGAGGGCGTGAGCCCAGCGCGTTCAGCATATTCGAAGCGAGTTTCCCTCCATGAAAAGCCAACCCGATGCCGCCAGCCGTATGGTGGCCGAGGTAGTGACGCAGTTGCCTGTGCCCTCGCGGCTCGGCATGCTGCGTTTCGAACGGCTTAATGAACCCAGCTGGGCGCTCCTGTTTCTCGATCCCAATTGCGAGCGCCAGTTCGGCCTGCCCGCCGTGGAGCTGTGTGCACTGGTAGGTTCGCCCTACGCCAGCCTGATGGAGCCGGAAGCGCGCTATCAACTTCATGACGCGGTCCAGCAACAGCTGACCCAAAGCACGCATTACCTGATCCGCTACACCCTGCATACAGCCTCCGGCTCCCTGAATCTGCTGGAATTGGGCGAAGCCTACAAACAACACAATCGCCACCTGTTGCGCGGCTACCTGTTGGTCATTGACGGCCTGTTCGAGGATGACCCGCTGCAACCGGCCCTGGACCTGGAAACCCAGAACTCGCGCCTGCAAATCGCCCTGGAGCTCAATCAGCGCGCCCAACAGGAGCAACTGCTGCATCTGGACCGGGTGCGCGCCCAGCAGGACCTGATCCTGCTGCTTACCCGTCAGCGCTACAGCAGCAACAACTCCTTGCGCGAAGCCGCGGAGTTGATCACCCGCAGCGCCTGCGACATTTACCAAATCGACTGCGCCAGCCTGTGGAGCCTCGAAGGCTCGATGCTGGTGCCGATCTCGGCCTATCACCGCACGAATCAGGAATACCTGCTGCCGCAGCCGATCGACGTCAGCGTGTTCCCCGACTACCTCGACGCCCTGCACACAGGCCGCGCCATCGACGCCCATAACGCCATGCACGACCCGCGCACCCGGGAGATGGCCGAAAGCCTGCGCCCGCGCGACGTCAACGCGATGCTCGACGCCAGTATCCGTGTCGATGGCCAGGTGGTTGGCGTTTTGTGCCTGGAACAAATCGGTGCGACCCGTGCCTGGCAGTCCGATGAAATCGCCTTCGCCGGAGAACTGGCCGACCAGTTCGCCCAGGTCATCAGCAACCACAACCGGCGCACCGCAACCAGCGCCCTGCACCTGTTCCAGCGTGCGGTCGAGCAAAGTGCCAACGCCTTTCTGCTGGTCAACTGCGATGGCGTGGTGGAGTACGTCAACCCGAGCTTCACCGCCATCACCCAGTACTCCACCGAAGAAGTGCACGGTCAGCGCCTGTCGGAACTGCCGGCCCTGGAGAACCTCAGCGAACTGCTGTTCGACGCGCCTTCGGCACTGGCCAAGAGCAACAGTTGGCAGGGCGAATTCAAGAGCCGCCGGAAAAACCTCGAACCCTACTGGGGCCAGTTGTCGATCTCCAAGGTGTACGGCGACAACCGCGAGCTGACCCACTACATCGGCATCTACGAAGACATCACCCAGACCAAGCTCGCTCAGCAGCGCATCGAGCGCCTGGCCTACACCGACAATCTGACCAATCTCGGCAACCGCCCGGCGTTCATCCGCAACCTCGATGAACGCTTCGCCCGCGACAGCGACGCGCCGATCAGCCTGTTGCTGGTGGACATCGACAACTTCAAGCGGATCAACGACAGCCTCGGCCACCAGACTGGCGACAAATTGCTGATCAGTCTGGCCCGACGCCTGCGCAACAGCCTGATCCCGAGCGGCAGCCTGGCGCGATTCGCCAGTAACGAATTCGCCGTGTTGCTGGACAACAGTGACCTCACGATGGGTCAGCAAGTGGCCAATCAGTTGCTGGCGACCCTCGACAAACCGATGTTCGTTGACAACCAGTTGATCAGCGTCACCGGCTCCGTGGGCCTGGCATGCGCGCCACTGCACGGGCGCGACCCGCAAACCCTGATGCGCAACGCCGGGCTCGCGCTGCACAAGGCCAAGGCCAACGGCAAACATCAGGTGCAAGTGTTCACCGAAGCATTGAACGCCGAGGCCAGCTACAAGCTGTTCGTCGAAAACAACTTGCGCCGCGCCCTGACCCAGAATGAACTCGACGTGTTCTACCAGCCCAAGCTGTGCCTGCGCAGCGGTCGCTTGCTGGGCATGGAAGCACTGCTGCGCTGGGATCATCCGGAAAAGGGCATGATCCGCCCGGATCAGTTCATCAGCGTCGCCGAAGAAACCGGGCTGATCATCCCGATCGGTAAATGGATCGCCCGCCAGGCTTGCCGCATGAGCAAAGCGCTGACCGCCGCCGGCCTGGGCAACCTGCAAGTGGCGATCAACCTGTCGCCCAAGCAATTCTCCGACCCGGACCTGGTGGCCTCCATCGCCACCATCCTCAAGGAAGAAGCCCTGCCCGCGCATTTGCTGGAGCTTGAGTTAACGGAGGGCCTGCTGCTGGAGGCCACCGAAGACACCCACTTGCAGCTCGACCAGCTCAAGCGCCTGGGCCTGACCCTGGCCATGGACGACTTTGGCACCGGTTACTCGTCGCTCAGCTACTTGAAAAAATTCCCCATCGACATCATCAAGATCGATCGAAGCTTCATCCACGAAATCCCGGACAACCAGGACGACATGGAAATCACCTCCGCGGTGATCGCCATGGCCCACAACCTGAAGCTCAAGGTCGTGGCTGAAGGCATCGAAACCGCCGATCAGTTGTCGTTCCTGCGCCGTCACCGCTGCGACGTCGGCCAGGGCTACCTGTTCGACCGTCCGATCCCGGGCAATGAGCTGATCGAAAAGCTCAAACGCTACCCGCGTGGCCCAATCGCCTGACAGACACAAAACCTGTGGGAGCGAGCTTGCTCGCGATAGCGGTGGATCAGTCGACATTGATGCTGAAAGTTATGCCCTCATCGCGAGCAAGCTCGCTCCCACAAGGGTAGTGCGTATCTGGCCGGCATTGGGCACACTGACGGTCTGCTTATTTACAACCCATCCTGACTGAGAGGACTGATCATGGTTCTGCGCTCGGAAATTCTGGTGAACAAAAACGTGCTCCCTACTAAAGAACAAGCTCTGCCTGGCCGCGAAACCGCGATGACCCTGCCTGAAAAGCACTTTGTGTTTAAAGACACCCCCTTGCTTGGCCCGTTCTTCGAAGATGTCGACTTCGCGATCTTTGGCCTGGGCTGTTTCTGGGGTGCGGAACGCCGCTTCTGGCAGCGCGACGGCGTGGTCAGCACTGTTGTGGGTTACGCCGGCGGCTTCACGCCGAACCCGACCTACGAAGAAGTCTGCTCGGGCCTGACCGGCCACGCCGAAGTGGTACTGGTGGTGTATGACAAGGCCAAGGTCAGCTACCAGGAACTGCTGGCGATGTTCTGGGAACTGCACAACCCGACTCAGGGCATGCGTCAGGGCAACGACATCGGCACCCAGTACCGCTCGGTGATCTACGCCACCTCGCCTGAACAACTGGACGCCGCGCTCAAGAGTAAAGAAGCGTACCAGGCTGAGCTGTCCAAGGCCGGCCTCGGTGAAATCAGCACCGAAATCGACCAGGCCCCGACCGTCTACTTTGCAGAGACCTATCACCAGCAGTACCTGGCCAAGAATCCGGAAGGCTACTGCGGGATCGGCGGTACAGGCGTGACCTGCCCGATCTGATCGCTAAAGCAAAAGATCGCAGCCTTCGGCAGCTCCTACAGGTGTACGAATAACCCTGTAGGAGCTGCCGCAGGCTGCGATCTTTTGACCATGCCGCTTGTTACTCGGCAATCAACCAATCCATCCGCCACCCACCCTGGGTCTGCCCAAGCTTCTCGGACAACCACGGCAGCAGCTCACGCAACTCCTCCTCCAGCCCCCACGGCGGATTGGCAATCGCCAGCCCGGAGCCGTTCAGGCTGTTCGGCGTATCCAGCGGATGCACCAGCAACTCCACCCGCAACAACTTAGGCGCACCGGTACCGGCCAGGTCCTGGTAGAAACGACGCAGCGCGCGCTGATCCTTCACCGGGTACCAGATCGCCGCCACAGTCTGGCGCATCCGGCCAATCGCTTCCTTGAGCGACGCGGCACAACGCTGCATCTCGTCGAGCTTCTCGAACGGCGGATCGATCAATATCACCGCCCGCTTCTCCGGCACCGGCAACAAGGCCCGCGACACATGCCAGCCTTCGCCCAGGTGCACCTTGACCCGACGATCACCGGCCATGTTGTCCTTGAGTAAAACGCCATCTTCCGGGTGCTTCTCGTTGAGCAACACGCGGTCCTGCGGGCGGGTCAAACGTCGCGCCAGCTCCGGCGACCCCGGGTAATAGCGCAACTGGCCATCCGGGTTCATCTCGTGCAGCACCTGCATGTAATCGGCGGTCAGGATCGGCAGATCCGGCTGCCCCCACAAACGCGCAATGCCTTCCAGGTACTCGCCGGTACGGCTGGCCTGGTCACCCTGAAGGTCATACAGACCGATGCCGGCGTGAGTGTCGAGATAGGCAAACGGCTGCTCCTTGCGCGACATCAGGGCGATGAGGCGGGTCAAGGTCAGGTGTTTGAACACATCGGCGTGATTGCCGGCATGGAAGGCGTGACGATAATTCATGGTTGCTCCTGCGAAGGCCGGGAAGTTTACCTTTTACCGGCCGGCAAGTCAGGGGTTGGCGACTGAGCGGACACTTCAAGCATTCATAGCGGCGACAAGCACGCACCATCACTCGACAAATTCACAAACGCCTCACAACAGGAAGACTCCCGAACCTGCAAACCGGTGTGATAGCGTTCTTTGTCGAAAAAGGCAAAGGACGCACAAATGACCATTCGCTACGCAAAGATTGCAATGACCCTGGCGCTCGCCGCATTCGCCTTCATGACCGTGTTCAACAACATCACCGACTACGCTTCCAACTTCAACTTCGTCCGGCATGTGCTGAGCATGGATACCACCTTCCCTGACAACGCCGCCCGGTATCGCGCAATTGATCTGCCTTGGGTGTGGCATGGGGCTTACTGGCTGATCATCCTTGGCGAAGCCATTACCTGTGGACTTCTTGGCTACGGCGCACTAAAGCTCTGGCGCTCGCGGTCAGCCGGTGGGCATGAGTTCAGACAGGCCAGGAAGTGGGCCGTAGCGGGTTTGACGACCGGGTTTTTCGTGTGGTTTTTCGGCTTCATGGTTGTTGGAGGTGAGTGGTTTCTGATGTGGCAATCCGATATTTGGAATGGTCAGGACGCAGCCTTCAGGTTCTACATGGCAATACTGGGCGTGCTGATCTTTCTGAATCAGCCTGATGCCGATCTTGACTGATCCCCAATAAAAAACGGCCCGCACCAAAAGCTGCGAGCCGTTTTTTTATCAGGGACGGGAAGCGTTCCCCCCATCACTCATCACTTGTTCAGACGATAATCATTCTCTGCAGCCGCAAAACGCTGGAACATGCCGGCAGTCGGCGTGCCCATTTTGCTGACGATGTAGATCGCCAGGCTAGCGAAGATGAAGCCCGGGATGATTTCGTACAGGCCCAGCAGTTCGAAGTGCTTCCAGACGATCACGGTGATCGCGCCGACCAGGATGCCGGCCAGTGCGCCGTTGCGGGTCATGTCTTTCCAGATCACGGAGATCAGTACGACCGGACCGAATGCGGCGCCGAAGCCGGCCCAGGCATAGCTCACCAGGCCCAGTACACGGTTTTCCGGGTTGGCTGCCAGTGCGATAGCAATCAGGGCGACCAACAGGACCATGGCACGACCGACCCAGACCAGTTCCAGCTGCGAAGCGGATTTACGCAGGAAGGTCTTGTAGAAGTCTTCGGTCAGGGCGCTCGAGCACACCAGCAACTGGCAGCTCAGGGTGCTCATGACGGCAGCCAGAATGGCCGACAGCAGGACACCGGCGATCCATGGGTTGAACAGGATCTTGGCCAGTTCGATGAACACACGTTCGTGGTTCTCGGAGACCGCGCCAGCCACGTCCGGGTGCGCCGAGAAGTAGGCGATACCGAAGAAGCCCACAGCCACGGTGCCGCCCAGGCACAGGATCATCCAGGTCATGGAGATGCGTCGGGCCTTGGCAATCGATTTCACCGAATCAGCCGCCATGAAACGCGCGAGGATGTGCGGCTGACCGAAGTAGCCCAGACCCCAGCCCATCAGCGAGATGATGCCGATGAAAGTGGTGCCCTTGAGCATGTCGAAGTTACTTGGATCTTGCGCTTCGATGGCCAGGAAGGTGGTGTCGACGCCGCCAGTGGCCAGCAGCACGATGACTGGCGTCAGGATCAACGCGAAGATCATCAGGGTGGCTTGTACGGTATCGGTCCAGCTCACCGCCAGGAATCCGCCGATAAAGGTGTAGGCAATCGTCGCCGCAGCACCGGCCCACAGCGCCGTCTCGTAGGACATGCCGAAGGTGCTTTCGAACAGACGGGCACCGGCCACAATGCCGGAAGCGCAGTAGATGGTGAAGAACACCAGGATCACGACCGCAGAGATGATCCGCAGCAGGCCGCTCTTGTCTTCGAAGCGGCTGGCGAAGTAGTCCGGCAGGGTCAGTGCATCACCGTTGTGCTCGGTCTGTACACGCAGACGGCCGGCGACGAACAGCCAGTTCAGGTAGGCGCCGACGATCAGGCCGATGGCGATCCAGCTTTCGGAAAGACCGGACATGTAGATTGCGCCGGGCAAGCCCATCAACAACCAGCCGCTCATGTCGGAGGCACCGGCGGACAGTGCAGTCACGACGCTGCCCAGGCTGCGACCGCCCAGGATGTAGTCGGAAAGGTTGTTGGTGGAGCGATAGGCCATCAAGCCGATCAGCACCATTGCTGCGATGTAGATCACGAACGTGATCAGGGTTGGATTGCTTACGCTCATTAAGTTACGCCCTGGCTTTGTTTTTATGTAGCGGCGGCTGGTGAACCGCTCGCAAACGCATACGTTTGACAGACGATCCGGATTCCCGCGCATTTATGACTGATGTTTCCCCAGGAAAGCCATCAGCCGGAGCACCCGGACTTTTCCGGGTTGCACCTTGGGCGCGAATGCTATTCAACAAAGTAAATAAGGTGCAACCAGTTTCGCGAGAATAAGTTGCACCTAGTCGGAAATAAATAGCAAACGCCGGTTTTTGCTCCTTTTCGGAGCAAGAAATAGAGCCAACCGCGTTAAAAAGCACCAAGCAGATACGGCACACCCGTACCAGAATTTATTTCCTGACGAGCTGCTTAATATTCCGACAAAAAAAGGGTTGCACCCGGTTGCACCTCAACAGTCGCACGGCTAATCTTGCCGCCAGCTGATGCCACGCAGTCGTGGCAAACATGAGGATAAAAACATGGCTACCACCACCCTTGGGGTCAAACTTGACGACCCGACCCGCGAACGCCTCAAGGCCGCCGCGACCTCGATTGATCGCACGCCGCACTGGTTGATCAAGCAGGCAATCTTCAATTACCTGGAAAAACTCGAGGGTGGTGCAACCCTGACCGAGCTGAGCGGTTTGACCAAGGACTCCGACGACAGCGTCGACGCGCCTCTGGATCACGCCCACCAGTGTTTCCTCGAATTCGCCGAAAGCATCCTGCCGCAATCGGTACTGCGCGCCTCGATCACCGCCGCCTACCGCCGCCCTGAGCCGGAAGTCGTGCCGATGCTGATCGAGCAGGCTCGCCTGCCGGCACCGATGGCCGAAGCCACCAACAAGCTTGCCGCCTCGATTGCTGAAAAACTGCGCAATCAGAAGAGCGCTGGCGGCCGTGCCGGCATCGTTCAAGGCCTGCTGCAGGAATTCTCCCTGTCGTCCCAGGAAGGCGTGGCGCTGATGTGCCTGGCCGAAGCGCTGCTGCGCATCCCGGACAAAGGCACCCGTGACGCCCTGATCCGCGACAAGATCAGCACCGGCAACTGGCAGCCGCACCTGGGCAACAGCCCGTCGCTGTTCGTCAACGCCGCCACCTGGGGCCTGCTGCTGACCGGCAAGCTGGTGTCGACCCACAACGAAGCCGGCCTGACTTCGTCCCTGAGCCGCATCATCGGCAAGAGCGGCGAGCCGATGATCCGCAAGGGCGTCGACATGGCCATGCGCCTGATGGGCGAGCAGTTCGTGACCGGCGAAACCATCGCCGAAGCCCTGGCCAACGCCAGCAAGTTCGAAGCCAAGGGCTTCCGTTACTCCTACGACATGCTGGGTGAAGCCGCACTCACCGAGCACGACGCCCAGAAGTACCTGGCCTCGTACGAACAAGCCATCCACTCGATCGGCAAGGCGTCCCACGGTCGCGGGATTTATGAAGGCCCGGGCATTTCCATCAAGCTGTCGGCCCTGCACCCTCGCTACAGCCGCGCCCAGTACGAGCGCGTGATGGATGAGCTGTACCCGCGCCTGCTGTCGCTGACCCTGTTGGCCAAGCAATACGACATCGGCCTGAACATCGACGCCGAAGAAGCCGACCGCCTCGAGCTGTCGCTGGATCTGCTCGAGCGCCTGTGCTTCGAGCCGCAACTGACCGGCTGGAACGGCATCGGTTTCGTGATCCAGGCTTATCAGAAGCGTTGCCCGTACGTGATCGACTACGTGATCGACCTGGCTCGTCGCAGCCGTCATCGCCTGATGATCCGCCTGGTAAAAGGCGCGTACTGGGACAGCGAAATCAAGCGCGCCCAGGTCGAAGGCCTGGAAGGCTACCCGGTCTATACCCGCAAGGTGTACACCGACGTGTCCTACATCGCTTGCGCACGCAAATTGCTGTCGGTGCCGGAAGTCATCTACCCGCAGTTCGCCACGCACAACGCCCATACCCTGTCGGCCATTTACCACATCGCCGGTCAGAACTATTACCCGGGCCAGTACGAGTTCCAATGCCTGCACGGCATGGGTGAACCGCTGTACGAACAGGTTGTAGGTAAAGTCTCCGAAGGCAAGCTGAACCGTCCGTGCCGCGTGTACGCACCGGTCGGTACCCACGAAACCCTGCTGGCTTACCTGGTGCGTCGCCTGCTGGAAAACGGCGCGAACACCTCGTTCGTCAACCGTATCGCCGACCAGTCGATTTCGATTCAGGAACTGGTGGCCGATCCGGTGGCCAGCATCGAGCAGATGGCGACCGTGGAAGGTGGTTTCGGCCTGCCGCACCCGCGCATTCCGCTGCCGCGTGACCTGTATGGCGCCGAGCGCGCCAACTCCAGCGGCATCGACATGGCCAACGAACATCGTTTGGCGTCGCTGTCCTGCGCACTTCTCGCTACCGCGCACAACCACTGGAAAGCCGCTCCGATACTCGGCTGCGCATCCAGCAACGAAGCCCCGGCGCAGGTTTTGAACCCGTCCGATCTGCGTGACGTGGTCGGCCATGTGCAGGAAGCCACCGTCGAAGACGTCGACAACGCGATCCAGTGCGCCCTCAACGCTGCGCCGATCTGGCAGGCCACCCCGCCCGCCGAACGCGCCGCGATCCTGGAACGTGCCGCCGACCTGATGGAAGCCGAGATCCAGCCGCTGATGGGCCTGCTGGCCCGCGAAGCCGGCAAGACCTTTGCCAACGCCATCGCTGAAGTGCGTGAAGCCGTGGACTTCCTGCGTTACTACGCGGTGCAGGCACGCAACGACTTCACCAACGACGCTCACCGCCCGCTGGGTCCAGTGGTATGCATCAGCCCGTGGAACTTCCCGCTGGCGATCTTCAGTGGCCAGGTGGCTGCTGCCCTGGCCGCCGGTAACCCGGTATTGGCCAAGCCTGCGGAACAGACGCCGCTGGTCGCCGCTCAAGCCGTGCGCCTGCTGCTCGAAGCCGGCATTCCCGAGGGCGTGCTGCAACTGCTGCCGGGTCGCGGTGAAACCGTGGGTGCCGGTCTGGTCGGCGACGATCGCGTCAAAGGCGTGATGTTCACCGGTTCCACCGAAGTCGCGCGCTTGCTGCAACGCAACATCGCCGGCCGCCTGGACAGCCAGGGCCGTCCGATCCCGCTGATCGCCGAAACCGGTGGCCAGAACGCGATGATCGTCGACTCTTCGGCACTGACCGAACAAGTGGTGATCGACGTGGTTTCGTCGGCATTCGACAGTGCCGGCCAGCGTTGCTCGGCCCTGCGCGTCCTGTGCCTGCAGGAAGATTCCGCTGATCGCGTCATCGAAATGCTCAAGGGCGCGATGGCCGAAAGCCGTCTCGGCAACCCTGAGCGTCTGTCCGTGGACATCGGCCCGGTGATCGACGCCGAAGCCAAGGCAGGCATCGAGAAGCACATCCAGGCCATGCGCGACAAAGGTCGCAGCGTGTACCAGGTGGCCATCGCCGACGCCGAAGAAGTCAAACGCGGCACCTTCGTGATGCCGACCCTGATCGAACTGGAAAGCTTCGACGAACTGCAGCGGGAGATCTTCGGCCCTGTGCTGCACGTGGTGCGCTACAAGCGCAAGGACATCGATCAACTGATCGGCCAGATCAACGCTTCCGGCTACGGCTTGACCCTGGGCGTGCACACCCGTATCGACGAGACCATCGCCAAGGTGATCGACAACGTCAATGCCGGTAACGTCTACGTCAACCGCAACATCGTCGGTGCCGTGGTCGGCGTGCAGCCGTTCGGCGGCGAAGGCCTGTCGGGTACCGGCCCGAAAGCCGGTGGCCCGCTGTACCTGTACCGCCTGCTGTCGACCCGCCCCGCGGATGCGATCGAACAATCCTTCGCTCGTGGCGATGCCGCCGCAGCACCGGACGTTCGTCTGCGCGACGCCATGAGCAAGCCGCTGACCGCCCTGAAAGCCTGGGCCGACAGCCACAAGTTTGCCGACCTGAGCACCCTGTGCGTGCAGTTCGCCGCACAATCGCAAAGCGGGATCACCCGCGTTCTGGCCGGCCCAACCGGCGAGCGCAACAGCTACGCGATCCTGCCACGGGAACACGTGCTGTGCCTGGCGGAAGTCGAAGGCGACCTGTTGACTCAACTGGCGGCAGTTCTGGCAGTCGGCGGATCGGCGGTGTGGCCGGAAGGTGAACTGACCAAGGCGCTGTTCGCACGCCTGCCGAAGGAGATTCAGGCGCGCATCAAGCTGGTTTCCGACTGGAACAAGGACGAAGTGGTGATTGACGCGGTTGTGCATCACGGCCACTCCGATCAGTTGCGTGCGGTTTGCCAGCAGGTTGCCAAGCGTGCCGGTGCGATTGTCGGGGTTCAGGGCCTGTCGCAGGGCGAGACCAACATTGCGCTGGAGCGTTTGGTGATCGAGCGGGCGTTGAGCGTCAACACGGCTGCGGCGGGTGGTAATGCGAGCTTGATGACGATTGGCTAAGCAGTAACAGGACCGGGCAGCTGCGGCTGCCCGAGCTTTAAAGCAAGATCAAAAGATCGCAGCCTTCGGCAGCTCCTACATTTGGAATGCGTTTTCCTGTAGGAGCTGCCGAAGGCTGCGATCTTTTGCTTCTCCATCACCAGGATCAATCATCCTGTTCAGCCTCTATTCCCCCGCCTAGACTCGGCCCATCCCAATAAAAGGTAGGCCGCCATGTCCGAGACGTTGCTCAGTTCCCGCAATCTGGCTTTCGAGCTGTATGAAGTCCTCGATGCCGAGGGCCTGACCCAGCGTGAGCGTTTCGCCGAGCACAATCGCGAAACCTTCGATGCGGCCATTGGCACCGCCCGCAGCATCGCCGAGAAGTTCTTCGCCCCGCACAACCGCAAGGGCGACGAGAACGAGCCGCGCTACGAGAACGGTCAGGCAATCCTGATTCCGGAAGTGAAACCGGCGGTGGATGCTTTCCTCGAAGCCGGCTTCCTCAACGCCGCGCGCAGTTTCGACGCCGGCGGCATGCAACTTCCTACGCTGCTGTCCCAGGCCTGCTTTTCGCACTTCCAGTCGGCCAACGCCGCCTCGACCTCTTATCCGTTCCTGACCATGGGCGCGGCCAACCTGATCGAAAGCTTCGGTACCGAGGAGCAGAAGCGCCGCTTCCTGCAACCGATGATCGACGGCCGCTTCTTCGGCACCATGGCCCTGACCGAACCCCACGCGGGCTCGTCGCTGTCAGATATTCGTACCCGCGCCGAGCCTGCGTCCGACGGCACTTATCGCCTCAAGGGCAACAAGATCTTCATCTCCGGCGGCGATCATCCGCTGTCGGAAAACATCGTGCACATGGTGCTGGCCAAGCTGCCGGACGCACCGGCCGGTGTGAAAGGCATTTCGCTGTTCATCGTGCCCAAGTTCCTGGTCAACGACGACGGCAGCCTCGGCCGGCGCAACGACGTGCTGCTGGCCGGGCTGTTCCACAAGATGGGCTGGCGTGGCACCACCTCCACCGCGCTGAACTTCGGCGATAACGGCGATTGTGTCGGCTATCTGGTGGGCAAGCCGCACCAGGGCTTGAGCTACATGTTCCAGATGATGAACGAGGCGCGGATCGGCGTCGGCATGGGCGCGGTGATGCTCGGCTACGCCGGCTACCTGTATTCGCTGGAATACGCCCGTGAACGTCCGCAAGGCCGCGTGCCGGACAGCAAGGACCCGAATACCGCGCCGGTGGCGATCATTCAGCACGCCGACGTCAAACGCATGCTGCTGACACAAAAGGCCTACGTTGAAGGCTCGTTCGACCTCGGCCTGTACGCGGCGCGACTGTTCGACGACACCACGACGCTGGAGACCGAAGCCGAGCGCAAGCAGGCCCACGAACTGCTGGACCTGCTGACGCCGATCGTCAAATCCTGGCCCTCGGAGTTCTGCCTGAAGGCTAATGAACTGGCGATCCAGATCCTCGGTGGCCATGGCTACACCCGTGAATACCCGGTGGAGCAGTACTATCGCGACAACCGCCTGAACCCGATCCACGAAGGCACCCACGGCATTCAATCGCTGGACCTGCTGGGCCGCAAACTGGCACAGAACGGTGGCGCGGGGCTCAAGCAACTGATCCGCCTGATCGCCGACACCGCCGAACGTGCCCAGGCGTTCGAGTCGCTGACGCCGCTGCGCGAGCCGCTGGAGAAACTGGTGGCACGCCTGCAAGCCGTGACCATTGGTTTGCTGACGGATTTAGGGCAAGGCAAGGTCAATAGCAGCCTGGCGAATTCGGCGCTGTACCTGAAGGTGTTCGGGCACACCGTCATTGGCTGGCGCTGGCTGGAACAGGCGATTCGTGCTGAGGAAGGGTTGGCCAAAGGGAATGGCGCGGATGTGAGCTTCTATAAAGGCAAGTTGCAGGCGGCCCGCTACTTCCTGACGTGGGAAGTGCCAGGGTGCCACCATGAGCTGGCGATTCTTGAGGCACGGGATGATGTTTGCCTGGGCATGCAGGATGAGTGGTTCTGACCACAAAAAAGATCGCAGCCTTCGGCAGCTCCTACATGGGAATGCGTTTCCCTGTAGGAGCTGCCGAAGGCTGCGATTTTTTGATCTTGATCAGCTCAGCTTGAACCCACCCATCTGCCGCGCCAGATCATCCGCCAACCGCTGCAATGTCTGGCAATCCTCACGACAAGCCCTGACCTCCCCCGCCGTCGCCCGCGCCAGATCGGAAATGCCCTGCACGTTGCGATTGATTTCCTCGGTGACTGCCGACTGCTCTTCCGTCGCCGTCGCCACCTGATGGTTCATGTCGCTGATGCGCTCCACTTGCCCGGTGATCGCCGTCAACGAGGTGCCGGTACGCTGGCTCGACTCGACCCCCGTGCCCGTCGCGGCTTGCCCGGAATGCATCGACGACACCGCGTTCTCTGCGCCTTGCTTGAGGCTGCCGATCATCTGCTGGATTTCATCGGTGGACGATTGCGTACGCCGCGCCAGGGTGCGCACTTCATCGGCCACCACGGCGAACCCACGCCCCATGTCGCCAGCGCGCGCCGCTTCGATAGCCGCGTTGAGCGCCAGCAGGTTGGTCTGCTCGGAAATCCCGCGAATCACCGCCAGCACCTGATCGATGGATGCCACTTGATGAGCCAGCTCGGCCACCGCCGTGGCCGCTACACCGATTTCCCGGGACATGCTTTCAATATGACGGATAGAACCGCCCACCACTTCCCGCGCCTGCAGCGCTTCATCACGGGCGGTTTGCGAGGCGAACGCCGCGTTGCCGGCATTCTGCGCAATGTCCTGCACGGTCAGGCCCATTTCGTGAACAGCGGTGGCGACCATGTCGGTCATTTCCTGCTGACGACCAGAGCGTTCAGCCGTGTTGTCCACCACACGCGCCACCTGGCCGACAGCGGTGCGCAGGCGCTCGCTGGTGGTCAGTACTTCACCGATCATGTCGCGCTGGCTATCCAGGAATCGATTGAAGCCACGCGCCAAATCACCCAGCTCATCGGCGCGGCTGGCATCCAGCCGCTGGGTCAAATCTCCACCACCGCTACCGATGGCCACCAGCGCCGCTGTTACCTGGCGAATCGGCCGCACCAGCCCACGGGCCAGCAATACCACCAGCAACAGGCACACCAGTGCAACCGCCAGGCCGATGCCGCTGCTCATCCACATGGCGCGGCGGGCTTCGGCGTAGATCTGCGATTGCGGCACTTCGGCCACCAGGGTCCAGCCGAGATCGCGCAGCGGCAAGCTCAAGGCGAGGAAGTCTTCGCCGTCGCGCTGGAAGCCGCTACTGGTGGCGGCTTTTTGACTCATCAGGGCTTGCGCCGCTGTAGCGCCGATCTGCTCGGTCAAGGTGCGTTTGCCGCTGAATTGCGCCTCGGGATGGACCTGGATCAAACCGTCGGAACGCACGAGATAGACCTTGCCGCGCTCCCCGAAGCTGAAATTGTGGATCAGCTCCGACAGCTCCTTCATGCTCAGGCCAAGCCCCGCAACGCCCACGACTTTACCGGCCTGTTCGACCTTGAGGTCGATGAACAGCGCCAATTCTCCGGTGGCTGTGTCGTTATCGATATTGAGGGTGCGCGGCTGATTGCTGTCGAGGAACGCGTAGAACCAGGCATCTTTCGGATTGGATCGGCTGAGGGTGCGGTCCAGGCCCTTTTCGGTGATGTAGTGATTGGACGCGGTGCCGACAATCAGCGCGGTAAAGGCTTTGTGTTCGGCGCGGATGCCTTCCAGATAGGTGGCAAAGGTGTTGGTCCGGGCACTGTCTTCACCCCCGGCCAACCAGTCGCGCACCATGCTGTTGCTGGCGATGTCCTTGGCGGCGGTGAGGGGCTGGACGAGGATCCGCTCGATGTCGTTGCGCATCGCCTCGATGCTCGACGGCAAGGCTTGCTCGACCAGATAGCTCTGGGCAAGACGGTTGACCACGAGGGTATAAATGCCAACCACGATCAGGATACTGACCAGAAGGGCGGTGCCCATGCTCAGGATCAACTGCCATTGAATACTGCGTCGCCAGAACTGCATGGAGCACCCCCAAAGAATAAGAGGCTGAAACACTGCAACAGCCGTGCCGATTGTATACAAACCAACCGACAATCTATTCTTTGGTTGTGCGCAAAGCCGATCAGGCCTGATTGATCGTCTTGGAGATCACTTCAACCGTGGCGCTGACTTGCTCTTGGTAACGGTCGAGTTCGAGCTTGTGCTGTTTCTGCATTTCAATCTGCTGGGAGCACAGATTCATCGCCGCCAGCACCAGCAGTCGGTCACCGATCAGCGTCGGGTACTTTCTCTTGGTTTCGGCCAGGGCTGCCTTCAACATCATCGCGGCGTCCAGCAGGGTTTGTTCTTCCCCGGCCGGTGCCTTGATCGAATAGTCCTCCCCCAGGATCGAGACGACTTTTACCCCTGCGGCGTTGTAACTCATGCGCTGACAGGGCCTGCGCTGACGCGCTCAACCAGGGCCTGGATGCGAGCCGCCGTGGCGCCTTGTTTCTCTTCCTGCTCCATCAGGCTCAGTTGCAGGCTTTCGTTTTCATCCTTGGCCTGGGCCAGTTCTGCAGTCAGGGTCTGGTTGGTGCCGAGCAGGGTCTGGTTCTGTTGCACCAGGTCGCTGACCAGTTGTTCCAATTGGCTTAGGGATGCTTCCAACATTTTGATTTTCCGGGCTTTTTCAAAGGGCGCGTACGATAAAGAAAAGTCACTGTGGATGCCAGGGTTATACAGGCGCAAAGCCTTGATTTTGCTGACGGGCGACCTTCCTCGCGAGTTTTAAAGACTGCGGCAGGCCGATCTGGTTCCTGCACTTCGTCGCCGAGTCCTTTGCTCTGATGCCGAAAAGATCGCAGCCTGCGGCAGCTCCTACATGTAAAGCGGGTCTGTGTAGGAGCTGCCGCAGGCTGCGATCTTTTGCTCTGCAAAAGCTTTTTGACAGCATCACATTTCAACAGGTTAGAATCGCTGGCACGCAGACTGCATGGTCAGTTTGTGCCCGCCTTTCAGCTTTCTGGAGTACTGCCTTTGAATGCGACGACCATCAACAGCCTGTTCTTGATCGGCGCGTTGCTGGTAGGTGCGAGCATTCTGGTGAGCTCCCTCTCATCGCGCCTCGGCATCCCGATTCTGGTGATCATCCTGGCCGTCGGCATGGCGGCCGGCGTCGATGGCGGCGGCATTATCTTCGACAACTACCCCACGGCTTACCTGGTCGGCAACCTCGCACTGGCGGTGATCCTGCTCGACGGCGGCTTGCGTACCCGGGTCTCGAGCTTCCGCGTGGCGTTATGGCCGGCGCTCTCATTGGCCACGGTCGGGGTGCTGATTACCACCGGCCTGACCGGCATGGCGGCCGCCTGGCTGTTCGACCTGAACCTGATCCAGGGCCTGCTGATCGGCGCCATTGTCGGCTCCACCGACGCCGCGGCGGTGTTCTCGCTATTGGGTGGCAAGGGCCTGAACGAACGGGTAACCGCCAGCCTGGAAATCGAATCCGGCAGCAACGACCCGATGGCGGTGTTCCTCACCGTCACCCTGATCGACATGCTCGCCAGCGGCCAGACCGGCCTGCACTGGAGCCTGCTGACCCACCTGCTGCGCGAATTCGGCATCGGTGGCGTCATCGGCCTGGGCGGTGGCTGGCTCATGTTGCAACTGGTCAACCGCATCAACCTGGCCACCGGTCTTTACCCGATCCTGGTCATTGCCGGTGGCCTGGTGGTGTTTGCCCTGACCAACGCCCTGCACGGCAGCGGCTTCCTTGCCGTGTACCTGTGCGGCCTGGTGATCGGCAACCGTCCGGTGCGCAGCCGCCACGGCATTTTGCACATGCTCGACGGCATGGCCTGGCTGGCGCAGATCGGCATGTTCCTGGTGCTGGGGCTGTTGGTCACACCTCACGACCTGCTGCCAATCGCCTTGCCGGCACTGGCGCTGGCCCTGTGGATGATTTTGTTTGCCCGGCCATTGTCGGTGGTGGTCGGCCTGCTGCCGTTCAAGGCATTCCACGGTCGCGAGAAAGCGTTCATTTCCTGGGTCGGTTTGCGCGGCGCGGTCCCGATCATTCTCGCGGTGTTCCCGCTGATGGCTGGCCTGCCCAACGCCCAGCTGTACTTCAATCTCGCCTTCTTTATCGTGCTGGTGTCGCTGCTGGTTCAGGGCACGAGCCTGCCGTGGGTCGCCAAGCTGCTGAAGGTGACGGTACCTCCGGAGCCTGCACCCATTTCGCGCTCGGCCCTGGAAGTGCATGTCACCAGCGAGTGGGAGCTATTCGTTTATCGCCTCGGCGCGGAAAAATGGTGCATCGGTTCACCCCTGCGTGAGCTGAAAATGCCCGAAGGCACCCGTATTGCCGCCCTGTTTCGTGGTCAACAATTGCTCCATCCGTCGGGTAGTACTGTGCTGGAAGTCGATGATTTGCTGTGTGTTATCGGCCATGAACACAACCTGCCGGCCCTCGGAAAACTCTTCAGCCAGGCGCCACAACGAGGCCTCGATCTGCGCTTCTTCGGCGACTTCGTACTCGAAGGAGACGCCCAGCTGGCCGCGGTTGCGGCCCTCTATGGGCTGAAGTTCGAAGGCATCGATCCGGACATGTCCCTGGGCCGCTTCATTGCCCAGAAAGTCGGCGGCGCTCCGGTGGTAGGTGACCAGGTGGAATGGAACAACACCATCTGGACCGTGGCGGTCATGGACGGGAACAAGATCGGCAAAGTGGGCGTCAGATTCCCCGAAGGAAGTCGCCCGGGTCCCGGACTCTTCCTCTAAACTGCTTCCACTCTCACTTGCTTGACCGGTCTTTATGCCTAACCTGCGCTCCTTTTTCGCCATTGCCCTGTTGGGCTTGAGTCTCTCTGTCGGCCCCCTTGGTTTTTCACAAGCGGCGCAAGCGGCCGAACCGCCCTCCAGCGAAGCCGTGCAAGCGAGCCTGGACAAGATCGCCGACCGCAAACTGCCGGAAGCCGATCAGAAGGCCCTGCAAACCGTCCTGCAAAACACGCTGAACCAGCTCAACAACAAGCGTGACTACGAGCAGAAGCTGGCCGAGCTCAAGCAAACGTTGAGTTCGGCACCCAAGCAGACGGTGGAAAACCAGCGTGAACTGACCCGCCTCAAGGCCAGCGCCGTGGTGCCGGTGGCGCAGCGTTTCGCCAAAGAAACGATCCAGCAGCTGGAGCAAATGCTCACTGAGCGCTCCACCCAGCAAAGCGACCTGCAAAAGGCCTTGGGCGATGCCAACAGCCTGATCATCACTGCCCAGACCCGCCCCGAGCGCGCCCAGGCGGAGATATCCAGCAGCCAGACGCGCATTCAGCAGATCAACAATATCCTCAAGAACGGCAAGGACGCCGGCAAGACCCTGAGCGCCGAGCAGCGCGACCAGCTCAATGCCGAACTGGCGGCACTGAACGCCCTGATCCCGCTGCGCCGCCAGGAACTGGCCGGCAACACCCAATTGCAAGACCTCGGCAACAGCCAGCATGACCTGTTGTCGGAGCGATCCGACCGCCTGGACAAGGAAATCCAGGAGCTGCAAACCCTGATCAACCAGAAGCGCCTGGCGTTGTCCCAGGAAACGGTCACCCAGCAGTCCATCGAAGCGCAGAAGGCCGGCGGCAGCAGCCTGCTGGCCACCGAAAGCGCGGCCAACCTGAAGCTCTCGGACTACCTGCTCAAAAGCACCGACCGCCTCAACGAAGTCACCCAGCAGAACCTGCAGACCAAGCAACAACTGGACAGCCTGACCCAGAGCGATTCGGCGCTGGACGAGCAAATCAACGTACTCAAAGGCAGCCTGCTGCTCTCGAAGATTCTCTACAAGCAGAAACAGGCCTTGCCGCGTCTGCGGCTCGACCGCAACCTGGCCGACCAGATCGCTGACATTCGCCTGTATCAGTTCGAAGTCAGCCAGCAACGGGAACTGCTGAGCAACCCGACCACCTACGTTGAAAACCTGCTGTCGACCCAGCCCCCCGAGCAAGTCACGCCGCAGTTGCGCAAAAGCCTGATGGAACTGGCCACCACCCGCGCCGACCTGCTGGAGCGGCTCAATCGTGAACTGAGCGCGGTGCTCAATGAATCCATCACCCTGCAACTGAACCAGAAGCAACTGCTCAGCACCGCGCAAAGCCTGCGGGCGACGCTCGATGAACAGATGTTCTGGATTCCGAGCAACAAGCCGCTGGACCTGGAGTGGATTCACAGCGTGCCGGATCGCCTGCAGCGTCAGCTCGATTCGCTGCCGGTACTGTCAAGCCTGAGCGAACTGACCGATGGCCTGACCCAGCGCCCGCTGCTGTTCCTGCCATTGGCCCTGCTGATCGGTGCACTGCTCTGGCGGCGCAAGAGTCTGTACGCACGACTGAACAAGGTTCACCAGGACATCGGTCACTTCAAGCGCGATAGCCAGTGGCACACCCCGCAGGCAATTCTGATCAACGTCCTGCTGGCGATGCCGGTTTCCCTGGGCCTCGCCTTGTGCGGGCTGGCCCTGCAAATCGACGCCCGCGGGCAGAACGCCAATATGGGCGCGGCGCTGCTGCAAATGGCCGGGGCCTGGCTGGTGTTCTACACCGCCTACCGGATCCTCGCACCGGGCGGCGTGGCAGAACTGCATTTCCGCTGGGAAAAGCCCCAGGTGGAATTCCTTCGCAGATGGATCCGCCGCCTCGGCATCGTGGTCATGGCCCTGGTGACCGTAGTGGCCGTTGCCGAACTGCAACCGGCGGCACTGGCCGATGACGTGCTCGGCATGCCGGTGGTGCTGATCTGCTACGCCTTGATGACCTTGCTGCTCAGCCGCTTGCTCATCAGCAGCCCGACCCACGAGAACGCCTCGCTGTTCCGCAAACTGGTGGGGATCCTGTTCACCGCCCTGCCCGTCGCGCTGTTCGTGGCGGTGTGCTTCGGCTACTACTACACCGCACTGAAGCTCAGCGACCGCTTGATCAACACCCTGTACCTGCTGATGTTCTGGCTGGTGATCGAAGCCACCTTCGTGCGCGGCCTCAGCGTGGCGGCCCGGCGGCTGGCCTACCAGCGCGCCCTGGCCAAGCGCCTGGCCGCCAAAGAGGCCGGCGACGGCGAAGCGGTGATCGAAGAACCGACCATGGACATCGAGAAGGTCAACGAACAGTCCCTGCGCCTGATCCGCCTGGCGCTGCTCGGCGGCTTCATGGCGGCGCTGTACTGGGTCTGGGCCGACCTGATCACCGTGTTCTCGTACCTGGACAACATCACCCTCTACGAATACACCAGCGGCACCGGCGCCAACATGAGCATGGTGCCGATCAGCATCGGCGACATGCTCGGTGCGCTGATCATCATCGGCATCACCTTCGCCCTGGCGCGCAACTTGCCCGGCCTGCTGGAAGTCTTCGTGCTGTCCAAGCTCAACCTGGCCCAGGGCAGCGCCTACGCGACCACCACGCTGCTCTCGTACGTGATCGCCGGCGTCGGCTTCGTCTCGACCCTGTCGACCCTGGGCGTGAGCTGGGACAAGTTGCAATGGCTGGTGGCGGCGCTGTCGGTCGGCCTCGGTTTCGGCATGCAGGAAATCTTCGCCAACTTCATTTCCGGCATCATGATCCTGTTCGAACGTCCGGTGCGGATCGGTGACACCATCACCATCGGCAACCTGTCGGGTACGGTGAGCAAGATCCGCATCCGTGCCACGACCATCACCGACTTCGACCGCAAGGACATCATCGTCCCGAACAAGACGTTCATTACCGGGCAACTGATCAACTGGTCGCTGACCGACACCATCACCCGGGTGACCCTCAAGCTCGGCGTCGACTACGGCTCGGACCTGGACCTGGTGAAAGAACTGCTGCTCAAGGCTGCACGGGACAACCCGCGCGTCCTGAAAGACCCGGAGCCGCATGTGTACTTCCTGAATTTCGGCGAAAGCACCCTCGACCACGAGTTGCGCATGCATGTGCGCGACCTCGGCGACCGCAACCCGGTGCTCGACGAGGTCAACCGCTTCATCAACCGCGAGTTCAAGAAGCAGCACATCAACATCTCGTTCCGGCAGATGGAGGTCTACCTCAAGAACCTGCACGGCCAGGAATACAAGATGGTGCCGATCGAGCCGGAAGCGAAAACCATCGTGCCGATCGTCGATGGCAAGCCGGCGCAAGAACCGCCCGCCGCCAAACTCGACTAACCGGCCTTTCCCCAGCAGAATGCTCGGACATTCTGCTGGAGCCGGCCCTTGAAAGCCCTCGACGAACTCACCTTCGATAATCGCTTCGACCGCCTGGGCGACGCGTTTTCCGCCCATGTGCTGCCCGAGCCCATCGACAATCCGCGCCTGGTCGTGGCCAGCCCCGCCGCCATGGCCCTGCTGGACCTCGACCCGGCCGAGGCCGAAACCCCGGAGTTCGCCGAACTGTTCAGCGGCCACAAGCTCTGGGCCGATGCGATTCCGAGGGCGATGGTCTATTCCGGGCATCAGTTCGGCTCCTACAACCCACAACTGGGCGACGGTCGCGGCCTGTTGCTCGGCGAGGTGTACAACGAGGCCGGCGAACATTGGGACCTGCACCTCAAGGGCGCCGGCCAGACGCCGTTTTCACGCATGGGCGATGGCCGGGCGGTACTGCGTTCGTCGATCCGCGAGTTCCTCGCTTCCGAAGCCCTGAATGCCCTGAATATCCCGACCACCCGCGCCCTGTGCGTGATCGGCTCCGACACCCCGGTGTGGCGTGAAAAGCAGGAGCGCGCGGCCATGGTCCTGCGCCTGGCGCCAAGCCATGTGCGCTTCGGTCACTTCGAATATTTCTACTACACCAAACGGCCCGAGCAGCAGAAAGTGCTGGGTGACCACGTGCTGGCCATGCACTTCCCAGAGTGCCTGGAACAACCGGAACCGTACCTGGCGATGTTCCGCGAAGTGGTCGAGCGCAACGCCGAACTGATCGCCAAATGGCAGGCCTATGGCTTCTGCCACGGGGTGATGAATACCGACAACATGTCGATCCTGGGTATCACCTTCGATTTCGGCCCGTTCGCCTTCCTCGACGACTTCGACGCCAACTTCATCTGCAACCACTCCGACGACCAGGGCCGTTACTCCTTCAGCAACCAGGTGCCGATTGGCCAGTGGAACCTCAGCGCGTTGGCGCAGGCCCTGACGCCGTTCATCAGCGTCGAAGCCCTGCGCGAAACCCTCGGCCTCTACCTGCCGCTGTTCCAGGCCCATTACCTGGACCTGATGCGCCGCCGTCTCGGCCTGACCACGGCGGAGGATGACGACCAGAAACTGCTGGAGAACCTGCTGCAACTGATGCAGAACAGCGGCGTCGACTACAGCCTGTTCTTCCGCCGTTTGGGTGATGAAGCACCGGAACAGGCCATCACCCGCTTGCGCGACGACTTCGTCGACCTCAGGGGCTTTGATGCCTGGGGCGAACTCTACGTCGCCCGAGTCAGCCGTGAAGGCACGCTTGATCAGGAGCAGCGCCGCCGGCGGATGCACGCGGTCAACCCGCTGTACATCCTGCGCAATTATCTGGCGCAAAAGGCCATCGATGCGGCAGAGAGCGGCGACTATTCAGAAGTTCGCCGACTGCACGCGGTGCTGAGCAATCCGTTCGAGGAACAACCAGGGATGGAAAGCTACGCCGAGAGGCCACCGGAATGGGGCAAGCACCTGGAGATCAGTTGTTCGTCGTGAGGAGGGTCAGATAAAGGTTTCTACAGACACACCGAAACGTTCGGCCAACCAGCGGATCTGCCGCAGGTTGAGCTGGCGTTTGCCGCTCAGGATCTCGGAAACGACCGACTGAGGGCCGACGCCAGGCAGGTCGCTCTGGCTCAAGCCGTGCTCGCGCATCAAGTAGCCAAGAACCTCGACTCCGCTGGGCTTCGGCATCGGGTGATGCTTGTGATCCCATTCCTCAATCCAGTCACCGATGATGTCTACCAGACTCATCAACGGGTGAGACTCATCGTCGCCGGTCATCTCGAGCAACTCGTCCAGCGCCTGCGCCAACAGGTCATAGTCGTCTTCGCTTTTCGGTTTTCGAAGCAACGGAGAGACGAACTCCCAATGCTCGGCAGCTCTTTCGATCAGGACACTCATGCTCTTTCCTCCTTCCATTTGCCGCGGTCATATTCGCGGTGGTCCAGCACATGCTTGATATAAAGCTTTTGCGATCGATACCTGACAAAAGCGATCAGCCGCAATTTGTTGCCACCGATATCGAAAACATGAAACTCGCCCACCTTGTCGACTGCAGGAAAGGTGGTTCTCATCGCCGCAAAATCCGACGGCTTGCTTCCTTTGGCTAATTGATACCAATGATCCAGCGCGTTGGCTGCCATTGGCCATTTCGCCTTGGCTTCACGTACTCTTTTTTCGGTGAGAACATGCATGCAACATCCTTATCGCATTTTGCTATGGAAAGTTAATCTCAGATCGAAAATATCGCAAGTTGCGATAATCCCAGGCAGACCAGCGGTCTGGCTCAGCACGACTCAGCCTAGTTTTATCGCCGGACACTGCACGATTGAAAACATGAGCAAACGTCTCCAACTAGGTGTTATCAGCTCCCCATTGGATCTTGCTCATGACCGACCCACTCCTCATTCCCTGCCCCCACTGCAACGGCCTCAACCGCATCCCCGCCGAGCGTCTCAACGACCACCCGAAATGCGGACGCTGCAAGGCCGAAGTCCTGCTGAACAAGCCGTTTGAATTGAAACAAGGCGATTACGCCAGCCAGATCAAGGGCGATCTGCCGCTGCTGGTGGACGTGTGGGCGGACTGGTGCGGGCCTTGCAAGTCGTTTGCACCGGTGTTCGAGCAGGCGGCCGGGCAACTGGCGGGCAAGTGCCGGTTGGCCAAGCTGGACAGCGAGGCGAACCAGCAGTTGTCGGCGCAGTTGGGGATTCGCTCGATCCCGAGCCTGATCCTGTTCAAGAACGGCCGGGAGATCGCCCGGCAGAGCGGGGCTTTTCCGTTACCGCAGTTGATGGCCTGGCTGCGTAGCCAGGGTATCTGAAGCAACACAGCCCCTGTGGGAGCGAGCTTGCTCGCGATGACGATGTGTCAGTCGAAGATAATGTTGACTGTCAGTCCGCTATCGCGAGCAAGCTCGCTCCCACAGTGTTTTGTTTCGCCTGGAAGATCACGCGTTTTCCAGCAAGCTGTGCAATTCGACAAACTGCTGGGTCAGCTTGTGCCGCGGGTCGAGATGGATCAGCGGCGTGTTGGCCTGGTGGGATTCGCGCATGCGTACCGAGCTGGCCAGGTACACCGGCAGTACCGGCAGGCCTTCGGCGATCAGTTCGTCGAGGATTTGCTGGGGCAGGCTGGCGCGGGCCTGGAACTGGTTGACGACGATGCCTTCGACTTCCAGGCCTTCGTTATGGTCGTCCTTCAACTCTTCGATTTCCGCCATCAGGCCGTACAGTGCCTGGCGTGAAAAACTGTCGCAATCGAAGGGAATCAACACACGATCGGCGGCAATCAATGCAGAAACCGCATAGAAATTCAGCGCTGGCGGGGTATCGAGGTAAATCCGGTCGTAGTCTTCGCTCAGTTCCTCAAGCAACTTACGCAGCTTGTTGATCTTGTGCTTGGCTTCAAGCTTTGGCTGCAAGTCCGCCAGTTCGGCGGTGGCGGTAATGACATGGAGGTTATCGAAGGGGGTTTCGTAGATGTCGACCTGATTCTTTTTGGAGAACGGCCCGGAAGACAGCGTCTGCTTGAAGAAATCGGCGATGCCCATCGGGATGTCGCTACCCGTGAGCCCCGTCAGGTACTGAGTGGAGTTGGCCTGGGCATCGAGGTCCACCAGCAAGGTGCGAAATCCCTCGTTGGCACTGACCGCCGCCAGATTGCAGGCAATGCTGGACTTGCCAACACCACCCTTCTGATTGAACACCACGCGCCGCATGTCAAAACCCCCGTGTATCAAAGAATGACCGAGTGTAGTGGTGCACGGCGTTGCTTCGCTACCTTGTCGGCACAGGGACTACACAGTCAGTTGCCTTCTCCTGCTTGAAAAGCCGTGAACGGCCCGTTGGTTTGACGCAGGAACCGACAGACGGAGCAGTGATTGTGTGAATAATTACCAATCGCTCAGTTTTTGCGAGCCAGTCGCCGCATCTTGTTGAGCAAAATGTAACCAGCATTTGCTACACGTTCCCGGCACCGGGATAATGCGCGCCACTCGGCGGCAAACGCCGCGCAGGGTGAGTCTCGGCTCTCGGCCACTCCCCGCGTCAAGTAAGCCCGAGAGGGCGGGATGAATGTCTGTGATCAACTTCAACATCGCCCAATGGCGCGCCTGGGCCCCGGGGCTTGAGAGCGTGAACGATTGGCAGGCCTGGAGCCGGCAACCCGTCGTGCTGCCGGACAGCGATGCCGCTCCCGACGTTTCCTTTCTACCGGCCATGCAGCGCCGCAGGCTCAGCCGCCTGGCACGGATGGCATTCAGTGTCGGCTGGCCATTGGCCGAAGGCCGGCAGGATCTGCCATTGGTCTTTGTTTCCCGTCACGGCGAAACCCCGCACACCGTCGACATTCTCAGTGATCTGGCCGCCGATCAGCCGCTGTCGCCGACCCGGTTCAGCTTGTCTGTGCATAACGCGATTATTGGCTTGTGGTCGATCATGCGCGGTGAAACCAGCGAAATGACGGCCCTGGCCGCCGCAGGCGATGGCCTCGAGCACGGCATGCTCGAAGCTGCCGCGCTGCTGGCCGAAGGCGCTGGCGCGGTACTGCTGGTGGTCACCGAAGAGCGGCCGCCCGAGGCCTACTCGACCTGGATCGACGACGTGCCGTTCCCTTATGCCGTCGGCCTGCTGGTTACTCCCGGTACCGACTGGCAGTTGTCCCTGAACAGCCCGTCGGATGCGTTGTCCAAGTCCCGCTGGCCACACGCGCTGAATCTGTTGCGTATGCTGCTCGGCCAGCAAACCACCTGCCAACATGCCTGGAAAAATCGTGTATGGACCTGGCAACGCAACCCGTGACCGAGAAAAACCGCGACGCCTATTACTGGCGCTTGCTGGCCACCGCCGCGAGCTTTGCCCTGTTCGGGTTGGGCGGCCTGTGCCTGCGCCTGGTGATTTTCCCAGTGCTGAACTGCCTGCCCGGCGACGCCCGGACCCATCGGCTGCGGGCCCGGCGAACCGTCAGCCGCTGTTTCTGGATTTTTGTGCGTTTCATGGCCCGTACCGGGGTGCTGACCTACGACATTGAAGGCGCGGAAAAACTCGGTCGCCCCGGGCAAATGATCCTTGCCAATCACCCCTCGCTGATCGACGTGGTGTTTCTGATCGGCCTGGTGCGTCACGCCAATTGCGTGGTCAAGCAAAGCCTCTGGGAAAACCCTTTCACCCGCGGACCACTGCGCTGCACCGATTACATCAGCAACGACGGCAGCATGGACATGCTCGACGCGGCTGCCGATGCGCTGAAAGACGGCCAGACCCTGATCATTTTCCCCGAAGGCACGCGCACCCGGCCCGGCCAGGCCCCGGCCTTTCATCGGGGCGGTGCGGCAATCGCCGTGCGGGGTGCGAAAATCCTCACCCCGGTCATTATCAAGGTCAGCCCGACCACATTGACCAAGGCCGAGCCCTGGTATCGCATCCCCAAGCGGCGCGTGCACTTCAGTTTCCGGGTCGGGGCCGATATAGACCCACAGGCCTTCGCTTCGCTGGGGCCGGCTCCGCAAGCCTCGCGCAAGCTCAACGATTATTTGCATTCTTACTTCATCAAGGAGCTCGCCGAAGATGAGCGATCGGAACACCCCTAGCCTGGTGCTGGAAATCAAAGAGCTGATCATCGACGCCCTGGGCCTCGAGGACATCAGCGCCGACGACATCGGCAACGAGCAGACGCTGTTCGGCGAAGGCCTGGGCCTGGACTCGGTGGACGCCCTGGAACTGGGCCTGGCCATCCAGAAAAAGTACGGCATCAAAATTGATGCCGACGCCAAAGACACTCGTAATCACTTCAGTAACGTGGCGAGCCTTGCGGCGTTCGTCACTGCAAAACAGGCAGCTTGAGACCGGACCATGCAAACTCGTGACGACATTTTCAACACCCTGCGCGATGCCCTGGTCGAGCTCTTCGAACTGGACCCCGGGCGTGTGAGCCTGGAATCCAACCTGTATCAGGACCTGGAAATCGACAGCATCGACGCGGTCGACCTGATCGATCACATCAAACGCCAGACGGGCAAGAAAATCGCCGCCGAAGAATTCAAATCGGTGCGTACCGTCAGTGACGTGGTCGAGGCGGTCTACCGTCTGGTTCAACCGGCCGCATGAGTCGTCTGATTGGCCTCGGCCTGCTGCTGGCAGGCCTTTTGTATCCCTTTGCGGTGTATTTCGGCATGGAGCACTTCGCCCCCTGGCAGTTCGGCCTGCTGCTGGGCGGACTGTGGCTGGCCCGGGCGCTGACCGGCAAACGTCGGCCCGGCAGCCTGTGGATGGCGACGGTGGCCATTGGGTTCTGCCTGTTGCTGGCACTGTTCGACAGCCCGACGCTGTTGCGCTGGTATCCGGTGTTGATCAGCGTCTTCATGTTGGTGCTGTTCGGCTCGAGCCTGACATTCGGCCCACCGATCGTCGAACGCCTGGCCCGGGTGCGCGAGCCGCAATTACCGGCCGAGGGCATTCGCTATACCCGTCAGGTGACCGTCGCCTGGAGCGTCTTTTTTCTATGCAACGGTGTGTGCGCCGCCGCCCTGACCCTTTGGGCGCCGCTGAGCTGGTGGACGCTGTACACCGGCCTGATCTCCTACGGATTGATAGGCCTGATGTTTGCCATTGAATGGCTGATACGACTAAGGGTACGAGGCCACCCATGAATTGGATAAAACTTGAGCACCTGTTGCTCAAGGCTCAGCCGGACCGCGCCATCACGACCGGTCCGGCACTGGATCACGCCCGACTGTGCGAACGGGCGCTGAGCCTGGCCGCCGGCCTGCAAGCCCGGGGTGTACGGCAGATGGCCGTGCACCTTGAGGATGCCGCAGACCTGGCGATTGCCCTGCTCGGCGCCTGGCGTGCCGGGGTCAGTGTGCTGCTGCCGTCCGACCTGCAACCGCAGACCCGCCAACGCTGGTCAGGCGAAGTTGATCTGTGGCTGACCGATCTGCCCGACGACACGCACCCTGGCGATTTCCAACAGCCACCGCTCAGCGCCGCCGCGCTGGACCTGGATAACTGCCGACTCAGCCTGTGCACATCCGGTTCCAGTGGCGAACCCAAGCGCATCGAAAAAAACCTGCGACAACTGGCCAATGAAGTCGAAGCCCTGGAACAGCTATGGGGGCCTGGCCTGGGCCCGGCGTACATCATTGGCAGCGTCGCCACCCAGCACATCTACGGTCTGTTGTTTCGGGTACTGTGGCCGTTGTGCGCCGGGCGTCCGTTCGTACGTCGGCAATTGGCGTTCCCGGAAGATCTGCAACGTGCCAGCCGCGAGCACCCGGCCTTCGCCTGGGTGGCCAGCCCGGCGCTGCTCAAGCGCATGGGCGACAACCTCGACTGGCCGGCCTTGAGCTGCGTACGCCGGGTGTTTTCCTCCGGCGGCGCATTACCGGTCGAGGCCGCACAGAGCCTGCATGAGCGTCTCGGGCAATGGCCAACGGAAATTTTCGGCAGCTCGGAAACCGGCGGCATCGCCTGGCGTCAGGGCGCTGAACTCTGGCAGCCATTTGCCGATGTCACGCTGACTCAAGACAGTGAAGGGGCGCTGCTGATCGCTTCGCCCTACTTGCCTGACGGTCATGTCGAACAGACTGCCGATTCAGCACGCATCGCCGTCGATGGTCGCTTCGAATTGCTCGGGCGACTGGACCGGATCGTCAAACTGGAAGAAAAACGCATCTCGCTGCCGATGCTGGAACAGGCGCTGATGGCCCATGACTGGGTCAGCGAAGCGCGGCTCGGCGTGGTTCGGGAAAACCGCGCTTCCCTGGGGGCGTTGTTGGTCCCGAGCGAAGCCGGTTTGCATGCTCTGCGTAATCTGGGCCGACGCAGCCTCACCGAGCAATTGCGCCAACACCTGAGCCAACACTGCGAAACCCTGGCCCTGCCGAGACGCTGGCGCCTGCTGCGACAACTGCCGCTGAACGCTCAGGGCAAACTGCCCCAGGCCGACGTCGACGCCCTGCTGTTGGCGCCGCGTCCCAAAACCCCGGAGGTGCTGGAGCAAGTCGAAAGCGATGGCGAGTGGAGCCTGCAACTGGCCGTGCCACCGGACCTGGCCTATTTCAGCGGTCATTTCCCCAAGGCGCCGGTATTGCCTGGCGTGGTGCAGGTGGACTGGGCGCTGAGCCTGGGCCGGCAACTGATGAACCTGCCGGAGAAATTCGCCGGCATGGAAGTCTTGAAGTTCCAGCAACTGGTGCGCCCGGGCGATGAAATCCAGCTGCACCTGCGCTTCGACCCGGCGCGCGGCAAACTGTATTTCGCTTATCGCAACGAAACTGCCACCTGCTCCAGCGGGCGGATCTTGCTGGAGGCGGCGCATGTGTAAGTTTGGTGAGTGCTGCGCACTCATTCGCGAGCAGGCTCGCTCCCACACTGGATTTGTGAACGCCGTGGACCCCATGTGGGAGCGAGCCTGCTCGCGAAGCAGACTCCTCGGTCTTTCAGGTGTACACCAACATGCATAGCCCCTGCGCCATTGTCCCGGTGTACAACCACGAAGGCGCCATCACCACAGTGGTCGATGCGCTGATCGCCAGCCATCTGCCGTGCATCCTGGTGGACGATGCCAGCAGCCCGCGCTGCGCCCGGGTACTGGACCGCCTGGCCCAACGTGAAATGGTTTACCTGATCCGCCTCGCCGAAAACCAGGGCAAGGGCGGCGCGGTCATGACCGGCTTGCGCGAAGCTTCACGCCTGGGTTTCAGCCATGCCCTGCAGGTGGATGCCGATGGCCAGCACGACCTGCAGGACGTCAAACGCTTCATTGAACAATCACGCCGCCACCCACGGGCGGTGATCTGCGGTTATCCGCAATATGACGCCAGCGTACCGAAAGGCCGTTTGTATGCGCGCTACCTCACCCACGTCATGGTCTGGATCAACACCCTGTCGTTGCAGATTCGCGACTCCATGTGCGGTTTCCGGGTCTACCCGTTGCCACCGGTACTGGCGTTGATCGAGTCGGCGAAAATCGGCAAGCGCATGGACTTCGACTCGGACATCCTGGTGCGCCTGGCCTGGCGCAATCAGCCGATGTCATGGCTGCAAACCAAAGTCCGTTACCCGCTGGACGGCGTTTCGCATTTTCGGATGTTCCACGACAACGTGCTGATTTCCAGCATGCACACGCGGCTGTTCTTCGGCATGTTGCTGCGCTCACCCATGATCCTCTGGCGACGGTGGCGGTCATGAGTGCCGACAAACAACACTGGGCCGACCGCGAGGAGCGCGGCAGTTTCTGGCTGATGAAGCTCACCGCCTTCGGCGCCAAAGTGCTGGGCCGTCGAGTACTGAGTCCGGTGTTGTACGGCATCGTCCTGTACTTCTTTCTGTTCGGGCGCAGTGCCCGACACAGTGCCTGGCAATACCAGCAACGCCTGGCCGACTGGAGCGGTCGCAACGAACTGCGCCCGAGCCATTGGCGGGTATTCGGCCAGTTCATGGCGTTCGCCGACTCCATGCTCGACAAACTCGACGTCTGGAACGGCAGGCTGAGCATCGAACAAATCGAAATCATCGACCCGGCGCTGCTGCGCGACCAGTTACGCGCTGCCCGCGGCCAGATGCTGGTGGGCGCACACCTGGGCAATTTGGAAGTCTGCCGCGCACTGGCGGAAATCGGCGAAAAGGTCACGATGAACGTGCTGGTGCACACCAAGCACGCCGAACAGTTCAACCGTTTGCTGGGCGAAGCCGGGGCGACCAACTTGCGCCTGATTCAGGTCAGCGAACTGGACCCCGGGATCATGCTGCAATTGAGCGAGCGCCTGGAGCGTGGCGAATGGCTGGCGATTGCCGGCGACCGCGTGCCGCTGCATGGCGGACGCAGCGTGACCGTGGATTTTCTCGGCCATCCGGCCAGATTCCCTCAAGGCCCGTGGCTGTTGGCCGGTCTGCTGAAATGCCCGATCAATCTGCTGCTGTGCCTGAAAAAGCCCGACGGCGACTATCGACTGACCATTGAACCCTTCGCTGACGCAATCACCTGGATGCGCAGCGACCGTGAACAGGTCATTCATCAGTGGGCGTCCCGCTACGCCGAGCGCCTGAGTCACTATTGCCTCGAAGCGCCCCAACAATGGTTCAACTTTTACCCTTTCTGGAAGACCGATGACGACGCCAACGCTTGAGCCGGTAACCTTCGGCGAACGCCCTCTGCGCATTGAAGATGTGCTGGCACTGGCCAACCGCAAGGTGCCGACGCAGTTGCAAAGCGATCCCGCCTACCGCGAGCGCATTGCCAAGGGCGCGCGTTTTCTCGACTCGCTGCTGGACAAGGAAGGCGTGATCTACGGCGTGACCACCGGTTATGGCGATTCCTGCGTGGTAGCGGTGCCGCTGCATCACGTCGAAGCGCTGCCGCAGCATCTGTACACCTTCCACGGCTGCGGGCTGGGCAAACTGCTCGACGCCCAGGCCACCCGCGCGGTACTGGCGGCACGTCTGCAGTCGCTGTGCCACGGTGTTTCCGGGGTACGCGTGGAGCTGCTGGAACGCCTGCAGGCGTTCCTTGAACACGACATCCTGCCGTTGATTCCGGAGGAAGGTTCGGTCGGCGCCAGCGGTGACCTGACGCCGCTTTCGTACGTTGCCGCCACGCTGTCCGGTGAACGCGAAGTGATGTTCCGCGGCGAACGCCAGCAGGCTGCCGATGTGCACCGCGAACTCGGCTGGCAGCCACTGGTGTTGCGTCCGAAAGAAGCCCTGGCGCTGATGAACGGCACTGCCGTAATGACCGGCCTCGCCTGCCTGGCCTTCGCCCGCGCCGATTACCTGCTGCAACTGGCCACCCGCATCACCGCGCTGAACGTGGTCGCCCTGCAGGGCAACCCGGAGCACTTCGACGAGCGCCTGTTCGCCGCCAAGCCACATCCGGGACAGATGCAGGTCGCCGCGTGGTTGCGCAAGGACCTGGCCATCGACGCGCCGACCGCCCCCTTGCATCGCCTGCAAGACCGCTATTCCCTGCGCTGCGCGCCCCATGTGCTGGGCGTGCTGGCCGACAGCCTGAACTGGCTGCGTTCGTTCATCGAGATTGAACTCAACAGCGCCAACGACAACCCGATCATCGACGCCGAAGCCGAGCGCGTGCTGCACGGCGGGCACTTCTACGGCGGGCACATCGCGTTCGCCATGGACAGCCTGAAAAACCTTGTGGCCAACGTCGCCGACCTGCTGGATCGGCAACTCGCGCTGCTGGTGGACGAGCGCTACAACCATGGTTTGCCGAGCAACCTGTCCGGCGCCACGGCGGACCGCGCCATGCTCAACCACGGCTTCAAGGCCGTGCAGATCGGCACCAGCGCCTGGACCGCCGAAGCACTGAAAAACACCATGCCGGCCAGCGTCTTCTCGCGCTCCACCGAATGCCACAACCAGGACAAAGTCAGCATGGGCACTATCGCCGCCCGGGATGCGATCCGCGTATTGGAACTCACCGAACAAGTGGCCGCCGCCACCCTGTTGGCGGCCAATCAGGGCGTCTGGCTGCGCGGCCAGGCCGAAGATGCGCGACCGCTACCACCCGCACTGGCCGCCATGCACGAAGCCTTGGCCGGGGACTTCCCACCGGTCATCGAAGACCGCGCGCTGGAAGGCGAGTTGCGCCTGTGCCTGCAGCGCATCGCCGAACAACACTGGAGGCTGCATGCGTAGCAAGGGACTTCTGCACACCGACACGGAAATCGTCGTGCCCTTCTTTGACGTCGACAGCATGCACGTGGTCTGGCATGGCCATTACGTCAAATACCTGGAAGTCGCTCGCTGCGCGCTGCTGGACCAGATCGGCCACAACTACACGGCGATGAATGAATCCGGCTACGCGTGGCCGGTGATCGACCTGCAATTGCGCTACGTGCGCGGCGCGGTGTTCGGCCAGAAACTGAACGTGCGCGCCAACCTGGTGGAGTGGGAGAACCGCTTGAAGATCAACTACCTGATCAGCGATCTGCAGACCGGTGAGCGCCTGACCCGGGCCATGACGGTACAGGTCGCCGTCGACCTCGCCAGCCGCGAGATGCAACTGGCCTCGCCGAAGGTGTTCACCGACGCGGTAGAGAGGGCCCTGCCATGATGTTCTGCCACCCACGTTCCCCTGTGGGAGCGGGCTTGCCCGCGATGGTCGTTAACGATGATGCTGGGAACCTGACACCCCGCGGTGCTCTCAGGCTTTTCGCGAGCAAGCTCGCTCCTACAGTGTTCTGCGTGTTACTGGGCATTCCAGGGCTGGCCAACGCCTTCGACCTGCAACAACTCAGCGAGCAACTGGCCAAACCCGAGGTGATCCACGGCAACTTCATCCAGGAGAAACACCTGCGCGCCCTGCCCCAGCCGCTGACCAGCAAGGGCTCGTTCGTGCTGGCAAAAAACCATGGCTTGCTGTGGCTGCTGAAAACACCGTTGCAGCAGGACTATCGCATCACTGCCAAAGGCATTGCCCGGCGTGACGGCATTGTTTGGCAAATGCTGCCGGGCAAAAGCGCCGGTGCCGAGCAGAACCGATTGTTCCTCGCCGTGCTGCAAGGCGACAGCAGCGGACTGCAGCGGGATTTCGAATTGTCCCTGAGCGGCGACGCACAGAACTGGAAGCTCACACTGGTGCCGCGCTCGATGCTGCTCAAGCAGGTCTTCAACCAGATCAACATTACCGGCGCAGCACTGGTGCAGAGCATCGAACTGCTCGAAACCCAGGGCGACAGTACGTTGTTGCGCATGCAGGACAGCACCAGCGCCCAACCGTTGAGCGACGCGGAGCAACATGACTTTGCCGAGTGAACGGTGGTTGCCACGGCTGTTTCTGATCCTGCTGCTGGCAGTACTGGCGCTCGCGGGTTGGCAATGGCGTGACGGCGCGCCACTGTCGGCGAACCTGATGGAACTGGTGCCCGGCACGGCGCCCGACGCCCTGGAACTGCGCGCCGAACAACGCATGCAAGAACCGCTGAACCGCGAAATGCTGGTGCTGGTCGGCCACGCCGATCGCCAGCAAGCCGTCGCCATGGCGCAAACCCTCGGCGAGCAATGGCAGGCCAGCGGACTGTTCGAAAAGGTCCAGTGGACCCTGCAGGCCGACTTGCCGGCGCTGCGCACGCAATTGCTGCAAGGTCGCCTGGCGATGCTCTCGGCGGTGGACCGACAGCTGCTGATCGAGCACCCCGACACCTTTATCCAGCAACGCGTGCAAGCCTTGTTCGATCCGTTCAACGGTTACAGCCTGGTGCCGAGCCAGGATGACTGGCTGGGGCTGACCGGGCGTATCCAGAACAGCCAGCCGCAACGCGGTTCGGTGCAACTGGACATCAGCAGTGGTGCCCTGGTCGCCGATGCCGATGGCAAAAGCTGGGTGCTGCTGCGCGCGCGCACCACCGGCAACGCCTTCGACATGAACCTGCCGCTGCAAGTGGCCGACCTGCTCAAGCACAGCCGCGAAGAGGCTGCGCAGCACGACGTGCAACTGCTCGCCGCCAGCGGCTTGCTGTATGCGGCCCACGGGCAACAGCAGGCCGCCCGGGAAATGACCTGGGTCGGTGGCGGTGCCACCGTCGGGATTCTGTTGCTGTTGCTGTTGGCCTTCCGGCGCTGGCGCGTGTTGCTGGCGTTCGTGCCGGTGCTGGTGGGCATGCTCTTCGGAGCGGTGGCCTGCGTGGCGCTGTTCGGCCATATGCATGTGATGACCCTGGTACTGGGTTCGAGTCTGATCGGTGTGGCGGTCGACTACCCGCTGCACTACCTGTCCAAAAGCTGGAGCCTGAAACCCTGGCACAGCTGGCCTGCCCTGCGCCTGACCCTGCCAGGGTTGACCCTGAGCCTGATCACCAGCGGTATCGGCTACCTGGCCCTGGCCTGGACACCCTTCCCGGCGCTGACCCAGATTGCCGTGTTCTCTGCCGCCGGTTTGCTCGGCGCCTATTTGTCCGCCGTGGGTCTGCTGCCAGCCTTGCTCAAGGGCGTGGAGCTGCGTCCGGCGCAGTGGCCATTGCGCGTTTGCGAGCATTTGCTGGGCTGCCGTGAAGCACTGCTCAATCAGGTAAAAACGCCAGTCCTGCTGGCGCTGCTGATCGCCTTTTGCGTGGGCGGGCTGTTGCAGCTGAGCAGCAAAAACGACATCCGCCAGTGGATCAGCGCACCACAAAATCTGACCGACGAAGCCCGGACCATTGCACGGATCACCGGCTATCAACCCACCAGCCAGTTTTTCCTGATACGCGCCGCCAATCAGCAGCAACTGCTTGAACGCCAGACCGCCCTGAGCGAACGACTGGATCAATTGATTGGCCTGGAAAAACTCCAGGGGTATCTGTCGCTCAATCAACTGGTCAGCCCGCCGAACGCACAGCAGCAGGTGCGCGAAGCGTTGAGCAAGCTGCCGGCGTTCTGGCAGCCGTTGCTAGACATCGGTGTACCGGCCGAGGCGCTGCAAGCCGAGCTGACGAAGCTACAGGCATTGCCGGCCGTGGACATCGACGCAGCGCTCAGTGGCCCGCTGGCAGAACCCTACCGCCCCCTGTGGCTAGGGCCGACCGAAGACGGCGTGGCGGCGATGGTCAGCCTGCAAGGCATCAACAACCCGGCCCTGCTGCGGCTCCAGGGCGAGGACTTGCCCGGCGTGACACTGGTGGATCGACTGGGTGAATTGAACACGGTCTTCGCCGCCACCCAAATCAGCGCCGCTGAACTGAAACTCGCCTCCTGCGTGCTGATCGTGCTGGTGCTGATCTTGCCGTTCGGTCTCGGCGGTGCGTTGCGCATCGTCTCCCTGCCGCTGCTGGCGGCGTTGTGCAGCCTGGCTAGCCTCGGTTGGCTGGGGCAGCCGTTGACCCTGTTCAGCCTGTTCGGCCTGCTGCTGGTGACGGCGATCAGCGTCGATTACGCGATCCTCATGCGCGAACAGGTCGGCGGTGCGGCCGTGAGCCTGTTGGGCACCCTGCTGGCAGCGTTGACCACCTGGTTGTCGTTCGGTCTGCTGGCGGTGTCGAGCACCCCGGCGGTGAGCAACTTCGGATTGTCGGTGAGCCTCGGCCTGGTCTTCAGCTTCCTGCTGGCACCCTGGGCCGGTCGACAGGTGCACGAGCCCACAGCCGCGGAGCATGCAACGTGATGATCGTTCTGTTCTGGGCGATGGCCCTGGCGTTGTTCGCACTGGCGACCCGTGTCGGCCGGCATTTTGGCCTGATTCCCATCGTCAGCCAGTTGTTGCTGGCAACCCTCGGTTTGCCGCTGCTGATGTATTTCTGGATCGAGCCGCAATGGCAGCTGAGCGGTGCGCAGCTGGTGTCGCCGGGCTGGCTGAAGAACCTCTACAGCCTGAGTTTTGCCCTGTTGCTGGGCTACATCCTCAGCGATGTGATCGACCTGCAACTGGATCGCCAGAGCCTGAAAATCGCCCTGCCGAGCTTTTGCATTCCGTTTGCCTGTGGCCTGGCCACGGCGATCTGGCTGTTGCCGGCGCAACCCTGGATCAGCTCGCTGGCCGTCGGCCTGTTGTTCGCCATCACCGCGATTCCGGTGCTGTACCTGTACCTGCGACACATCGATTACCCGCCCGCTGCCACCCGGCGTCTGGTGCAAACCGCGATCCTCATCGACCTCGCCTGCTGGACTGTGTTCGGCCTCGCCCAGGGCAGCCTGCACCTGAGCAGCCTGTTGCTGCCACTGGCCGGCGCCTGCCTGCCGGTACTGCTGCGGCTGCTTGGCTTGCGCCAGACGTGGCTCTACAGCCTGGGTTTTTTCGCCCTGCTGGTCGTCGCCGAGCACTACAAGCTCAATGCGCTGATTTTCGGCATTGGCTATGTGTTGATCATGGCTGCGTTGAAAGCGCCGCTGGTGCTGCCGCTGCCGGCCATCTGGATGAGTCGTTTGCAGACGTACATCGCCATCCCGTTGATCCTCACGTTCGGCATCGTGCAGATCAACGTGCACAGCGCGATGGACAGCCTCGGCTGGGTGCAACTGGTCGCCCTGCTGCTGTTGCCGATGCTGAGCAAACTGCTGGGCAACTGGCTCGGCCTCGGCTGGGCCGGGGCCTCGTTCAAGGGCGCCAGCCGCTGGCGGGAAAGTGTGCTGCTGAACATCCGCGGCTTGAGCGAGATCGTCTTTCTCAACCTGTTGCTGCAACAGCAACTCATCAGCCCGCCGCTGTACTTTGCGCTGATGCTGATGGGCCTGATCGCTACACTGCTGCCAGCCCTGACCGGTATGCACCGAATTCCCCTGAAAACCGCTGTCCCGGCAAGGAGCCCTCATGCCAACCGTTGAAATGGAATGCCGCCAGGTCGTGGTCATCGGTGCCGGCCCTTCGGGGGCCATCGCCGCCGCGTTGCTCAAGCGCAAGGGACACGATGTGCTGGTGATCGAGCGTCAGCATTTTCCACGCTTTTCCATCGGTGAAAGCCTGTTGGCCCATTGCCTGGATTTCGTCGAAGAGGCGGGCATGCTCGACGCCGTCAACGCGGCCGGCTTCCAGGTGAAAACCGGCGCTGCCTTTGCGTGGGGTGAGCGTTACAGCGCGTTCGATTTCGGCGAGACGTTCAGCCACGGCAAATCAACGACATTTCAGGTACAGCGCGCCGATTTCGACAAGCTGCTGGCCGATCAGGCCACGCTGCAAGGCGTGGAGATCCGCTATGGCGAAACCATCGTCAGCGTCGACATCGACCCGGAAAAACCGCAGCTCGGCGTGCGCCGCGAGGACGGCAGCGAATACCGCATCGAGGCCGGTTTCCTGCTCGATGCCAGTGGCTACGGCCGCGTGCTGCCGCGCTTGCTCGACCTCGAGGCGCCGTCGAACTTCCCGGTGCGCCGGGCCGTGTTCACCCATGTCGAAGACCGTATCGACCACCCGACCTTCGACCGCAGCAAGATCCTCGTGACCACTCATCCGACCCAGCGAGACCTTTGGTTCTGGACCATTCCGTTCAGCAACGGACGCTGCTCGGTCGGCGTGGTCGCCGCCGAGGAACGTTTCGCCGGCCGCAGCGACAATCTGGACGAGTGCCTGCGCGGCTTTATCGGCGAGACGCCAAGCCTGGCCAGCGTGTTGACCAACGCGCGCTGGGACACCCCGGCCCGCACCATCGGCGGTTACTCGGCCAACGTCAAAACCTTGCACGGTCCGGGCTTCGCGCTGCTGGGCAATGCCGCGGAATTCCTCGACCCGGTGTTTTCCTCCGGGGTGACCATCGCCATGCGTTCGGCGAGCATGGCGGCCGGGGTGTTGCACCGCCAGTTGCAGGGCGAAGCCGTCGACTGGCAAACCGAATTCGCCGAGCCGCTCAAGCGCGGCGTCGACACCTTCCGTTGCTACGTCGAAGGCTGGTACGCCGGAACCTTCCAGGATGTGATTTTCCATGAGAGCAGCTCGCCGGAAATTCGCGGAATGATCAGCTCCATCCTTGCAGGGTATGCCTGGGACCCACGCAACCCGTTCGTCAGCGAAGCCCGGCGCCGATTGAAGGTGATATCGGAGTTCTGTGCGAGGGATGCGTCATGAACCACTTGAGCGACCACTACGTCGAAGAAACCCGTTTCGGTTTGTGGTTCCTGCGCAGCCGGATCTGGCAACACTATGTGCTGCGGCTGGCGGTCAACGATTTGCGCGGCCTGTTCAGCGAAGCGCCGCCTGCCGACCCGGTACTGCTGGATGCCGGCTGTGGTCAGGGCAAGTCATTCGCGCTGCTGCGCCAGGCCTTTGCGCCCGCTCGCCTGATCGGTATCGATGCCGACCCGCAAAGCCTCACCCAGAGCGCCGAAGAAGCGGCGCGCCAGGGCATGGACGTGGAGCTGATCGGCAGCGACTGCGCGAACCTCAAGCTGGCGGACGCCAGTATCGACCTGCTGTTCTGTCACCAGACGTTCCATCACCTGGTGCAGCAGGAACAGGCCCTGGCCGAGTTTTACCGCGTGCTCAAGCCGGGCGGTTATCTGCTGTTCGCCGAGTCCACCGAGGCCTACATTGATACCTGGGTGATCCGCTGGTTGTTCCGCCACCCCATGCACGTGCAGAAAAGTGCAGCGCAGTACCTGCAAATGATCCGACAACAGGGTTTCGAATTTACCGCGCAAAACGTGTCTTATCCGTACCTGTGGTGGAGTCGCGCCAGGGATTTCGGCCTGCTCGAATACCTGGGTGTGTGCAAGCCAAAACCCTTTGGCCAACGGGAAGAAACCCTGGTCAATGTGGTGGCGCGCAAACCTTTTGAAGGAACTGTGTGATGTTCATTGCCAACCGCTTGGAATACCCAACCAGTGGGAGCGAGCTTGCTCGCGATAGCGGTGGGTCAGCCAATATCAATGCTGAATGTATCGCCGCCATCGCGAGCAAGCTCGCTCCCACAGGGGTAGTCGGTGTGTTGCGATTTCTGCTATTTGCCGCGACCCTGCTGCTAAGCGCCTGCACCAGCCGGGCGCCATTGCCCGAGAAAAATCCGGAGCTGCCGCTGCCACTGCAATTGCATATCCAGCTATTGAAGCCCGACGACCGCCTGGACTGGGTAGTGGTGATCCAGCGCGAAGAAGCGGGCATTCGCTGGTCAATGATGGACCTGCTGGGCATTCCCCAGGCCCGCCAGCTATTGAACGATAAAACCTGGCACGCCGACGGCTTGTTGCCACCCAACCCGCAAGCCCGGGAACTGTTCGCAGCGCTGCTGTTTGCGCTGACGCCGGATGATGAACTGGCGGCCAACTATCCCGGCGCCTGGCAGCACGGCAGACAACGGTCCCTGCCCGAGCGCTGGGACATCCGCTACACACAACCGCAGAATTTTGAATTGATGATTACGAAAGGTGCGACCTATCAAGTCACGCCCCTGAGCGGTGAAACACCATGACGGCTTACCTCAATGCCCTCGGATTGGTCTGCGCGCTGGGCCGCGACAAGCAGGAGGTTGCCCGCCACCTGTTTGCCGGCGACTGCAGCGGCATGCGCGAACAAGCCGGGTGGGTGCCGCAACGCACGCTGCCGGTCGGCGCAGTCCAGGGCAACCTGGCAACCCTTCCAGCCGACATGTCGCGCCATCACAGTCGCAACAATCAGCTGTTGCTGGAAGCCACGCTGCAAATCCGCCCGGACATCGACAGCGCCATCCAGACCTACGGCCGCGATCGCATCGGTGTCGTGCTCGGCACCAGTACTTCGGGCATCGATGAGGCCAGCCAGGGCCTGGCGCACTACCTGCGCGAAAAGCAGTTCCCGCCCGAGTACGACTACCAGCAACAGGAGCTGGGTGCGCCGGCAAACTTCCTCGCCGAGTGGCTGCAATTGAGCGGGCCGACCTATGTCATTTCCACGGCTTGCACCTCCAGTGCCCGAGCCCTGATGAGCGCCCAGCGCCTGTTGGACCTGGGCGTCTGCGACGCGGTGCTGTGTGGCGGTGTCGATACCCTGTGCAAGCTGACCCTCAATGGTTTCTCGGCGCTGGAAGCGGTCTCGGAACAGCGTTGCAATCCGTTTTCGCTGAACCGCAACGGCATCAACATTGGCGAAGCGGCGGTGCTGTTCCTGATGACCAGACACGCAGGCGACAGCCAGCCGATTGCCTTGCTCGGCAGCGGCGCCAGCTCCGATGCACATCACATTTCCGCCCCCGAGCCGACGGGTCGAGGCGCTCTGCAGGCCATGCGCAAAGCCTTGGGCCGCGCCAACCTGCAACCGGAGCAGATCGCTTACCTGAACCTGCACGGTACCGCCACCCAGCACAACGACGCCATGGAAAGCCTGGCCGTGGCAACGCTGTTCCCGGCCGGCGTGCCCTGCTCGTCGAGCAAACCCATGACCGGCCACACCCTCGGTGCAGCCGGGGCGCTGGAAGCGGCGTTCTGCTGGTTGAGCCTGAGCGCCGACAATCACGAGCATGCCCTGCCGCCGCACGTCTGGGACGGACAGCCCGATCCCGAATTGCCGCCGCTGCAATGGGTGACCCCGGCCACTCGCCTGACGTCCATTGCACCCCGTTACCTGATGAGCAATTCCTTTGCCTTCGGTGGCAACAACGTCAGCCTGATTATCGGAGACGCCCCATGATTGACTGGCCGCTCGCCGAACTGCTGCCCCACGCCGGCGACATGATCCTGATCGATCAGGTCCTGGCGTTCGATGAAGAGCAGATTCACACTCGCCTGACCGTCAAGCCCTATGGCCTGTTCAACCTCCCCGACGGCAGCCTGCCGGCCTGGGTCGGCATCGAACTGATGGCGCAAAGTGTTGCCGCCTTTGCCGGTTGCCATGCGCGTCAGCGCGGCGATGCGGTGGAATTGGGCTTTCTGCTCGGCAGCCGCAAATTCGAATGCAACGTGGAAAGCTTCCCGGCCGGCACCGAGCTGACCCTCCACGGGATTCGCTCCCTGGAGGACGACAACGGCATGGGCGTGTTCGAGTGCCACATCAACGGCCCCGGCATTCACGCCACCGCTCGTCTGAACGTGTACCGCCCACCCCAGGCCGCCCAATATCTCCATGAACCCGAAGGAGTCCAGTCATGACTGAATCCGTACTGGTCACCGGTTCCAGCCGTGGCATCGGCCGCGCCATCGCCTTGCGCCTGGCCCGGGCCGGGCACGACATCGTGCTGCATTGCCGTAGCGGCCTGACCGACGCCGAAGCCGTCAAGGCCGAAGTCGAGGCCATGGGCCGTCGTGCGCGCATCCTGCAGTTCGACGTGGCCGACCGCGCCCGTTGCAAGGAAATTCTCGAAGCCGACGTGGAAACCCACGGCGCCTATTACGGCGTGGTGCTCAACGCCGGCCTGACCCGTGACGGCGCCTTTCCGGCCCTGAGCGAGGACGATTGGGATGTGGTGATGCGCACCAACCTCGACGGTTTCTACAACGTGCTGCACCCGGTGATGATGCCGATGATCCGGCGTCGCGCCGCCGGGCGGATTGTCTGCATCACCTCGGTGTCCGGGCTGATCGGCAACCGTGGCCAGGTCAACTACAGCGCTTCCAAGGCCGGGCTGATCGGTGCAGCCAAGGCATTGGCGATCGAGCTGGGCAAGCGCAAAATCACCGTTAACTGTGTCGCACCCGGCCTGATCGACACGGCCATGCTCGATGAAAACGTGCCGGTGGAAGAACTGATGAAAATGATCCCCGCACAACGCATGGGCACCCCTGAAGAGGTGGCCGGCGCGGTGAATTTCCTGATGTCGGCGGAAGCCTCGTACATCACCCGGCAGGTTCTGGCCGTCAACGGAGGCCTGTGCTGATGAAGCGCGTCGTCGTCACCGGCATGGCCGGCATCACCTCACTGGGCAGCGACTGGGACACCATCGCCGGCAACTTCGCGGCCAACCGCAGCGGCATCCGCCGGATGGACGAGTGGGATCGATTTACCGAACTCAACACACGCCTGGCAGCCCCCATCGATGACTTCACAGTGCCAAGCCACTGGACCCGCAAGCAACTGCGCAGCATGGGCCGGGTCTCACGGCTGGCGGTGGGCGCGGCGGAGATGGCGCTGGCCGATGCCGGCCTGTTGGGCGACGAATCGATCAAGGACGGGCGCATGGGCGTCGCCTGCGGTTCCTCGACCGGCAGTACCGACGAGATCAAGGCGTTCGGCAACATGCTGCTCAACTCGGTGGCCGAAGGCCTGAACGCCAATTCCTACGTGCGGATGATGCCGCACACCACCGCGGCGAACATCAGCATCTTCTTCGGCCTCACCGGCCGCCTGATTCCCACCTCCAGCGCCTGCACCAGCGGCAGCCAGGGCATCGGCTATGCCTACGAAGCGATCAAGTTCGGCCGCCTGCCGCTGATGCTCGCCGGCGGTGCCGAGGAACTGTGCCCGACCGAAGCCATGGTCTTCGATGCGCTCTACGCCACCAGCCTGAAAAACGACACCCCACAACGCAGCCCGCGCCCTTACGACACCGCTCGCGACGGCCTGGTGATCGGCGAAGGCGGCGGCATGCTGGTGCTCGAAGAACTGGAACACGCCCTGGCCCGTGGCGCCCGCATCCACGCCGAGATCGTCGGTTTCGGCAGCAACGCCGACGGCCAGCACACCACCCGTCCGGAGCAAGTCACCATGCGCCGGGCCATGGAACTGGCCCTGGAAGACGCCGGGCTGACACCTTCGGACATCGGCTACGTCAACGGCCACGGCACCGCCACCGAACAGGGCGACATCGCCGAAACCCTGGCCACCAGCAGCCTGTTCGGCGAACACATGCCGATCAGCTCGCAGAAGAGCTTCCTCGGCCACACCCTCGGCGCCTGCGGTGCACTGGAATCCTGGTTCAGCATCGAAATGATGAACCACGACCTCTACGCCCACACCTTCAACCTCGACGAAGTCGACCCGCATTGCGGCAAGCTCGACTACCTGCGCGGCGAGTTTCGGCAGATGAGCAATCGGTACGTGATGAACAACAACTTTGCGTTTGGCGGGGTGAATACTTCGCTGATTTTCAAGCGCTGGTCGTAACCTAGAATATTTTCCCTGTGGGAGCGAGCCTGCTCGCGATGGACGTCAACGATAACGCGCGGTGCCTGAATGACCGCGTTGTCTGGACGTTTTTCGCGAGCAGGCTCGCTCCCACAAGGGTTCTCGCCTCCCCGGACGATCACGGTGGGTCGAGGTTATCCAGTACCCGATTCACCGCCATTTCCCCCAACATGATCGACTGCTGAATGCCCAGCAGGGTATGGCCCTGCGATCCCTTCAGGTCTCTGGCGAAGTCACTCGCCATGACGCTTGCCGAGGCCAGCGACACGCAGGCGTATTCCAGCAGGGTGCGGTTGTCGATGTCGGGGGCGATGAGGAAGATTGTACTGGTCATGATTCAGCGTCCTGAAAGTGGGCGGCCACACCGAATCGTTGCTGATCATAAGGGTGGCAGCTGTACGCAGGTTAGCAGACCGGACAAACCGAAAACCGGCGCGCCCGAAGGCGCCCTGCGCACAGCCACCGTCAAGGGCAGGTATGGACATACCTGCCTATCAGGAGCGCAAATGCGCTTAGGTTTGCTACGGGCTGCTAAACCCGATCACTGACCATCAGTGACACGAATCAAGCTACCGATGGCCCTCAAAGCGCACAAGCCGGCGGATTCTGGAGTAGTTGTAGGCAGCGCCGCAAGGCGCTGTAGCCTGTCCGAGGGATTTCGGAAATGTCCCACGGCCGGTGGTGAAGCTTCCTGCTGGCTTGGGATACTGTTGGTGTTCTTGCGGACGCCTTCGCGGGCAAGCCCGCTCCCACAGGGATTGCGCTGGACCTTGTGGGAGCGGGCTTGCTCGCGAATGGACGGCACAGCCGTCACGGCTTCAGTGGCTCAACCTTCCTCGTCAGCAGCTCAACAAACGCCTTGGCCATCGCCGACTTCTGATCCTTGCGCTGTACCAGCCACACCGCCGAAACAGCCGCCGGATCAAGCAACGGCCGGTAGACCACACCATCAATACGCATCCGCTGATAAGACGCCGGCAGCACCGACACACCGAGCCCCGCCGCCACCAGCCCGATGATGGTCATTGCCTCGCCGGCCTCCTGGGCGAAGTGCGGGCTGAAACCGGAATCCCGGGCCAGGCTGAGCAGTTGTGCATACAGGCCACTGCCATAGCTGCGTGGAAAAAACACAAAGGGCTCAAGCGCCAGGGCTGACAGAAACAGGCCCTCTTCGCTCCCCTCTACCAACGGGTGCTTGGAACTGAGCACCGCGACCAGCGGCTCACGCATCAGTTCGACCACGCTGAGGCAGTCCGGCAGCCCGAGCGGGCGCATGATGCCGACCTCAATCGACTCGTCCACCAAAGCATCGGCCACCTGGGTGCTACTCATTTCCCGCAGGTTCAGATGCACCGCCGGGAAGCGCTGGCGAAAAGAGAAAATCGCCTGGGGAATGGTCGAGTTGAACGGGGCCGACGAGGTGAAGCCAATCTTCAATTCACCCAACTCACCCAGTTGCGCCCGTCGCGCGACATCCGCCGCTTTGTCGACCTGCGCCAGCACCAGCCGCGCCTCTTCCAGGAACAGCCGACCAGCCTCGCTCAGCTCGACCCGACGATTGGTACGCTCGAACAGCCGCGCGCCGACTTCCTGTTCCAGTGCCTGGATTTGCTGGCTCAGCGGCGGCTGGGAGATGCCCAGCACCTGTGCGGCGCGGCCGAAGTGCAGTTCTTCGGCGACGGCGATGAAGTAGCGCAGATGACGCAATTCCATGGAAACCCCATTAGGTCGTAAAAGCTATCAAACAGGTCGAACAATATATTGGATTGAATCATTAGCCAGCTATATGCTTTTTTCATTGCCTGACCGGCTGCGTCCTCCGAGGTCCCCCGTGAAAACTGCTGTCGCCCCACTCGCCCATGAAGTTCCTCCCGCCGCAAAGGACGATATCGCCGTTGAGCTGGCGGAGATCTACATCGAAAAAGGCACGCCAGCGTTCATGCGCACGGTGCTGGCACTGTTCTGCGGCGGCTTCGCGACCTTCGCCCTGCTGTATTGCGTGCAACCGATGATGCCGCTGCTGTCCCACGAATACTCCATCAACGCGGCGCAAAGCAGCCTGATCCTCTCTGTCGCCACCGGCATGCTCGCTTTCGGCCTGCTGATCACCGGCCCCATCTCCGACCGCGTCGGGCGCAAACCGGTGATGGTTGCCGCGCTGTTCGCCGCCGCCCTGTGCACCCTTGCCAGCGCGATGCTGCCGAGCTGGCACGCGGTGCTGGCGATGCGGGCGCTGGTGGGCCTGTCTTTGAGCGGGCTGGCGGCGGTCGCCATGACCTATCTGAGCGAAGAGATCCATCCGCAGCACATCGGCCTGGCGATGGGCCTGTATATCGGCGGCAACGCGATTGGCGGGATGAGCGGGCGCTTGATCACCGGGGTACTGATCGACTTCGTCAGTTGGCACACGGCAATGCTGGTGATCGGTGGCCTGGCCCTGATTGCGGCGGCGGTGTTCTGGAAAATCCTCCCCGAATCACGCAACTTCCGTTCGCGCTCGCTGCACCCGCGCAGCTTGCTCGACGGCTTCACCATGCACTTTCGCGACGCCGGCTTGCCGCTGCTGTTCCTCGAAGCCTTTGTGCTGATGGGGGCGTTCGTCACGCTGTTCAACTACATCGGCTATCGCCTGCTGGCCGAGCCGTATCACATGGAACAGGCGTTCGTCGGGATGCTTTCGGTGGTGTACCTGTCGGGTATCTACAGCTCGGCGAAAATCGGTGCCCTGGCCGACAAGCTCGGTCGACGCAAAATGCTCTGGAGCACCATTGCGCTGATGATCGCCGGCCTGGCGCTGACGATGTTCACACCGCTGCCGCTGGTGATCATCGGCATGCTGGTGTTCACCTTCGGTTTCTTCGGTGCCCACTCGGTGGCCAGCAGCTGGATCGGCCGCCGAGCCACCAAGGCCAAGGGCCAGGCGTCGTCGCTCTACCTGTTCAGCTATTACGCCGGGTCGAGCATTGCCGGCACGGCGGGTGGCGTGTTCTGGCATCTGGGTGGCTGGAACGGGATCGGGCTGTTCATCGGCACACTGCTGGTGATTGCGCTGCTGATCGCGTTGAAGCTGGCGAAGTTGCCGCTGTTGCCACAACACACCTCGGCTACCTGAGCACCAACTGCGCCTCCAAAACATCGTCACGTTTTTCCAGGGTCAGCGACTGCAACGCGACACCGTTGCGCTCCATAGCATCGAGCCACTGTATCAACGGCTGCGCGTTGCCATTGAGGGTCAGGCGCAGCAGGTCGCTGTCGCTCTCCATCTGACGGATTTCCAGCCCCGCTGCCGCTGCGCTCTCACTGATGCGCAGCGATAGCGGTTGACCGGTGTCGGCGGGGACATGGTTGCGCGGTGACGCCCGCTGCAGTTGCGCGGCCAGACTCGCCTGCTGTTGATACTGTCGCTCGACAGTTTCCAGGCGCTGCCGGTTCGGTTGCCAGATCAGGCTGAAAACCACGACCGCCAACAAAAAAGCCCCCAACACCTGCAACAGCCCTTGTTCGCGCACAGAAAGGCGCCGCCATGCCTGGATCATGCCTCGTCCTCCACGGTGAGGGTGGCGTGCACCCGGTCTGCGGCTTTGTTCGCACTATCGAGCCGGATGGGCATGCCTTGTTGGCGTCCGCGCTCACGCAATTGCTCCAGCTCGGCAAAGCCGCTGGCGGTCAGCTGGATTTTCCAGCCTTCCCCGGCCCTGAATTCGATGCGCCGGACCTCGACCGGGCTAGCGCCGATCACCTGCTCAATCAATCGGACCAGCCCCGCAATGCGGGTGTCTTGCGATTCGACAGGCTGGTTTTGCAGGGCCTTGAGCTGCGCTGCCATGTCAACGATGCGCCCTTGTTCCGGGTAAAGCGTCTTGAATCGCCGTTCATTTTGGCTGGCGAGGCGGCGGGCTTCGCCGTCGATGAAGCGAATCCGCGTCTCGCTGGCCCCCCAGATCAACAGCGCCAGCATCACCATCACCCACCCGCCGGCACGCCAGGGCAGACGCTTGCCGCGCGGGGCGAATGCGCCTTGCAACAGGTTGATGGCCCGGACCGGGCGGTGGGTCAGGCATTGGTCGATGACTGCGGGGTCCTCTCGTTCGTCCAGCCATTGCATGTCTTTGGGCAATAAAGGGGTGAGCTGCGCCAGATGGTCTTGCGACAACGCCATGCGTGCCGAGAGGCCTGCACCCAACAGCCAGCGACCGAACCACCACGCACCGCACGGTTGAGCGCCGGACAACACATCGGCATCGACGAACACCCCACGCACCGCGATACCCGCCTCGCGCAGCAGGGCGAGCACGGCGGCCAAGCGTTCCCGGCCGATGACCATGGCCGGGTAGCAGCCGTCGCGATCACGAGCGCCAACACCCAAATGCACAACGTCCAGCGCCTCGCTCAGTTGATCTTCCACGGCGAAGGCTATGGCCTGGGCCTCGGGTTTTCGTCGCGCCGGCCATGGCTCGCTGCGTACCCAACTGCACATTTCCATGGGCAGCAGCACATCGACCGATTTTCCCCGCAATGCCGAGGCCGCCTGACTCAGTGGCATCGGCTGGCGTTGGCCGGTGGGGGACCACAGCATGCAGGGCCAGAGTGCGGATGGCGCATCCCGGCCCTCGGCGGTCAGGTAAAGCCAAGTGTTCATCGCGGTCTCTCGTGGCTACTGATGGGAAGAAAACGTCGTTGCAGCACCGTCAGCTGTTGAGTCTTGGGGTCGTACCCGACATCCGTGGCCAGATGCAATTGGCGCCCGTCCCGGGTCACCTGCACGCCGATCCGATACCAGCGGCTATGGGTGCCAAGGCCGTGGCTGCTCAAGCCCTGCCCGGAGAGCAAGGGGTCCTGCGTAAACGCCTGGACACTCGCCCAGGGCGTTGTGGCGGCCTGAAGCGCCAGCGCATCGGCGGTCGAGGCGTCCACCTCGCCGAGCGTTCTCAACACCAGCGCTGGTGCGGTGTTGATGTTCAGGGTGACGTCGGTGGGCAGCAGTGCCACCCAGGGCTCCAGTCGTTGCAGCAGGCGAGCATCAATGCCGGGAAGCAAGCGCAACTGGCTCAGTTCCCGCAGCGGCCCGACCTGGTTCAGTTGCACAGGAGGAAGCTCGAGCAGCTCGAGCAGGCGCGCCCAACGGTTGAGGGTGACCTGATCCACCTGGCCCTGGCGTAACAAAGCGTTGAGATTGAAGCGCCCGGCGAGGTCATCGATATCGATGCGGATCTGCGCATCCTCAACCTCGAAACCCGGCGCCATGGCCCTCCAGCCCTGAATCCGCTCGACGGGTTTTTCCCTGTCCTGTAGCGCGTCGCGCATCAGCAGCAACGCCCAGCTTTCCCCGCCCGATGCGAGTTGGCGCAGGTGTATCTGCTGCAACTGCTGCCCGCTGCTTTGCAGCGACAAGTGATGGCTGCGCAACAAGCCACCGGTGATCAGCAGGGCCAGGCTCAGGACCAGCAAAACACTGATCAACGCCACGCCGCGTTGATGCCCGTTCATGGCAATGCACCCGGCATCGGCAACACCCGACGAATCGATTCGAAGCGACCAACCGAGACTTGCACCTCCAGCGCCAGCGGCGCCTTCGCGTCCTGCCCGGACGGCCCAAGAGCGACCCAGCCGGACTGGCTGTCGAACAGACGCCAGTTCAACTCCCGAACGTCATCCAGCAGTTTTTGCCGCTGCACGAGTTCTGTGCCTTCGCCCTGGCTTTCGCGCCACAGCACGCCGTCGTCGAGTCGATAGCTCAGCGTCTGAAGTTCACTGCGCGGCTGGTCCAGAGGATTGCGCCAGTGACTGCGCTGGAACTGCAAAAGCGCCGGTGCGAGCACTATCGGCTGCGCAGTGACATGCAGCAGATCCCGCTCGATCACCGCCACCGCGCGCTGCAGGCTCCTGAGTTCTCGCTCGTGAGTCGTCACGCCCTGTTGCACCCTCACCACACGATCGAACAAGCCCCAACTGGCCAGCCCCAGCACGGCGAAGATCGCCAGGGCGATGACCAGCTCCAACAAGGTGAATCCGCGCTGCTTATTCATCAACCGCGAGTATCCAGCCGCTGGCACGATGCAAGGCGTGCGTACTGTTTGCGGGGCTGACTTGAATGTCGACCTGAAGCAAACGCGGATCACCGGTGGCGCTGATGTGTTGCTGCAACACCCAGTCACGCTGATCCATGGACACCACCTGTTGTTGCTGCCCAACCGCCAACCCGGGTTGCAGGCGCAATTCGTTCAACCGGTTGTCCGCCAGCCACGCCGCGAACAGTCGCGCCTCAACGGCGCCACGCTGTTTGACCACGTATTGACTGGCCGACAGCACGGCAGCCGCCAGTGTCGCGAAGACCGCCAGGGCCACCATGATTTCCAGCAGTGTGAAACCGCCAATGGCGGATCGGGATCGCGAGCTAGCCATCGATCGCCACCTCGCCAAGGCCATCGCCGGACAGACTCAGCCAGGTCCGGTTGCCGGACTCGAATGTCAGGGTGAAGACGCTGGTCTCATCGTTGCTGAATATCAACAACTGCGGCGGTCCTTCATCAGCGTCCAGGTCTACCGCATAGCCGTCTTGCCGAAAATGCACCCGCACGCTCAGGGGCCAATCAGTAAGCTCCGCCACCGATTCCCATCCGTGAACACCCTGGCGCATCGGCCGGTGGCCATCGGTACTCAGCCGCAAGCCATAGTCCTGCCCCTCGAATACCGCTCGCTCGCGCAATTGATGGATCGCCTGCACCATCGCCTCAGCCTCCTGCCTGACCTCGCGCGCGGGATTGCCCCCGCCGGCAAGGCTCACCATACCCAGCAAAAAGCCGACCATGACAATCACGATCATCAACTCCAACAACGTAAATCCCCGGCAACGGTAGCCCACGGCTCAATGACCCCAATTGCCGATTTCCGCTGCAAACCCTTCACCGCCGGCTACGCCATCGGCCCCCAGGGAATACAGGTCGTACGTGCCATCCGTCGATCTCACACCCGGATTGAGGTACTGATAAGGCGTGTTCCACGGGTCGACCGGCATGCTCTTGAGGTAGCCCTGAGGGTTCCAGCCGCGCGGTGCGGGCAGGCCCGAGGGACGTTTGACCAAGGCTTCCAGGCCTTGCTGGGTCGAGGGGTAATGGGCGTTGTCGAGGCGATACATTTCCAGGGCGGTGGCGATGGCCTGGATATCGATTCTGGCGGCGGTGACCTTGGCTTGGTCGGGGCGGCTCATGAACTGCGGCACCACAATGGCCCCCAGCACGCCGATGATGACTACCACCACCATGATTTCGATCAGGGTAAAACCGCGTTGCACGCGGGAAAGGCTTTTGCGGGCAGGTTGCATGGATCAATTCACCAATTGGTTGAGGCTGAGAATCGGGAGCAGGATGGCCATGACGATCAGCAGCACAACGCCGCCCATCAGCACCAGCATGGCCGGCTCGAACAGGCTCACCACCAGCGCAATGCGCGCGGCGAGGCTGCTTTCCTGTTGTTCGGCGGCCCGGGCCAGCATGCGGTCGAGTTCGCCGGCACGTTCACCGCTGGCAATCATGTGCAGCATCATCGGCGGGATGTCGCCGCTCAGTTCCAGGCCACGGGTGAGCGTTCCGCCTTCGCGCACGGAACGGGCGACATCGACCATCCGCGCGCGAATGCTCAGGTTGCCGATGACCGCGGCGGCAATCTCCAATGCGTCCACCAAGGGCACGGCACTTTTGCCGAGGATCGCCAGGGTGCTGGCAAACCGCGCGGCTTCCATGGCCCGCAGTACTTCACCGATGACGGGCGCACTCAGCAGCCAACGATGCCAGCGCAGACGCCACTGCGGCGGCTGCCAGCTCCAGCGCCACAGGCCGAACAGCGTCACCAGTACGCCAATCAACAACAGGAAATGGTTGCGCAGGCCATTGCTCACGCCGATCAGTGCCTGGGTCAGCCAGGGCAACGGCTGGCCGCTGTCGACGAAGATCTTCACCACATCCGGCACCACGTAGCCGAGCAGAAAACCGACGATTGCCGCGCTGGCCAACATCAGGATCAAGGGGTACACCAGGGCCATCTGGATTTTTTGCCGCGAGGCCTGGCGGGCCTGCGTGTAGGCCGCCAGTTGCTCCAGCACATGGCCCAGATGCCCCGAGCGCTCGCCGGCGGCCACGGTGGCGCGGAACAACTCGGGGAAGGCCCTGGGAAACTGTCCCAGGGCCGAGGCCAGGGCGTGGCCTTCCATCACCCGGCTCCTGACCGCCGATAGCAGGCCTGCGACCTTGCGCTTCGAGCTCTGTTTCGCCACCGCCTCGAGTGCTTCTTCCAGAGGCAGCCCGGCCTGAACCAGCGTTGCCAGCTGCAAGGTCAACAACGCCAGATCAGCCGCGCTCAGGCCTGCGCCGCGAGTTTGCCTGCCTGTATCGCTGCCGACCCGGACCTCGATCAACACACGCGGCCACACGCCACGCTCGCGCAACAGCTGTCGCGCATGACGGGGTCCATCGGCCTCCAGGCGTCCCTTGCAGGATCGGCCTTGGGCATCAAGGGCGCGGTAGTCGAAGGTCGGCATCCGTCAGTGCTCCTGGGTCACGCGCAACAACTCATCGAGGCTGGTCAAGCCTTCCAGCACCCGCTGACGCCCGTCCTGGAACAGGCTGCGCGAGACCTTGCGCGTTGCGTCGACGAGGATTTGCTCACTGGCGCCCTGATGGATCAGCACCGAGACGGCGGGCGTCACGCTGATCAGTTCGTAGATGCCGATGCGCCCGCGATAGCCGTGCTGGCACTGCGCGCAGCCCGAGGCTTTGCACAAGGTGTGCGACGTGGCCGTGTCGAGCCCCAGGCGTTCACAGGCCGCCGCGTCGGCGGTGTACGAAACCTTGCAATGGGGGCACAGGGTGCGCAGCAGCCGCTGGGCCAGAATGCCCACCAGCGAGGACGCCAACAGGTAGGCATCGACACCCATGTCGACCAGCCGCGTGACGGCGCCGACCGCACTGTTGGTGTGCAAGGTCGACAGCACCAAATGCCCGGTCAAAGACGCTTGCACGGCGATCTCGGCGGTTTCGCGGTCGCGGATTTCGCCGACCATCACCACGTCCGGGTCCTGGCGCAGAATCGCCCGCAGGCCGCGGGCAAAGGTCATGTCGACTTTCGGGTTGACCGGCATCTGGCCCACACCCGGCAGGTGATACTCGATCGGGTCTTCGACCGTGAGGATGTTGCGGGTCTGGTCATTCAGGCTGCTCAACGCGGCGTACAGGCTGGTGGTCTTGCCGGAGCCGGTCGGCCCGGTCACCAGCAGGATGCCGTGGGGTTTGCCCAATAACTGGCGCAGGGCCGCGAGGGTATCGTCCGGCATGCCCAGCCGATGCAGGTCCAGGCGCCCGGCCTGCTTGTCGAGCAGGCGCAGCACCACCCGCTCACCGTGGGCCGAAGGCAGCGTCGAGACCCGCACATCGACTTCATGCCCGGCCAGACGCAAGGCCATTCGCCCATCCTGGGGCACGCGTTTTTCCGCGATGTCCAGGCGCGCCATGACCTTGATCCGCGACACCAGCAGCGTCGCCAGTTCGCGTTTGGGCCTGAGCATTTCACGCAGTTGGCCATCCACCCGCATGCGCACCGACAGGTACTGCTCGAAGGTTTCCAGGTGCACGTCCGAGGCGTGCTCGCGCACGGCCTCACCGAGCAGTGCGTTGATCAGGCGAATGATCGGCGCATCGCCCTGTTGCTCCAGCAGGTCGGCGGTCTGCGGCACCTGATCGACCAGGCTGAGCAAGTCCAGTTCTTCGTCCAGCCCTTGGGCTACCTGCTCCATCGCGCTTTGTCCCTCGCGATAGGCTGCCGCCAGGCGTGAGGCGTATTCTTCGGCGTCGACGATGACGAACGGCAGCGTCGACCCGCACACCCGGCGTGCCTCTGACAGTGCGCTGAGCGGTGCATCGCTGCGCAGGGCAAGGCGCAGAGCGTCGCCGTCACGCTCCAGCAACACACCAAAACGCCGGGCGAAGCCGAAGGGCAACTGCTCACTGAATTCGCCCATGGATTACTGCGCCTTGCCGCGCAAGTCGAACACTGGCGCGTCGCTGGCCGGTTCAAACAACCCGCGTGCCTCGGATGGCAGCAACAACGAGTTGTTTTCCCCCGCTCCTGACTTGCTCAGGTCACGCAGCGCGTTGTAACGCTGCTGGCTGACCTGGGACAGGTCCTCCTTGCTGCGCACGATGGTCGGGCGCAAGAACACCATCAGATTGCTTTTGGTCTGGGTGTCGCGGCTCCAGCGGAACAACGCGCCGAGGTAGGGAATGTCACGCAGCAGCGGCACGCCGCTTTTCTGGGTGCGCACGCTGTCGCGGATCAGGCCGCCGATCACGATGATTTCGCCATCGTCGGCGAGGATGGTGCTTTTGAGCGCGCGCTTGTTGGTGATCAGGTCCGAGGAGTCGATGCCCGACACCGAGGGGGCGATGTCCGACACCTCCTGCTCGACCTCCAGGCGCAACGTCGAGCCTTCGTTGATGTAAGGCTTGATCTTCAGGCTGATGCCGACGTCCTTGCGCTCGACGGTGGTGAACGGATTCTCCGCGCCGTTGCTGTTGGTGGCGTAGGAGCCGGTCTTGAACGGCACGTTCTGGCCGACGATGATTTCCGCTTCCTGATTGTCCAGGGTCAACAGGCTCGGGGTGGACAGCAGGTTGCTGTGGGTGTTGCTGGCCAAGGCCGAAATCAGCGCACCGAAGCGGTCGCTGCCCAGTTGCAGGATCGCCCCTTCCGGCGCCGATCGTTTCTCGTCGAACCTCAGCCCGCCGACAATCGGAATGTCGGTACCGGGAAAGTTGATGAAGCCCTTGGCGTCGCCGGTGTTGAGGTTCCACTGCACACCGACGGCCTCAGCGATGTCGCCGGAGATTTCGACGATGGCGGCATGGATCAACACCTGGGCCCGCGGCTGGTCCAGCTGGCGCACGATGCTTTCGATGGTCCGCACCTGTGCCGGCTCGGCAATCAGCACCAGCGCGTTCTGGCTTTCGTCGGCCTTGATCATGAAGGCTGCGCCGCCCGACATGTCCTTGGCGTTGCCGGTGGCGGACGCCTGTTTTCTGCCCTGCCCCATCGATTCCAGAATCTCGGCCAACTGCTTGGCATCGCTGTGACGCAGGCGAATCACCCGGGCGTTGTCGAGGGTCGTGGTGGCCGGCGTATCGAGCCCACGGGCCAGTTCGATCAAACGCTGGCGAACGACCGGCGGGCCAATGAAAATCAGGCGATTGGTCCGGGTGTCTGCCAGTACCTGTATCGCCGACTCGGCATTGCGTTTGCCCATGGAAGCCTCGATCACCGGCACAACATCGCCCGCCTGGGCATGCTGGAGCTGAAGCACCGCGTGCAGGTTGTTCTGCCCCGAGTCCAGTTCACGGATCACCCGGGCGATGCGCTTCACATTGGCGGCCGTATCGGTCAGCACCAACGCGTTGGCCGACACCGAGGGGCCGACATAACCGTTGGCAGAAACCAACGGCCGCACCAGCCCGGCGATATCGGTGGCGCTACCGGTGTTCAACCCGATGACTTCAGTCACGAACTGCGACGCCGTGGTGGTTTTTACCGTGCCCTGACCGGCCCGGGTCCTGGCCTCGGCAACCGGGGTGATGAGAATCCGGTCGCCCTCATCGATCACCGTAAAATTGTGGGCGTCGAGCACTGAATAGAACAACCGGCGCACCCCTTCACGATCGAGGGCCTGCCGGGACATGACGGTGATACGACCGGAGACCTTGGGGTCCAGGACTACCGTGGTCCCGAGAATGCTGGAGATCTCTTCGACGATGTCGCGCAGCTCTGCGTTGTTCATCGCCAGTTGCCATTTTTCTTCGGCGCCTCGAAGCGTGTCCGGGAAGGCTGCAGCCGCCAGAACGGAAAGCAAAAGCATGGAACGCAACCAATGCGCGCCGACGAAGCTGTTCATGAAATTCATCACTCTGGCTGCCCGGAGAGCGGGCGTAAAAAATGCGTGGTGGTGACCGGTTGAGCATCGACGGATGATTCGAGTCCCGTCAGGAACCGTGCGCCAGAGGGGACGAGCGTTAGCAGCTCTTCCCGGCCCTTGTTCCACAGCACAACCTGGTGGGGCTCGACACGACGCAGGACACTGCCGCCGGGCAAACGCTCGCCCACCTGATAGAGACGGGAGCCTTGAGTATTGGCCAGCAGTGCCTTGGATAGTCCGCTGCTGACAAAGCTCGCTTGCAGGGTCAGCGGTTCGGCGCTGGGCCGCGGTGTGGCCTCCGTCGTCAGGCCGAACACCATGGCAATCGATGTTGTTTCGAGCGGTTCACGTACAGGCACCGTCTCCAGCGTTGCGATGTCGGGTGACGGTGAAGCCAGGTGCTCGCGAAACGCCCGTTCCTGCCACGCCAGAAACACCGCAGCGCCCACTGGCAACGCGAGCCAACAAATGCTGCTCAGGCATGCCCGAAAGCGTTGTCCGGAAAAATTCGAAACCTTCATTTTCAACTCGGTACTCAGCAGAAGTGCCTGGCTTCAGGCGACCTTTTTTGAGGTCGCCTGAAGCCAGTTGCGGGGACTTACAACTTGTCCCACGCCATGTGCGAGTGAGCACCGACACCTGGCTCGAAGCCGTTGGCGGTAGGGGTGTACTGCTTGCAATAACCCGACGCAGGGAACGGCTTGCACTCGAAGACTTCGTCGGTCTTCGGTTGCAGCACCTTGGTGCCGGCGGTGTAGTCGCTGAGGCCTTCAGGGAATACGAAGTCGTATTCGATGACCGCGCCTTCACCGGTCAGTTGGGTGGTCTTGGTGTCCTGACGGGTGGTGCGGCCATCCAGGGTGGTGCCGACCAGGGTCAGCGTGTGCGCACCAGGATTGCTACGCACATCCAGGGACAACGAGGTGGAGCCGGTGGCCACTTGTGCCGATGTGGTGCCGACCGGTTTGTTGTTCTGATCGAACAAGGTCGCTTCGACGTCCATCGCGCGGTTCGCAGTCATGCTGAATTCGACTTTGGCCCGGCCTTTATCCAGAACGTATTCGGCTTGCTGAGAGGTCACCGCCATGTGCGCAGCGGCGTCTTCCTTCATGGCCAACTGCACTTCATAGCGGACTACGCCGCTTTCTTTTTGCACGTAGAGGCGATTGGTGCCTTTGACCGGGGCAACATTGCCGCTCTCGTCACGGATACCGGCGCGAACCAGGGTGTGGGTCTGGTTGATTTTTTCCGCCAGCTTGTACGACCAGTTTTGCGGTGTGCCTTCTTCAGCGTCATCGATGCTGATTTCCACGCTGTATTGCGCACTCTCGCCCTTGGCGGTAAACGCGCGGGCCTTGACCTTGTCACCCACCAGCAACGGGGTCGATGATGCAATGCTGCCTACCGGCGACCAGCCGCCCGGCAAGTCGGGTTCGGCAAGGATGTTCACGTCTGCGACGTTGTAAAACGCGGCGTCGGTGTCACCGACGGTCCAGATGGCCAGGATGACGTGGTGGCCGGATTTGTCAGACGGGAGGGTGCAGCTGTGCCTGGCACCCGACACAGGCAACTGGTTGCCGCCATCGATGGTGCAGAACGGCGTGCTTTCGAAGGTGGCGCGCTTGAGCGACTCGTTCGGGTTCCAACCGTCGCTGGAGATGAAATACTCGTGCTTGGTGGCCGGGTGGACGGCGGTGTAACGCCATTGGAAATCGATGTTGCGATCCTTGATTTCCGTCAGGTGCCAGCGGGTGGCGGACTGTGCGTCCAGTGCGGAGAACAGCGCGTGACCGCCGCTGGCGATCTTGCCATCGACCGGCCCCTGCAAGGGGGCACCGCCGACACCTGCCGGAAAGCCCTTGAAGGTTTCACCGACGCTCTGCGGCTCGTACTGCGCGCCGCCACAATTGGTGTTCAAACCTTTCTGGCAGGCCAGTGCGCGTGACGGCGGCACATCCAGATAGCCATGGGCAGAAACGGTTTGAGAGGCCAGCATTGCCGATAACAGGATCATCGAAGAGGTGCAGGCCGTTAATGCACTTCTTTTATCAAATGTAATTTTCATGATGTGTTCCAGACTGCTTATCGAAAACAAGGCGCCTTGCAGGCGGCGATGTTTGCTTCGTTACCGTTCAGCGTTGTGCTGAACAGGGGTCTGGAACCTTACGGGGATGACGAGGAACTCTATGTAGGAGTAATCATCGAGCCGGGCAGGAATGGTCTGCTCATTCGAATTTCACTCAGGAAAGAAAATACCCTGCCGACAGAAACGCTACATCCGGAGAGTATTTCTGCAGGGCATAAAAAAGGTTCTTCACGGAATCCCGGGAGGAACACAGATAACGAAATATCTGTAGGAGCTGCCGAAGGCTGCGATCTTTTGATCTTCAGCTATCTCCAGATCGCAAAATCAAGATCAAAAGATCGCAGCCTTCGGCAGCTCCTACAGGGGAACACGTGTACCACCAAACAGTTATCGGTGTTCCCCGGCATGGCGTGAACAACCATAAAAAAACCTGTCCGGCACGAGGCGGGACAGGCTTCTGGAAAACGGCGCTGGCCGTTATTCGTGATACTGCGCCGACAATTCATGCACGGCGCGCAGGAATGCACCGGCGTGTTCCGGATCGACCTCCGGCGTAATGCCATGACCGAGGTTGAACACGTGACCGCTGCCTTTGCCGTAGCTGGCGAGAATGCGCCCGACTTCAGCGCGAATGGCTTCCGGCTTGGCGTAGAGCACGGTCGGGTCCATGTTGCCTTGCAGCGCGACCTTGTCGCCCACACGGGCACGGGCGTTGCCGATGTCGCAGGTCCAGTCCAGGCCCAATGCATCAGCACCGGCATCGGCGATGCTTTCCAGCCACAGGCCGCCGTTTTTGGTGAACAGGATGACCGGCACCTTGCGGCCTTCGTGCTCGCGGATCAGGCCGCTGACGATTTTGCGCATGTAGGCCAGGGAGAACTCCTGGTACGCCGCTGCCGACAGGTTGCCGCCCCAGGTGTCGAAGATCTGCACCGCTTGCGCACCGGCCATGATCTGGCCGTTGAGGTAGCTGGTGACCGACTGCGCAAGCTTGTCCAGCAACAGGTGCATGGCTTGCGGGTTGTCGTAGAGCATGGCCTTGGTCTTGCGGAAGTCTTTCGACGAGCCGCCTTCGACCATGTAGGTCGCCAGGGTCCATGGGCTGCCGGAGAAGCCGATCAACGGCACACGGCCGTTCAGTTCGCGGCGGATGGTGCTGACCGCGTCCATCACGTAGCCCAGGTCTTTCTGCGGGTCGGGAATCGGCAGGGCTTCGATGTCGGCCAGGGTGCTGACGACTTTCTTGAAGCGCGGGCCTTCGCCGGTTTCGAAGTACAGGCCCTGGCCCATGGCATCGGGGATGGTCAGGATGTCGGAAAAGAGGATCGCCGCGTCCAGTTGTGGATAACGGTCGAGCGGTTGCATCGTGACTTCGCAAGCGAACGCCGGGTTCATGCACAGGCTCATGAAATCGCCGGCCTTGGCGCGGCTGGCGCGGTATTCAGGCAGGTAGCGACCGGCCTGACGCATCATCCACACGGGAGTGACGTCTACGGGTTGCTTGAGCAGGGCGCGCAGGAAACGGTCGTTCTTCAGGGCAGTCATGTCGGCATCCGGAAAAAAAGTGAGGGCATTTTCTCAGAGCCGGACGCAAAAGGCACGGCAAGAGCGGAGGCTTTTGTCTATCGGGTCAATTTGTCGCAATGAAATACAGAGTTTAGCAACACCGCGAAACAACTGTGGGAGCGAGCTTGCTCGCGATGGCGGCATCACATTCAACATTTCTGTCGACTGATCCACCGCTATCGCGAGCAAGCTCGCTCCCACAGGGGGTACTGCATTTGGCTCTGGGTTGGGGGGTTAGACGCCCAGGTAATCCAGGATCCCTTCAGCCGCATTACGGCCTTCGAAGATCGCCGTCACCACCAGGTCCGAACCGCGCACCATGTCGCCACCGGCGAAGATTTTCGGGTTGCTGGTCTGGTGCTTGTACTGGCCTTGTTCCGGTGCCACAACGCGGCCCTGGCTGTCGGTCTGGATCTCGAACTGCTCGAACCACGGCGCCGGGCTTGGACGGAAACCGAACGCGATGACCACGGCGTCGGCCGGGATGATCTCTTCGGAACCCGGGATCGGCTCGGGGCTGCGACGGCCACGGGCGTCCGGCTCGCCGAGACGGGTCTCGACCACCTTCACGCCTTCGACCTTGTCTTCGCCGACAATGGCGATCGGCTGGCGGTTGTAGAGGAATTTCACGCCTTCTTCCTTGGCGTTCTTCACCTCTTTGCGCGAGCCCGGCATGTTCGCTTCGTCACGACGATAGGCGCAGGTCACCGACTTGGCGCCCTGGCGGATCGACGTACGGTTGCAGTCCATCGCCGTGTCGCCACCGCCCAGGACCACGACCTTCTTGCCTTTCATGTCGACGAAATCTTCCGGCGACTTTTCAAAGCCCAGGTTGCGGTTGACGTTGGCGATCAGGAAGTCCAGCGCGTCGTACACGCCCGGCAGGTCCTCGCCGGCAAAACCGCCCTTCATGTAGGTGTAGGTGCCCATGCCCATGAACACCGCATCGTATTCTTCGAGCAGTTGCTCCATGGTCACGTCCTTGCCCACCTCAGTGTTGAGGCGGAACTCGATGCCCATGCCGGTGAAGACTTCGCGACGATTGCTGAGCACGGTCTTTTCCAGCTTGAACTCGGGGATGCCGAAGGTCAGCAGGCCACCGATTTCCGGGTTCTTGTCGAACACCACCGGGGTCACGCCGCCGCGCACCAGCACGTCGGCGCAACCCAGGCCCGCAGGCCCGGCACCGATGATCGCGACACGTTTGCCGGTCGGCTTGACCTTGGACATGTCCGGGCGCCAGCCCATGGCGAACGCGGTGTCGGTGATGTACTTCTCCACCGAACCGATGGTCACCGCGCCGAAGCCGTCGTTGAGGGTGCAGGCACCCTCGCACAGACGGTCTTGCGGGCACACCCGGCCGCAGACTTCCGGCAGGGTGTTGGTCTGGTGCGACAACTCGGCGGCCTGGAGGATGTTGCCCTCGGCCACCAGCTTCAGCCAGTTGGGAATGAAGTTGTGCACCGGGCACTTCCATTCGCAATACGGGTTACCGCAACCCAGGCAGCGGTGGGCCTGGTCGGCCGACTGCTGGGGTTTGAAGGGTTCGTAGATTTCCACGAACTCTTTCTTGCGTTGACGCAACAGTTTCTTCTTCGGATCCTTGCGCCCGACCTCGATGAACTGGAAGTCATTATTCAGACGTTCAGCCATTTTAAAACCTCATCAAACTCTTCAGGCGCATATCACTGCGGGTTGGCACGGGTGCTGGAAAGCAACGATTTCAGGTTGGCAGCCTTGGGCTTGACCAGCCAGAAACGGCGCACGTAATCATCGAGGTTCTCGGCGAGTTCACGACCCCACTCGCTGTCGGTTTCCTCGACGTACTCGTTCAGCACGCGTTGCAGGTGGCTACGGTAGGCTTCCATCGCCTCGCCGCTGATCCGCTGGATTTCCACCAGTTCGTGGTTGACCCGGTCAACGAAGGTGTTGTCCTGGTCGAGCACATAGGCGAAACCGCCGGTCATGCCAGAGCCGAAGTTGTAACCGGTCTTGCCCAATACGCAGACGAAACCACCGGTCATGTACTCGCAGCAGTGATCGCCAGTGCCTTCCACCACGGTGTGGGCACCGGAGTTACGCACGGCGAAACGCTCGCCCGCGGTGCCGGCGGCGAACAGCTTGCCGCCCGTGGCGCCGTACAGGCAGGTGTTGCCGATGATGGCACTGTCCTGGGTGCGGTAGACGCTGCCCTTCGGCGGAACGATCACCAGCTTGCCGCCAGTCATGCCCTTGCCGACGTAATCGTTGGCATCGCCTTCCAGGTACATGTTCAGGCCGCCGGCGTTCCACACGCCGAAGCTCTGGCCCGCAGTGCCCTTGAAGCGGAAGGTGATCGGCGCGTTGGCCATGCCCTGGTTGCCGTGCTTGCGCGCAATTTCACCGGAGATCCGTGCACCGATGGAACGGTCGCAGTTGCAGATATCCAGGGCGAATTCAGCGCCGCTCAGGTCGTTGATCGCCGAGGTGGCCATGTCGACCATCTTCTCGGCCAGCAGGCCTTTGTCGAACGGCGGGTTGCGGTCTACGCCACAGAACTGCGGCTTGTCCGCCGGCACGTGGTCGCTGCCCAGCAACGGAGTCAGGTCCAGGTGATGCTGCTTGGCGGTCTGGCCTTCGAGGACCTCCAGCAGATCGGTACGGCCGATCAGTTCCTCGAGGGAACGCACGCCCAGCTTGGCCAGCCACTCACGGGTTTCTTCGGCGACGTAGGTGAAGAAGTTCACCACCATGTCGACGGTACCGATGTAGTGGTCCTTGCGCAGCTTCTCGTTCTGGGTCGCAACGCCGGTGGCGCAGTTGTTCAGGTGGCAGATGCGCAGGTATTTGCAGCCCAGGGCGATCATCGGCGCGGTGCCGAAGCCAAAGCTTTCAGCGCCGAGGATGGCCGCCTTGATCACGTCGAGGCCGGTTTTCAGGCCGCCGTCGGTCTGTACCCGGACTTTGCCGCGCAGGTCGTTGCCGCGCAGAGTCTGGTGGGTTTCGGCCAGGCCGAGTTCCCACGGAGCGCCCGCGTACTTGATCGAGGTCAGCGGCGATGCACCGGTGCCGCCGTCGTAGCCGGAGATGGTGATCAAGTCCGCGTAGGCCTTGGCCACACCGGCGGCAATGGTGCCGACGCCGGCTTCCGCTACCAGCTTCACCGAAACCAGCGCCTTCGGGTTGACTTGTTTCAGGTCGAAAATCAGCTGCGACAAGTCTTCGATCGAGTAGATGTCGTGGTGCGGCGGTGGCGAAATCAGCGTCACGCCGGGCACTGCGTAACGCAGTTTGGCGATCAGACCGTTCACTTTACCGCCCGGCAGTTGACCGCCCTCGCCCGGCTTGGCGCCCTGGGCGACCTTGATCTGCAGCACTTCGGCGTTGACCAGGTATTCCGGGGTTACACCGAAGCGGCCGGTGGCAACCTGCTTGATTTTCGAGCTCTTGATGGTGCCGTAGCGTGCCGGGTCTTCGCCGCCTTCGCCGGAGTTGGAACGCGCACCGAGGCGGTTCATGGCTTCGGCCAGGGCTTCGTGAGCTTCCGGCGACAGGGCGCCCAGGGAGATACCGGCGGAGTCGAAGCGCTTGAGCACCGATTCCAGCGGTTCGATCTCGCTGATATCCAACGGAGTGTCGAGGGTTTTGACTTTCAGCAGGTCGCGGATCATCGACACCGGGCGGTTATCCACCAGCGAGGTGTATTCCTTGAACTTGCTGTAGTCGCCCTGCTGCACAGCGGCCTGCAGGGTGTTGACCACGTCCGGGTTGTACGCGTGATATTCGCCACCGTGGACGAACTTCAGCAGGCCGCCTTGCTGGATCGGCTTGCGCGGGCTCCAGGCTTCGGTCGCCAGGGCTTTCTGCTCGGCTTCGATGTCGACGAAACGCGCACCCTTGATGCGGCTTGGCACGCCACGGAAGCTCAGGTTGCAGACTTCCTCGGACAGGCCGATGGCCTCGAACAACTGCGCACCACGGTACGAAGTGATGGTCGAGATACCCATCTTCGACAGGATCTTCAGCAGGCCCTTGGTGATGCCTTTACGGTAGTTCTTGAACACCTCATAGAGGTCGCCCAGTACTTCACCGGTACGGATCAGGTCGCCCAGCACTTCATAAGCCAGGAACGGATAAACGGCAGAGGCACCGAAACCGATCAACACGGCAAAGTGATGCGGATCGCGGGCGGTTGCGGTTTCCACCAGGATGTTGGAGTCGCAACGCAGGCCTTTTTCGGTCAGGCGGTGGTGCACCGCGCCGGTAGCCAGGGACGCGTGGATCGGCAACTTGCCCGGGGCAATGTGACGGTCACTCAGTACGACCTGGGTACGACCGGCGCGCACGGCTTCTTCAGCCTGATCGGCGACGTTGCGGATGGCCGCTTCGAGGCCGACGCTTTCGTCGTAGTTCAGATCGATGATCGCGCGCTCGAAGCCCGGACGATCGAGGTTCATCAGCGAGCGCCATTTGGCCGGGGAAATGACCGGCGAGCTGAGGATCACGCGCGAGGCGTGTTCCGGCGACTCCTGGAAAATGTTGCGCTCGGCACCGAGGCAGATTTCCAGCGACATGACGATGGCTTCACGCAGCGGGTCGATCGGCGGGTTGGTGACCTGCGCGAACTGCTGGCGGAAATAGTCGTACGGCGTGCGCACGCGCTGGGACAGCACGGCCATCGGCGTATCGTCGCCCATCGAGCCCACGGCTTCGTAGCCCTGTTCACCGAGCGGACGCAGCACCTGGTCGCGCTCTTCGAACGTGACCTGGTACATCTTCATGTATTGCTTGAGCTGATCGACGTCGTAGAACGCCGAACCGTGGTCGTTGTCTTCCATGGTCGCCTGGATGCGCAGGGCATTCTTGCGCAGCCATTGCTTGTACGGATGACGCGACTTCAAGCGGTTGTCGATGGCATCGGTGTCGAGGATCTGACCGGTCTCGGTGTCCACGGCAAAGATCTGGCCCGGGCCTACGCGGCCCTTGGCGATCACGTCTTCAGGCTGGTAGTTCCAGACACCGATTTCCGAGGCCAGGGTGATGAAGCCGTTCTTGGTGGTGACCCAACGCGCCGGACGCAGACCGTTACGGTCGAGCAGGCACACCGCGTAGCGACCGTCGGTCATTACCACGCCGGCCGGGCCGTCCCACGGTTCCATGTGCATCGAGTTGTATTCGTAGAACGCGCGCAGATCCGGGTCCATGGTCTCGACGTTCTGCCACGCTGGCGGAATGATCATCCGCACGCCACGGAACAGGTCGATGCCGCCGGTGACCATCAGCTCCAGCATGTTGTCCATGCTCGAGGAGTCGGAACCCACGCGGTTGACCAGCGGGCCGAGTTCTTCCAGATCCATCAGGTCGTTGGTGAACTTGGTGCGACGGGCCACGGCCCAGTTGCGGTTGCCGGTGATGGTGTTGATCTCGCCGTTGTGCGCCAGGAAGCGGAACGGTTGAGCCAGCGGCCATTTCGGCAGGGTGTTGGTGGAGAAGCGCTGGTGGAACACGCAAATCGACGTTTGCAGGCGCTCATCGCTCAGGTCCGGATAGAAGGCGGTCAAGTCCGCCGGCATCATCAGGCCTTTGTAAATGATGGTCTTGTGCGAAAAGCTGCAGACGTAGTGGTCGGTGTCGGCGGCGTTGGCCACGGACGAGCGACGACGGGAGGTGAACAGCTTGACGGCCATGTCCTGGTCGCTCAGGCCTTCACCACCGATGAACACTTGCTCGATCTGCGGCAGGCGCTCAAGGGCCAGACGGCCGAGGACGCTGGTGTCGATCGGCACTTTGCGCCAGCCGACCAGTTGCAGGCCAGCGGCCAGGATCTCGCGGTTCATGTTCTCGCGAGCGGCTTCGGCTTTGACCGGGTCCTGGTTGAAGAAGACCATGCCCACCGCATATTGCTTGGGCATTTCGACGCCGAAGGTTTCCTGGGCGATGGCTCGCAGGAACACGTCCGGCTTTTGAATCAGCAGACCGCAACCGTCACCGGTCTTGCCGTCGGCATTAATCCCACCGCGGTGGGTCATGCAGGTCAGGGCCTCGATGGCCGTTTGCAAAAGGGTATGACTGGGCTCGCCCTGCATATGGGCTATCAGGCCGAAACCACAGTTATCCTTGAATTCATCTGGTTGGTACAGACCTGCTTTCATAGACACTTTCTCACCAGGCTGCCTCTGTACGAGGCAAATTTCTTTTCAATTCAACCACTTGCCATCCGCGCCGAACGTACGCCAGCTTTGCGGGGACAAAAGGGAGGTCATTGTACACACCGACACTTGGCCTCACAAATTTGACGACGAAATGTCGCAAATCCATGTCGCATTTGTGAAAGGTTTAAAGCGATATGCTGTGCTAGTCAAAACTTTTTTAATTTTGACCGCAACGACTCAAAGACTACTGTGACGCAGACACCACAAGGCACGCAGCCCGGAAGGCGGCGCGCACTTGTAGAAATTTTGAGGTGCTTGGAGAGGCGGCCTGGGTAAGGCCGCCGAATCTTCAGCGAGTTGTTGCCAGTTCCTGTTGGACGCTGGCGACAGTGCGAGGCCAAGGTTTACCAGCCTGAACCTTCGCTGGCAAGGCCTTGATAGCGGAAACGGCTGCATCACGATTGGCGAAGTTGCCGTAGGTGATCACGTAGAGCGGCTTGCCATTGAGGACTTTCTTGAAATAGCGGTACTCGCCGCCCTGCTCCTTGACGAAGCTTTGTGCGGCAGTTTCGGAGCTGGTGCCGAGGATTTGCACCACGTAGTTGCCCGGTGCCTGACCGGCGTACCAGGTGCCACCCGCCGCCTTGGCTGCCGGAGCCGGTTTCTCGGCTGGCTTGGCCGCCGCAGCAACGGCTGGCTTGGCTGGCGCTGGAGCAGGCTTGGCCACTGGGGCAGGTGCTGGCTTGGCCGTGGCGACCTGAGTCGGCGCAGGTGCCGGCTTGGCCACTGGTGTCGGCGCAGGGCCGGCAGGAACGCCCACAGGCGGCGCGGTGGTGGTCACCGTCGGTGGTGTGGCGCTGGAGCCTTCAACCGGAACGCCGTCGTCGCCTTCGGTGATGCCGCCTGCGGCTTCAGCCAGCGGGGCGCGCATGACCGGTTGCGAGTTACCGACCAACGGCAACGGCATCGGCTGCGTGTTGCCGGCGAATTCCACGGCCGGAGCACCGCCATTCGCGGTTGGCTGGCCCTGGCCAAGCGGCAGTTGCGCCTGTTCATTGGCGGGCGCACCGGTGGTCGGTGCCTTGTTGCGACCCGGCATCATCCAGGCGGCAGCTACCGCAACCACGACAACGGCGGAAATCGCCAATACGTGTTTCTTCGGCATATTGAACCCCATTTTTGGACGCTTGACCGCAGAGCGGCTGGCGATCATGGCTTCGATCATTGCATCGCGAGCGACCTGATTGATGCTGCCAGGCCAGCCTTCGGAGCTTTCGTGAATATCAGAGATCTGATTCGCGGTGAAAAGTTCGATGCCGCGGCCAGCGCCCTCGAGCCGCTGCTCCAGATACTCGCGGGTTTCGTCCTCGGTATAGGGCTGCAGTTCGATGACGTGGAATCGCTCCTCCTCGAGATGCAAAGCCTCAAGCTGAGCGATCAGCGAGGTTTCACCGAACAGGAACACATGCGGGCGACCTTCAGGTGCGCCGGCCGCCAGGACCATCAGAACCTCAAGGGCGGACTCATCGAGCTGTTCGGCGTCATCGACCAGCAAATAGACTTCCTGGCCGGTGAGCGCAAGCTGCACCACCTGGGCGAGGATAGCGTCGGCATCCGCCTGGGCGACATTCAGCGCCTGGGCCACCTGACGCAGCACACCGGCCGCATCGCCGGCGCCACGGGCGGACACCACCACGCTTTGTACCGACTGCTTGTTGGTGCTGGCGACCAGGGCCTGACGCAACAGGGTCTTGCCGCTGCCCTCGGGACCGGTGACGACCAGCAGCAACTGACTGTAGCGGGCCAGGTGATGCAACTGTCCCAGCACGGGTTTGCGCTGGGCCGGGAAAAATTTGAAGCCAGGCACCCGTGGAGCAAAAGGGTCGTGACTCAACTGGTAATGGCCGAGGAAAGCCTCGTCGGCATGCAAACTAGTCATCGTGTTCTTATTAACCTTTAAGCTGAGCCAGGGCGCGGTAGTCTGCCCCCAGCGTGGCCTGTAGAACCTCTTTCGGATAATCGTCGGTCACCACCGCTTCACCCATGTGGCGCAGCAGCACCAGGCGCAAACGACCGTCGATCACTTTTTTATCAATGGACATATGTTCGAGGAAATCGGCTTCTGTCATCTCTTCTGGCGGAATGACCGGCAGCCCTGCTCGCTGGAACAGACGAATGCCGCGATCACGCTCCTGCTCGCTGATCCAGCCCAGTCGCGCGGACATTTCCAGCGCCATCACAGTGCCAGCAGCCACCGCTTCTCCATGTAGCCAGACACCATAGCCCATGTGGGTTTCGATGGCGTGGCCAAACGTGTGGCCCAGGTTCAACGTGGCACGAACGCCCGTCTCTTTCTCATCGGCACCGACCACCGCGGCCTTGGCCGCGCAGGAGCGCTCGATGGCATAGGTCAGGGCTTGCTGGTCCAGGTTGCGCAGACGGTCGACGTTGTCTTCGAGCCAGGTCAGGAACGGCTCATCACAGATCAGCCCGTACTTGATGACTTCCGCCAGACCGGCGGACAGTTCGCGCGCCGGCAGGGTATTGAGGCTGGCGGTATCGATCAGCACCACGTTCGGCTGATAGAAGGCGCCGACCATGTTCTTGCCCAGCGGATGGTTGATTCCGGTCTTGCCGCCCACCGAGGAGTCGACCTGCGACAGCAGCGTGGTCGGGACCTGGATGAAATCGACGCCGCGCTGGTAGCAGGCGGCGGCAAAGCCGGCCATGTCACCGATCACACCGCCACCGAGGGCGATCACCGTGGTACGGCGATCATGCCGCGCGGTCAGCAGACCGTCGAAAATCAGTTGCAGGGTTTCCCAGGTCTTGAAGGCTTCACCGTCGGGCAGTACCACGGAAATCACCGAGTACTGCGCCAGGCTGCGGGTCAGACGCTCGAGATAGAGCGGTGCAACAGTCTCGTTGGAGATGATCGCCACTTGCCGTCCGCGAATGTGCGGGGCCAGCAGCTCAGGCTGATCCAACAAACCTTCGCCAATATGAATCGGGTAGCTGCGCTCGCCTAGATCGACCTTGAGTGTCTGCATGTGTCCCCACAGTGAAGATGAATCAGGCGTCCTGCCTTGAGTTAACGAATATCCACGGTGTCTGCTGGTGTGACGCCGTTCGGTAGCCATCCGCCACAACCTTGAGCGGTCATGGCGAGACGCCGAGGATAGCGCATTTCGCGCGGCGCTTTAACGGGGTGGCAACTGCTGCAGGCGCTCTAGAATGTCGAGTACGACCATTCGCGGCGGGCGCTCATCGGTTTCGACCACCAGGTCGGCAATTTCCCGGTAAAGCGGATCGCGGATCGCCAACAGGTCCCGCAGGGTCTTGGCCGGATCGGCGGTACGCAACAATGGCCGATTGCGGTCACGGGCCGTGCGGCCAACCTGCTGCTCGACCGAGGCATGCAGATAAACCACCCGCCCACCGGCATGCAGTGCCCGACGATTGGCTTCGCGCATGACCGCGCCCCCACCTGTCGCCAGCACCACACCGTCGTAATCGCACAGTTCGGCAATCATTGCCTGCTCGCGATCACGAAAGCCCGGTTCGCCTTCTTTATCGAAGATCCAAGGGATATTGGCGCCCGTGCGCAATTCAATTTCCTTATCGGAATCTTTGAATGGCAGGCGCAGCTCTTTGGCCAGCAACCGGCCGATGGTGCTTTTTCCAGCACCCATCGGTCCTACAAGAATCAAATTTCGCACAGAATCAATGACTCACAGCAATCGCCTGATTATTCATGATACGCGGAGTGAGGAATACCAACAGCTCGGATTTTTTCTCCGAAACCACATCACGCCGGAAAAGGCGGCCAAGATACGGCACATCGCCAAGAAATGGCACCTTATCTACGACCTTGCTCTGAGTATTTGAGAAAACACCGCCAATGACGATGGTCTCGCCATCGTTGACCAGGACCTTGGCGTTGACTTCGTTTTTCTTGATGGGTGGTACATCCTGGACCTTGTTCAGGTAGTCCGGCTCGTCCTTGGTCACCTTCACTTCCATGATGATCCGGTTGTCGGGCGTGATCTGCGGCGTCACCTCCAACGACAGCGAAGCCTCCTTGAACGACACCGAAGTCGCGCCACTGGAACTGGCCTCCTGATAGGGAATCTCGGTGCCCTTGAGGATCTTGGCGGTTTCCTTGTCGGACGTGACCACCTTGGGTTGCGAGACGATTTCCCCGTTGCCGGTTTTCTCCATGGCCGTCAGCTCCAGGTCCAGCAAGACGTTATCGGTGATGAACGCGATGCCGATTCCCGAGGTGTTGTTGGCTACGCCCATGTCGACGAACGGTGAATTGGTGCTGGTACTGCCGGGCGTGCCGATGGTCGATGACCCATTGAGCCCATTGCTCACACCGGAGGTGTTCCAGTTGCCCCTGTTCTGTACCGATCCGCCCCAACGCACCCCGAGGCTTTTGTCATAGTCGACGTTGGCTTCGACAATCCGCGCCTCGATCATGACCTGACGCACAGGGATATCCAACTGCGTGACGATCCTGCGCAGCTCATCAAGCCGGTCCTGAGTCTGGTAGGCAATGATGTTGTTGGTGCGCTCGTCGACGGTGATCGACCCCCGTTCGTCGGGTTTCGCTTCGGCACTGGTCACCGACTGGAAGAGCTTGGCGATGTCCGCCGCCTTGGCGTAATTCACCTGCAACAGTTCCCGGCGCAACGGCGCCAGATCGGCAATCTGCTTTTGTGATTCCAGTTCCTGACGCTCACGGGCAGCAATTTCATCGGCCGGCGCAACAAGCAGGACATTACCGACCTTGCGCTTGTCCAGCCCCTTGGTTTTCAGCACCAGATCCAGCGCCTGATCCCACGGCACGTTCTGCAGGCGCAACGTGATGCCACCCTGCACCGTGTCGCTGGCCACCAGATTGAGGTTGGTGAAATCGGCGATCAATTGCAGCACCGAACGCACATCGATGTCCTGGAAATTCAGCGAAAGCTTCTCGCCGCTGTAAGCCTGTAGCCCGGCATTGCGCTTTTGCAGGTCGTCGACCGTCGCCGGGCGAACGCTGACCGTGAGCTTGCTGTCGGTCTGATAGGTCGAGTAGTCGAATGCACCACCGGGCTCGATGCTGATGATTGCTCGATCGCCGCTTGCGCTGGCATTGACGAACTGCACAGGCGTGGCGAAATCCTTCACATCCAGACGCACGCGCAGCGGCTCGGGCAATCGGGTTTTGGCAAACCCGACAATAATCTTGCCCTCGCGCTGCTGTATGTCGGGAGCAATCGATGGATCCGACAAGTCGATCACCACGTTGCCCTCGCCCTGTGTGCCTCGCTGAAAATCCACACCCCGAATGGCCTTGCCCGGCGTCGTAGCGGCTCGCGCCGGAACCGGCATTGCCGGAGCCGCCGGCCTGGGTGTCGACGGCTTGACCCCCTGCCCGACTACCACCAGCAAATTGTTGCCTTCGATTCGCGAGTCGTACGGGGCCGACTGAGCCAGGTTGATGATCAATCGCGTACGGTCCCCGGCCTCCACCACCGTTGCACTGCGGGCATTTCCACTGCCGAGATCGCGAGTCTTGCTGGCCAGTTGACTGGCGACACCCGGCAAATCCAGCGCAATCCGGGCCGGCGACTCCGTCATGTAACCCTGAGGCAACGGGGGCGGTGCATCGAACGACAACCTCAACTCGACCCGGTCTCCCGGCAGCGCAGCGACATCCAGCGCCTTGAGATTGGCCGCTTGTACCATCGGCGACAACATCGCTATCCATAGCGAAAGGCCGAAGGCGGAGAAAATCCTGTTCATTATTCGGGTTCCACTATGAGTGTTCTTTCAAAGGGATGGTCCGGGGACGCTCCAGCCACGCACCCTGACCATCAGGGACAATTTCAACCACATCGACTTGCGAACCACTGATCGCAACGATTCGTCCGTCGTTACGCCCCAGGTAATCACCGACCTTCAGGCGGTGCACGCCACCCGCCCCGCGCAACAGGGCAAAAGAGCCCGTTGCATTGGAAAGGGTGCCGACCATTTCAAACTGCTCGATGTTGAAACCTTCGAGGTATTGCCTGACCCGGTCAGGGTCGGGTTTGACATTGCGCGACCCCCGCCGATGGGCCGCCAGATCAGTGCTGAGCTGTGGTGAAAACGGACTGCGCAGGTTCGCTGCGTCGTAGATGAATGTCGGGTAAGACCGGAATACCGGCGTTGGTTCAATACTGCCCGGGCCGCGCAGGCGTATTTCGCTCAGGTAGGCGTCCAGATCGCTGTAGTCATCGCCAGCGCCACAGCCGGACAGAACAGACAGCAACAGCACCATCGAAAAACAACGCGCCGGGGTCATTGATGTCGCCCCGTTTCGCTGTAGCGGTAGGTCTTGGCGAGGATGCTCAAGCGCAGTTTCGGAGCACCCTGGGGACTGACGGGGGCAAGGTCGAAATCGTGCAAGGTGACGATTCGCGGCAACCCGGCCACACCACTGACGAAGGTGGCCAGGTCGTGGTAACCGCCGGTGACCGTGATCTGGATCGGCAACTCGATGTAGAACGGCTGGGCGACTTCCGGCAGCAGCTTGATCTCTTCGAACTCCAGGCCACTGCCCAGACCTGTACGCGTGATGTCTTCCAGCAAGCCGGGCACTTCGGTGTCACCAGGCAGTTGCCGCAACAGCACGCCGAAAGCGTTCTCCATCTCTTTCAACTGCTGGGTGTAGAGATCGAGATTCGCCGCCATGCGGGCTTTGCCGGCGAACTGTTCCTTGAGCGCCGACTCTTCCTCACGCTTCAGATCGAGCTGGCTCTCGAGGTCGCGAGTGGAAAAGTTGTAACCCAAGGTCAGCACCACAAGCATGAGCAAACCGGCCACCAGACACTTGATCGCCGGTGGCCAGGCCCCCATGTTTCCGGTGTCCAGATCGTTGAAGTCGATCTTGCGCAACCCTTCGAACCATTCGGACAGCCTCATTTGCCGCCCTCCGGTGCTGCGGGTTGAGTCTGGCGAACGGTCAACTGGAAGATGTTGGCCTGCGCCACCTGACCGGCAGCCGCGGCCTTGACTTCAGTCAGGCTCGGCGCATCGAACCAGTCTGATGCTTCGAGGTTGCGCATCAAGTCTGAAACACGGCTATTGGATTGCGCGGCACCGGTGATGGACAAGGTCTTTGCGGCCATTCTCACGTCGGTGAAATACACGCCGTCAGGCAGTGCTCGCGCCAACTGGTCAAATATTCGCCCGCTGATTTGGCGGTTGTCTTGCAGGCCATGGATGATGCGCATGCGCTCGACCAGTTGCTGGCGGCGCTCCTTGAGATCATTGATCTGTGTGATCCGCTCATCGACCACGGCGATTTGCCTGCCGATGTAATCGTTACGGGCGATTTGCCGGTCGATGGCACGGCTGATGGCCTGGTTGGCAACCAGCACCGCACCCATCGTGCCCACCATAGCGGCCACCAGGACCAGCAGAAAACGTTTGCGGCGGGCTTCACGCCGCTCCTCGCGCCAGGGTAAAAGGTTGATCCGCGCCATCAGTCGAAGCTCCTGAGGGCCAGACCACAGGCGATCATCAACGCCGGGGCATCACTCGCCAGGGCAGCACCGTTGACCTTGCTGCCCAGCGTCATTGCGGAAAAAGGGTTCGCGATCAGGGTCGGCGTGCCCAATTGCTGCTCGACAAAACGGTCCAGCCCCGGGACCGACGCGGTACCGCCGGCCAGCAGGATATGGTCGACGGCGCTGTACTGGCCGGCGGCAAAGAAGAATTGCAACGAGCGCGACACCTGCTGCACCAGTGCCTGTTGAAAGGGCTGCAAGACCTCACCGGCATAGTCATCCGGCAGGCCGCCCTTCCTTTGCGCCAGACTCGCCTGCTCCAGCGTCAGGCCATAGCGACGCTGGATTTCCCCGGTCAACTGCCGACCGCCGAACAGTTGCTCGCGGGTGTAGATAATCCGCCCGCCGTGCAGCACGCTCAGGGTGGTCATGGTGGCGCCGATATCCACCACTGCGACCGTCAACGACTCATCGGAAGCCGCAAGCCGACTGGCCAGCAACGCGAAGGAGCGCTCCAGTGCATAGGCCTCGACATCGACTACGCGAGCGGTCAGCCCCGCCAGGGCCAGGGCGGCCTCGCGGACCTCGAGGTTTTCCTTGCGGCAAGCCGCGAGCAGCACGTTGACGCGCTCCGGGTTGCGCGCGGAGGAGCCCTGGACTTCAAAGTCGATCGCGACTTCATCCAGGGGATAAGGAATGTATTGATCCGCCTCGATCTTCAGCTGGCTTTCCATTTCGTCTTCAGAAAGGCCGGCATCCATCTCGATGATCTTGGTGATCACCGCCGAGCCTGCCACAGCCACGGCCACACCCTTGAGGCCGGTTCTGGCCCTGGTCAGCGCGCGCGCGAGGGCCAGCCCCACGCCTTCGAGGTCAGCGATGTTCTTTTCGATCACCGCGCCGACCGGCAACGGCTCGACCGCATAAGCCTCGACCCGGTAGCGTTCGCCCTGACGGCTCAATTCCAGAAGCTTTACCGAGGTAGAGCTGATATCGATTCCGAGGAGCGTACTGGATTTTTTGTTGAAGAGTCCTGGCACTACCAATTCCCTATGACTTTCCGTGAGTTACGGACTCTGCAATGTCCATTGCGTTCAATCCGCCCGTCTTGACAGCAGCGCCAACCGCGCTCCCGATCAGAAAAATGCTTATAATGCCCAGCGTTTTTTTTCCGCATTTGCTCAAGCGCGGGTCGTTCTCATTTAGCCTGAACCCTGTTGCCCAATTCATTTTTGCCCTGGATATCCAAAAGCCTTGATTCGTCTGCTGAAATTTTTCGGTTGGTCCATCGTCGCGGTTTTCTGCGGACTCCTTCTGGGTCTGAGCGGGGCGTACCTCTACCTTAGTCCCGGGCTGCCGTCCGTGGAGGCGCTGAGAAGCATCCAGTTGCAGATTCCTTTGCGGGTCTACAGCAGCGATAACAAGTTGATCGCAGAATTCGGCGAAATGCGCCGTACACCGATCCGTTTCGCCGACATTCCCCCCAATTTCATTAATGCGTTACTAAGTGCTGAAGACGACAATTTCGCCAACCACTACGGCGTCGATCCCAGCAGCCTGATGCGTGCCGCGACCCAACTGGTCAAAAGCGGACACATCCAGTCCGGTGGCAGCACGATCACCATGCAGGTGGCGAAGAACTTCTTCCTGACCAGCGAACGCAGCTTTTCGCGCAAGACCACCGAGATCCTGCTGGCCCTGCAGATCGAACGTCAGCTGACCAAGGACGAGATCCTCGAGCTGTACGTCAACAAGATCTATCTGGGTAACCGTGCCTACGGCATCGAAGCGGCGGCGCAGGTCTATTACGGCAAATCGATCCGCGATGTCAGCCTGGCGCAGATGGCAATGATTGCCGGCCTGCCCAAGGCGCCGTCGCGCTTCAACCCGCTGGCCAACCCGGCGCGCAGCAAGGAGCGTCGCGACTGGATCCTGGGGCGCATGTACAAACTCGGCAAAATCACCGAGGCCGACTACACCGCCGCGATCAACGAGCCGCTGAACGCCAGCTATCACGTACCGACTCCGGAAGTGAACGCGCCGTACATCGCCGAAATGGCCCGCGCCGAAATGGTCGGGCGTTATGGCAGCGACGCGTATACCGAAGGCTTCCGCGTCACCACCACGGTGCCGAGCGACCTCCAGGAACTGGCCAACACCGCAGTCCACGAAGGCCTGATGACCTACGATCAGCGCCACGGCTATCGCGGCCCCGAGTCGCGGCTCCCGGGCAAGACGCGTGAAGCCTGGGTAACCGAGCTGACCAAGCAACGCACCATCAGCGGCCTGGAACCGGCGATCGTGACCCAGGTCGACAAGAGCGGCCTGCAGGTGCTGACCCGCACCGGCCAGGAACACGTCAACTGGGACACCATGAAGTGGGCCCGTCCATTCCTGAACACCAACAGCATGGGCGCCAACCCGAAGCAGCCTTCGGACGTGGCCCAGGTCGGTGACCTGATTCGCGTGCAGCGTCAGCCGGACAACTCGCTGAAGTTCAGCCAGATCCCGCTGGCCCAGGGCGCGCTGGTGTCCCTGGACCCACAGAACGGTGCCATTCGCGCCCTGGTTGGTGGCTTCGCCTTTGAACAGAGCAACTACAACCGCGCACTGCAGGCCAAACGCCAGCCGGGTTCGAGCTTCAAACCGTTCGTCTACGCCGCAGCACTGGATAACGGCTACACCGCCTCCAGCCTGGTGAACGATGCCCCGATCGTGTTCGTCGACGAGTACCTGGACAAGGTCTGGCGGCCGAAAAACGACACCAACACGTTCCTCGGCCCGATCCGCCTGCGTGAAGCGCTGTACAAGTCGCGCAACCTGGTGTCGATCCGCTTGCTGCAAGCGATGGGCGTTGGCAAGACCATCGACTACATCGCTCGCTTCGGCTTCAACAAACAGGACCTGCCACCCAACCTGTCCCTGGCGCTGGGCACCGCGACCCTGACGCCAATGGAGATCGCCACCGGCTGGAGCACCTTCGCCAACGGCGGCTACAAGATCACCCCGTACATCATCGACAGGATTGAAAGCCGCAACGGCGACACGCTGTTCGTCGCCAACCCGCCCAGCGTGCCTCAGGGCGGCGCTGCCAGCGATGGCATTGCCGCACCCGCCCCTCAAGCCTTCACGGTCAATGCAACGCCGGGCGAAGTCCCTGGCGCTGCTGCGCCGACGCCACAAGCACCCGCCGTGGCCGAACGCATCGTTGACGGGCGCACCACGTACATCCTCAACAGCATGCTTGAGGACGTGATCAAGCTCGGCACTGGTCGCCGCGCACTGGCCCTTGGCCGCCCTGACATTGCCGGCAAGACCGGTACGACCAACGAATCCAAGGACGCCTGGTTCTCCGGCTACAACGCCGATTACGTGACCACCGTATGGACCGGCTTCGACCAGCCGGAAAGCCTGGGCCGCAAGGAATTCGGCGGCACCGTCGCGCTGCCGATCTGGATGAACTACATGGGCGCCGCACTCAAAGGCAAGCCGCCGCATACGCAGCCGGAGCCGGAAGGCCTCCTCAGCCTGCGAGTCGATCCGGTCAGCGGCCGCGCGGCCAGCCCGGGCACGCCAGGCGCCTACTTCGAGCTGTTCAAGGCCGAAGATACGCCGCCGTCGGGCAACGAGCTCGGTAATGGCAATGCGCCAGGCAGTCCGTTGCCAGCGGATGAAGCTGCGCCAATCGATTTGTTCTGATTGCAGCAATGATGAAAAGCCCCGCCTTCGAAAGAAGAGCGGGGCTTTTTATGCCTGCCGGTTTTGATGTTGCCTGGTCCGCCCCCTTCGCGGGCAAGCCCGCTCCCACAGTGGATCGTTGGCGTGCACAAGGTCTGCGAACAACACAAAATCCTGTGGGAGCGGGCTTGCCCGCGAAGAGGCCTGCACAGACAACACATAAGCAGCAGGCAATAAAAAGCCCCGACTCAAATGAGCCAGGGCTATCGGCTGAAGCGCTACAACGGCTTAGCCGTTGAACACATCATCCACGCTTTTCAGCGGGTAGTTCTTCGGATACGGCAGGGTCGCCACGCCGGTCTCGATGGCGGCTTTGGCCACGGCATCGGAGATCAGGGTGATCAGACGGGCATCCATTGGCTTCGGAATGATGTACTCACGGCCGAATTCCAGCTTGATGCCGCCGTAGGCGTCGCACACTTCCTGAGGCACTGGCAGCTTGGCCAGTTCACGCAGGGCGTTGGCCGCGGCTACTTTCATCTCTTCGTTGATGCGCTTGGCGCGAACGTCCAGGGCACCACGGAAGATGAACGGGAAGCCCAGTACGTTGTTGACCTGGTTCGGGTAGTCGGAACGACCGGTGGCCATGATCACGTCGCTACGGGTGGCGTGTGCCAGCTCCGGGGAGATTTCCGGATCAGGGTTGGAGCACGCGAACACGATCGGGTTGGCCGCCATGGACAGCAGGCCTTCAGGGCTCAGCAGGTTCGGGCCGGACAGGCCTACGAACACGTCAGCGCCTTGCAGGGCGTCAGCCAGGGTGCGCTTGTCGGTCGCGTGAGCGAACACAGCCTTGTACTGGTTCAGGTCGTCACGGCCGGAGTGGATCACGCCGGTACGGTCGACCATGTAGATGTTTTCGATGTTGGCGCCCATGCTCACCAGCAACTTCATGCAGGAGATGGCGGCGGCACCGGCACCCAGGCAGACGATCTTGGCTTCCGGCAGGGTTTTGCCAGCGATTTCCAGGGCGTTGATCATGCCGGCCGCGGTCACGATAGCGGTGCCGTGCTGGTCATCGTGGAATACCGGAATATCGCACTGCTCGATCAGAGCGCGTTCGATTTCAAAGCACTCGGGTGCCTTGATGTCTTCCAGGTTGATGCCACCGAAGGTGATGGAGATGCGCTTGACGGTGTCGATGAAGGCCTGCGGGCTTTCGGAGTCGACTTCGATGTCGAAAACGTCGATGCCGGCGAAGCGCTTGAACAGTACGCCTTTACCTTCCATCACTGGCTTGGAAGCCAATGGGCCGAGGTTACCCAGGCCGAGAATCGCGGTGCCATCGGAAATGACTGCAACCAGGTTGCCTTTGCCGGTGTACTTGTAGGCCAGCTCGGGATCGCGGGCGATCTCGCGTACTGGCTCGGCTACGCCCGGGCTGTAGGCCAGCGACAGGTCGCGAGCGGTAGCAGTGGCCTTGGTGAGCTCGACACTCAGCTTCCCTGGACGAGGATTGGCGTGATATTCGAGAGCGGCAGTTTTCAGATCAGACATTTTGGCATTCCGCTTTTTACTGTTGGACAGACTGGTCAGCGAGGATACGCGCCTCGCAAAGTCCCCACAAGACTGACTGGTCACCCCTGTCAAGCGCCCGCCCCTACGACTTTGGGCCAAGAGCCACGGCACACAAGGCTTAGACTGTTCACAATCGACGGAAAAAATGTCTACAATTTTTTATCACTGTACCGCTTGAAGCATCGCCGGGTCGGTCAAGGGCAACATCCAGCGCGCCTGCCCTTCCTTCAGTCCGCCACGTCGCGAACGATCCAGCACCCAGCCGCGCGCCTCGATCTGCTTGCCCTTGAGGCTTTCCAGCGAATCCACATCGAAACGCGCCAGGAGATTGGGTGCAACGCGCAATACAACCGAGTCCTGCAACTCGACCCAAACCCCACCCCGATTGCGCTGCACCTTGCTCACACGACCGCTGAGCACGGCAAAGCCGGAAGTGCTGATCTGCTCCGCTTTCAGTACAGGCGACTGGCGCCACACACCAAGCCCGGCCTGTCGAGCGTTGCGCTCTGCGGCTTGCTGACAGGCGACCAGGTCGACGTTCGGCGCCACGGCCACCTGGAAACCCAGGCCTTCGGCGAGCATCTGCGCTTCGAGGTTGGCGCCATCTGCACCATAGACATGGGCCAGCGTGCGGCCGTAATGGTCCTTGCTTTCTTTGCCAGGCACCAACCCGACCCGTCCGTCACTGGCCGCCACCAATGCTTCAAGGCGCTTGCGCGCAGCCACGGCGAAGGGTTCGTCGGAACGGCCCTGCTTGCCCAGCTCCGGCGTGTTCAAGCCGATCATGCGTACATTGCGGCCATCGCTCAGGCGCAGGGTGTCGCCATCCACCACCCGCTGCACCGCGACGGGTGTCAGGCCGCCTGGCGTCGGACAAAAGGCCTGCGCGCCAGACAGCCAAATCGCGGACACAAAAAAGGCGCCCGCGAGGGACGCCTTTTTCATCAGCATGGAAAAACCGTAGCGGCTTCCCAAGTTGATCGGCCTTAGGCCTTTTTCGCGCCGAAAGCACCGAAACGGTCGGCGAACTTCTGTACGCGACCACCGGTGTCCAGAGTCTTCTGCTTACCGGTGTAGAACGGGTGGCATTCGTTGCAAACGTCGATCGCCAGGGCTTTGCCGAAGGTCGAACGGGTTTCGAACTTGTTGCCGCAGCTGCAGGTAACAGCAACTGCCGGGTATTCTGGATGGATATCAGCTTTCATGGTGTTTTCCTCGGGCTAGCGTGCCGCCACCCAACACTATTGTTGAATACCGCACGTAATTAGGCCGCGGATTCTACCAGACAATCCCGTTCACGCAAGCTGTCGCTCAAACCAGTCGTCTGCTAGGCTCCCGGCCCAAAGCACATTCCCCTGTGGGAGCGAGCTTGCTCGCGATAGCGTCGTGTCAGGCAACATAAATGCTGACTGACAGGGCCTCATCGCGAGCAAGCTCGCTCCCACAGGTTATGGGTCCAGCCTTTCATTTACTGCCCGCAAAGAGAATCCCCCGCGTGCCCGACGCCATTCTGCGCCTCGCCCTGCCTTCGCCGCTGCGCCGCCTGTTCGACTACCGCGCTCCGGCCGGTGTCCTGCGTGCCCAACTGCACCCCGGCATGCGCCTGCGGGTACCGTTCGGCCGGCGCGAGATGATCGGGATTCTGGTGGAAGTCACCGACACCAGTGAAGTACCGGCCGAGAAACTCAAGCCGGCCCTGGCCCTGCTCGACGCGACGCCACCGCTGCCGCCCGCGCTGTTCAAGCTGTGCCTGTGGACCTCTCAGTACTATCAGCACAGCCTCGGCGACACCTTGAGCTGGGCGTTGCCGGTGCTGCTGCGCCAGGGTGAGCTGGCCGAAGCGCGCCAGGAACGCTTCTGGTCTGCCGCGCCAGGCGCCAGCCTCGATGACCCACGCATCGCCCGCGCTCCGCGCCAGCGCGAAGCCCTGGCCACGCTGGCCCAGCATCCCCACGGCGTCGCCCATCAGTTGTTGAGCAAACTGATGCTGAGCAAGGACAGCCTGGACTTGCTGCTGGCCAAGGAACTGGTGCAGGTCGAGATCCGCCGCCACGCCCCCGGCGCACGCCACGAACACTGGCTGGCGCAACCGGAGCTGCCGCTGAACCCGGAGCAGCGCGCCGCCTATGAGGCCATTCGCGCCGGCTTCGACAGTTACCACGCGTTCCTGCTGGCCGGCGTCACCGGCAGCGGCAAGACCGAAGTCTATCTGCAGTTGATCCGCGAAACTCTGCAGGCCGGCAAGCAGGCACTGGTGCTGATCCCGGAAATCAACCTCGGCCCGCAGACCCTGGCGCGCTTCGAACAGCGCTTCAATGCCCGCATCGCGCTGATCCATTCGGCGGTCAATGACCGCGAACGCCTCGATGCCTGGCTGGCCGCCCGGGACGGTGAGGCCGACATCATTATCGGCACCCGTTCGGCCCTGTTCACGCCGATGAAGAACCCCGGCCTGATCATCATCGACGAAGAGCACGACGGCTCCTATAAACAGCAGGAAGGCTTGCGCTACCACGCCCGCGATCTGGCGCTGGTGCGGGCGCGACAGGAAAACATCCCGATCGTCCTCGGCTCCGCCACCCCTTCGCTGGAAAGCCTGCACAACGCCTACACCGGCCGCTACGGGCTGCTGCGCCTGAATGAGCGCGCCGGCGGGGCCAAGCAGCCGCGCTTCCTGCGCCTGGACGTGAAAAGCCGCCCGCTGGACAGCGGCATTTCCGGGCCGATGCAGCAAGCCATTGGTCAGACCCTGGCTGCCGGGCAGCAGGTACTGGTGTTCCTCAACCGCCGCGGCTTCGCCCCGACCCTGCTGTGTCACGATTGCGGCTGGATGTCCGAGTGTCAGCGCTGCGATGCGCGAATGACCGTGCATCAGCGTTACGGCGAGTTGCGCTGTCACCATTGCGGCTACGTCGAACGCGTGCCGCGCCAGTGCCCGAAGTGCAACAAGGTCGATCTGCGCCCCGTCGGCGCCGGCACCGAGCGGGCCGAGGAGCGCCTGGCGATTCTGTTCCCGGACTTTCCGGTGCTGCGGGTCGACCGCGACAGCACATCGCGCAAGGATGCGATGAACCAGCTGTTCGCGACTATTCAGAAAGGCCAGCCGTGCATCCTGATCGGTACGCAAATGCTCGCCAAAGGCCACCACTTCCCACGAGTAACACTGGTGTCGATCCTCGACGCCGACGGCGGCCTGTTCTCCGGCGACTTCCGCGCCAGCGAACGCATGGCGCAATTGATCGTCCAGGTCGCCGGCCGTGCAGGCCGGGCCGAAGAGCCGGGCAAAGTGATTATCCAGACGCACCTGGCCGACCACCCGCTGCTGGTGCAACTGACCGAGCAGGGCTATTTCGCCTTCGCCGAACAGGCCCTGAGCGAACGCCGCGCGGCTGGCTTGCCGCCGTTTGCGCATTTGGCGTTGTTGCGGGCCGAAGCGCATAAACCGGGCCAGGCCGAAGGTTTTCTCGATGAGGCGTGCAGCGAGGCCGAGCGCTTGCTGGCGGAACAGGGTCTGACCGGGATTGAGCTGCTGGGGCCGGTGCCGGCGCCAATGGAGCGACGGGCCGGGCGTTATCGTGCGCAGTTGTTGTTGCAGGCTACGGCGCGGGCGCCGTTGCATCGGTTGCTGGCAAGCTGGTTGTTGGTGCTGGAGCAGATGCCGAGTGGGCGGGCGGTGCGCTGGTCTTTGGATGTCGATCCTGTCGATTTGTATTGAGATCAAAAGATCGCAGCCTTCGGCAGCTCCTACAGAGGGCTCGGCGTTCACCACCAACCATGTAGGAGCTGCCGAAGGCTGCGATCTTTGCTTCTTTTGTCACCACACATCCACAACCTGCCTGCTAAGGTTGGCAAGCCCGTCTTCGCAACGGATAATGCCCAGTTTTTCCACCAGCGCATGATGCGCCGCCGCGCCTGCGGTCGAAAGAGAAGACCATGAAAGACACCATTCGCCAGCTGATCCAACAAGCCATCACCCAACTCGTCAACGAAGGTGTGTTGCCTGAAGGCCTGTCGCCGGCGATCCAGGTGGAAAACTCCCGCGACAAGAAGAACGGCGACTTCGCCAGCAACATCGCCATGATGCTGGCCAAACCGGCTGGCATGAAGCCCCGCGATCTGGCGGAAAAAATCATCGCCGCGCTGCCGGCTGACGAAAACGTTTCCAAGACCGAAATCGCAGGTCCCGGCTTCCTGAACTTCTTCCAGAACACCGACGCCCTGGCGACCCGCCTGGACGCCGCCCTGGCCGATGACCACATCGGCGTGCGCAAGGCCGGCCCGGTACAGCGCACCGTGGTCGACCTGTCGGCACCGAACCTGGCCAAGGAGATGCACGTCGGCCACCTGCGCTCGACCATCATCGGCGACGGCGTGGCCCGCGTTCTCGAATTCCTCGGCGACACCGTGATCCGTCAGAACCACGTCGGCGACTGGGGCACCCAGTTCGGCATGCTGATGGCGTACCTGCAGGAAAACCCGATCACCAGCGACGAGCTGTCGGACCTGGAGAACTTCTACCGCGCCGCCAAGCAGCGCTTCGACGAATCCGAAGAGTTCGCCGACCGCGCACGTGGCCTGGTGGTCAAGCTGCAGGCCGGCGATGCCGACTGTCTGGCCCTGTGGACCAAGTTCAAGGACATCTCCCTGTCCCACTGCCAGAAGATCTACGAACTGCTCAACGTCAAACTGACCATGGCCGACGTGATGGGCGAAAGCGCCTACAACGACGACCTGATCAACGTGGTCAACGATTTGAAGGCCGCTGGCATGCTGGTCGAGAGCAACGGCGCCCAGTGCGTGTTCCTCGACGAGTTCAAGAACGCCGACGGCGACCCGCTGCCGGTGATCATCGTCAAGGCGGACGGCGGTTACCTCTACGCCACCACCGACCTGGCGGCCGTGCGCTACCGCAGTGGCAAGCTCAAGGCCGATCGCGCGCTGTACTTCGTCGACCAGCGTCAGGCCCTGCACTTCCAGCAAGTGTTCGCCGTGGCGCGCAAGGCCGGTTTCGTGACCCATCCGATGGAAATGGAACACATGGGCTTCGGCACCATGAACGGTGCTGACGGCCGTCCGTTCAAGACCCGTGACGGCGGCACCGTTAAGCTGATCGACCTGCTGACCGAAGCCCAGGAACGCGCCTACACCCTGGTCAAGGACAAGAACCCGGAGCTGGCCGAGGCCGAGTTGCGCAACATCGCCAAGGTCGTGGGCATCGGCGCAGTGAAATATGCCGACCTGTCCAAGCACCGCACCAGCGACTACAGCTTCAACTTCGACCTGATGCTCAACTTCGAAGGCAACACCGCGCCCTACCTGCTGTACGCCTACACCCGCGTGGCCGGCGTGTTCCGCAAACTCGGCAAGGACTTCAGCGAAGTCGACGGCCAAATCGTCCTCGAGGCGACGCACGAACACGAACTGGCAGCGAAGCTCGCGCAGTTTGGCGAGATCCTGAACAACGTGTCCGAAAAAGGCACCCCGCACATCCTCTGCACCTACCTGTACGACGTCGCCGGCCTGTTCTCCAGCTTCTACGAGAACTGCCCGATCCTCGCCGCCGACACCCCGGCACAAATGCAGAGCCGCCTGCGCCTCGCCGCGCTGACCGGACGCACCCTCAAGCAAGGCCTGGAACTCCTGGGCCTGGAAACTCTGGAGCGTATGTAAGTTGGCTGCCAAGAAAAAACCTGCACCCAAGCGTGGCGCCAGCCGTTACCAAGCTCCTGCAAAGCAACCGATCCCGGGCTGGCTGTGGATGGCCATCGGCCTGACGGTCGGCGCGTTCATCGTGTTCCTGATGAAGCTGGAACCGGGCAAGGGCAGCGACACGGTCAAGCGTGAAAAGGTCGAGCAACAGCAACAGCAGAAAGCCAGCAAGATCGCCGAGGCCAACAAGACCCCGCCGAGCCCGACGCAACCGGTGAAGCCGAAGTACGACTTCTACACCTTGCTGCCGGAATCGGAAGTCATCGTGCCGCCGGATGCCGTGCCGGAAAAAACCCTGCCGACGCCGCAAGTGCCGGCCATACCGACTACGCCGGTCACCCCGGCCGAAGCGGCGAAGATCGACACGGCTCGCGCCCAGGCTGCATTGGCCGGGATCACGCCGCCGCCAGCGCCACCGGTCAAGGCGGCGCCTGTGACGAAGTTTTTCCTGCAGGCGGGTTCGTTCCGCAAAGAGACCGATGCGGACAAGGTTCGGGCGCAGATCATTCTGCTGGGCCAGGCCGTGGCGGTTGAGTCCGGGACGGTGAAGGACGAAACCTGGTATCGGGTGTTGGTCGGACCGTTCAGCAACCGCGAACAACTGACGACTGCCCAGAAACAACTGGCCGGCGCCGGCTTCAGCAATCTGTTGTTACAACAACGCCAGAGCCGCTGATTACCTGTCTGCCCGGGAGTCACCGCCCCTGTAGGAGCTGCCGCAGGCTGCGATCTTTTGATCTTGAAAAAACAAAATCAAAAGATCGCAGCCTGCGGCAGCTCCTACGCGCCTCGCACCACTCGTCCCCTCTCCCGTCCTACAGTTGAAATCCACTCCAGCACCCCCATATGAATGGGCATAAGGCATTTTCGCCCCGCTGCGTGGAGACTCTTCCCTTGACCACCATCGTTTCAGTTCGCCGCCACGGCAAAGTCGTCATGGGCGGCGACGGCCAGGTTTCCCTTGGTAATACCGTGATGAAAGGCAACGCGAAAAAAGTTCGCCGCCTGTACCACGGCCAGGTCATTGCCGGTTTTGCCGGTGCCACCGCCGACGCCTTTACCCTCTTCGAACGTTTCGAAGGCCAGCTTGAAAAACACCAGGGCCACCTGGTACGCGCCGCCGTCGAACTCGCCAAAGAATGGCGCACCGACCGCTCCCTGAGCCGCCTTGAAGCCATGCTCGCGGTCGCCAACAAAGACGCTTCCCTGATCATTACCGGCAACGGTGACGTGGTCGAACCCGAAGACGGCCTGATCGCCATGGGTTCCGGTGGCGCCTACGCCCAGGCCGCGGCCAGCGCGCTGCTGAAAAAGACCGACCTGTCAGCCCGGGAAATCGTCGAAACCGCCCTCGGCATCGCCGGCGACATCTGCGTATTCACCAACCACACCCAGACCATTGAGGAGCAGGACTGCGCCGAGTAAGCCCGTGCAGCCATCGCACCACGGCTCATTCTTGCTTGAGGTCCACTGAATATTATGTCCATGACTCCCCGTGAAATCGTCCACGAACTCAACCGCCACATCATCGGCCAGGACGATGCCAAGCGCGCCGTCGCCATTGCCCTGCGCAACCGCTGGCGCCGCATGCAGCTGCCTGAAGAGCTGCGTGTTGAAGTCACACCAAAGAACATCCTGATGATCGGCCCGACCGGCGTCGGTAAAACCGAGATCGCCCGTCGCCTGGCGAAACTGGCCAATGCACCGTTCATCAAGGTCGAAGCGACCAAGTTCACCGAAGTCGGCTATGTCGGCCGCGACGTCGAATCGATCATTCGTGACCTGGCCGATGCCGCGATCAAGCTGCTGCGCGAGCAGGAAATCGTCAAGGTTCGCCACCGCGCCGAAGACGCCGCCGAAGAGCGCATCCTCGACGCCCTGCTGCCACCGGCGCGCATGGGCTTCAGCAACGATGATGCCCCGACTGCCGATTCCAACACCCGTCAGCTGTTCCGCAAGCGCCTGCGCGAAGGTCAGCTGGACGACAAGGAGATCGAAATCGAAGTCGCCGAAATGGCCGGCGTCGACATCTCCGCGCCACCGGGCATGGAAGAAATGACCAACCAGCTGCAAAGCCTCTTTGCCAACATGGGCAAGGGCAAGAAAAAAGCCCGCAAGCTCAAGGTCAAAGAAGCGCTGAAGATGGTGCGCGATGAAGAAGCCAGCCGCCTGGTCAACGATGAAGAGTTGAAGGCCAAGGCCCTGGAAGCCGTCGAGCAGCACGGCATCGTGTTCATCGACGAAATCGACAAGGTCGCCAAGCGTGGCAATTCCGGTGGCGTCGATGTATCCCGCGAAGGCGTGCAGCGCGACTTGCTGCCGCTGATCGAAGGCTGCACCGTCAACACCAAGCTGGGCATGGTCAAGACCGACCACATCCTGTTCATTGCTTCCGGTGCGTTCCACCTGAGCAAGCCAAGCGATCTGGTGCCCGAGCTGCAAGGCCGTCTGCCGATCCGTGTCGAACTCAAGGCTCTGAGCCCGGAAGACTTCGAACGCATCCTCAGCGAACCGCACGCTTCGCTCACCGAGCAATACTGCGCGCTGCTGAAAACCGAAGGCCTGGGCATCGAGTTCCAGCCGAGCGGCATCAAACGCATCGCGGAGATCGCCTGGCAGGTCAACGAAAAAACCGAAAACATCGGTGCCCGTCGCCTGCACACCCTGCTCGAGCGCCTGCTCGAAGAGGTGTCGTTCAGCGCCGGCGACCTGGCCAGCACCCATGACGGCAAGGTAATCCAGATCGACGCCGACTACGTCAACAGCCACCTGGGCGAATTGGCGCAGAACGAAGACCTGTCCCGTTATATCCTGTAGGTCAACTGTTCCCCTGTGAAACGCTACACCTGTAGGAGCTGCCGAAGGCTGCGATCTTTTGATCCTGAAAAGCAACATCAAAAGATCGCAGCCTTCGGCAGCTCCTACAGGGCATTTCACGCATACGGATGACTGTCATGACCCAACTCCCCACCGACATCAAGCTGCACAAAGCCTCGAAAACCCTGTCGCTGAAATACGCGTCCGGCGAGGAATACACCCTGCCCGCCGAGTTCCTGCGCGTGCACTCTCCTTCCGCCGAGGTCCAGGGCCACGGCAAACCCATCCTGCAATTTGGCAAGATCAACGTCGGCCTGACCAAGGTAGAACCGGCCGGTCAGTACGCACTGAAACTGACCTTCGATGACGGTCACGACAGCGGCCTGTTCACCTGGGAATACCTCTACGAACTGGCGCGACGTTATGACGCACTGTGGGAAGATTATCTGGCCGAACTCAAAGCGGCCGGAAAAACCCGCGACCCGAACGAATCCGTCGTCAAGCTGATGCTCTAATTCGAGCCTCTTGCTCTTTAGAGGGCATTTTCTAATTTCATCTGTTTGAATGCTCCGCTCCAGGGCCGTCGATTGGCCTGCTTGCGAAAAAAATTAAACTCGGGTAACCAATGGAACTGGCAAGTTCCCTGCAGTGCTCACTGCGAACAAAAGCAGCGATGCAGTATTAACGGTCACCCGAGCAGCAGTACCTGGAATTGGTTGTGTGACTGCACAGCAGGCCCCGGGTACTCGTCTCAGGACATTGGAGCGTCGTAGATGAGTAACAAGAATAACGATGACTTGAAGCAGCAAGCCTCCGAAAACACCTTGGGGCTGAATCCTGTCGTTGGATTGCGTGGAAAAGATCTACTGGCTTCTGCTCGCATGGTGCTCAGGCAGGCCATCAAACAACCGATTCACAGCGCCAAGCATGTCGCTCATTTCGGTCTTGAACTCAAGAACGTACTGCTAGGCAAATCCGAGCTTCTTCCGAATGGCGATGACCGTCGCTTCGCCGATCCGGCCTGGAGCCAGAACCCGCTCTACAAACGTTATTTGCAAACCTACCTGGCGTGGCGCAAGGAACTCCACGACTGGATCGATGACAGCAACCTGCCGGCCAAGGATGTCAGCCGCGGGCACTTCGTGATCAACCTCATGACCGAGGCCTTGGCCCCGACCAACACGGCGGCCAACCCGGCGGCGGTCAAGCGTTTCTTCGAGACCGGCGGTAAAAGCCTGCTCGACGGCCTCTCGCATCTGGCCAAGGACCTGGTACACAACGGCGGCATGCCGAGCCAGGTCAACATGGGGGCATTCGAGGTCGGCAAGACACTGGCCGTGACCGAAGGTGCAGTGGTGTTTCGCAACGACGTACTGGAGCTGATCCAGTACAAGCCCACCACCGAACAGGTGCACGAGCGCCCTCTGCTGGTGGTGCCACCGCAAATCAACAAATTCTACGTTTTCGACCTCAGCCCGGAGAAAAGCCTGGCGCGGTTCTGCCTGCGCAGCAACGTGCAGACCTTCATCGTCAGCTGGCGCAATCCGACCAAGGAGCAGCGTGAGTGGGGCCTGTCGACTTACATCGAGGCGCTCAAGGAAGCGGTCGACGTGGTCACCGCGATCACCGGCAGCAAGGACGTGAACATGCTCGGCGCCTGCTCCGGCGGCATCACCTGCACCGCGCTGCTGGGCCATTACGCAGCGATTGGCGAGAACAAGGTCAACGCCCTCACCCTGCTGGTCAGCGTGCTCGACACCACCCTGGACAGCGATGTGGCGCTGTTCGTCGATGAACAAACCCTCGAAAGCGCCAAGCGCCACTCCTATCAGGCCGGCGTGCTGGAAGGCCGCGACATGGCGAAAGTCTTTGCCTGGATGCGCCCCAACGACCTGATCTGGAACTACTGGGTCAACAACTACCTGCTGGGCAACGAACCACCGGTGTTCGACATCCTGTTCTGGAACAACGACACCACCCGGTTACCGGCTGCGTTCCACGGCGACCTGATCGAAATGTTCAAAAGCAATCCATTGATTCGTCCGAATGCACTGGAAGTGTGCGGCACACCGATCGACCTGAAGCAGGTCACCGCCGATATCTTTTCCCTGGCCGGGACCAGCGACCACATCACCCCGTGGCGCTCCTGCTACAAGTCGGCGCAACTGTTCGGCGGCAATGTTGAATTCGTACTGTCCAGCAGCGGGCATATCCAGAGCATCCTGAACCCGCCGGGCAATCCGAAATCGCGCTACATGACCAGCACTGAAATGCCCGCCAATGCCGATGACTGGCAGGAAGAGTCGACCAAGCACGCCGATTCGTGGTGGCTGCATTGGCAGGCCTGGCAGGCACAGCGCTCGGGCAACCTGAAAAAAGCTCCGCTGAAACTGGGCAACAAGGCATACCCGGCGGGCGAAGCTGCACCGGGCACTTATGTACATGAGCGGTAACTGACACACCTCGACTTCCCTGTGGGAGCGAGCTTGCTCGCGATGACGGTGGCAGGTTTGGCATATGCGCTGACTGACACTCCGCTATCGCGAGCAAGCTCGCTCCCACAGGGGGCGGGGATGAACTGGAAAAAGCGACCCACAGGGCCTGAAGCATGCCGCAACCCTTCATATTCCGTACCGTCGACCTGGATGGCCAGACGCTCCGCACGGCGGTACGCCCCGGCAAGCCTCACTTGACGCCCCTGCTGATTTTCAATGGCATCGGCGCCAACCTGGAGCTGGTGTTCCCGTTCATTGCGGCGCTGGACCCGGACCTGGAAGTCATCGCCTTCGACGTGCCTGGTGTCGGCGGTTCGTCGACGCCAAACCGGCCGTATCGTTTTCCGGGGTTGGCCAAGCTCACGGCGCGGATGCTCGACTATCTCGACTACGGCCAGGTCAATGTCATCGGCGTGTCCTGGGGTGGCGCCCTGGCCCAACAGTTCGCCTACGACTATCCGGAGCGCTGCAAGAAACTCGTGCTGGCCGCCACGGCGGCGGGTGCGGTGATGGTGCCGGGCAAGCCGAAAGTGTTGTGGATGATGGCCAGCCCGCGACGTTACATCCAGCCGTCCCACGTGATCCGCATTGCGCCGATGATCTACGGTGGCGCGTTCCGTCGCGACCCGACGCTGGCCGCCAGCCATGCGGCCAAGGTGCGCTCGGCGGGCAAGCTCGGTTACTACTGGCAACTGTTCGCCGGCCTCGGCTGGACCAGCATCCACTGGTTGCACAAGATCCGTCAGCCAACCCTGGTGCTGGCCGGCGACGATGACCCGTTGATCCCGTTGGTCAACATGCGCTTGCTGGCCTGGCGGATTCCCAACGCCCAGTTGCACATCATCGATGACGGACATCTGTTCCTGATTACCCGGGCCGAAGCGGTGGCCCCGATCATCATGAAATTTCTCGAGGAGGAGCGCCAGCGTGCGGTGATGCATCCGCGTCCGGCGCCACTGGGCAGTTAAAGCGCTGCCTCAGCGGTCGGCAGGACGCCACGCCGCGCAACAACCCGTTACAGCGTCTATGGTGTTCTGGTTCAGTGTGTTTGTTTTTGGCCTGAAGACGAAGGAGTGTTGAATCATGCGCGAGAAACCAGCGAGGGAGTCCTTGGCGACTCCCGCCGCGTTCATCAATGCACAGAGTGCGATTACCGGCCTGCGCGGCCGGGATCTGCTGTCGACCCTGCGCAGTGTGGCCGCCCATGGCTTGCGCAACCCACTGCACAGCGCCCGGCATGCCCTCAAACTCGGCGGTCAGCTTGGCCGTGTGCTGCTGGGCGAGACCCTGCACCCGACCAACCCGCAGGACGCTCGCTTCGCCGACCCGGCATGGAGCCTCAACCCGTTTTATCGCCGTAGCCTGCAGGCCTACCTGAGCTGGCAGAAGCAGGTCAAAAGCTGGATCGACGAAAGCAACATGAGCCCGGACGACCGCGCCCGCGCCCACTTCGCCTTCACCTTGCTCAACGACGCCGTATCGCCCTCCAACTCCCTGCTCAACCCACTGGCGATCAAGGAGCTGTTCAATTCCGGCGGTAACAGCCTAGTGCGGGGCATCAGCCATCTGGTGGACGATCTGCTGCATAACGACGGCCTGCCCCGGCAAGTCACCAAGCAAGCGTTCGAGGTCGGCAGGACGGTCGCCACTACCACCGGTGCCGTGGTGTTTCGCAACGAGCTGCTGGAGTTGATCCAGTACAAGCCGATGAGCGAAAAGCAGTATTCCAAGCCCCTGCTGGTGGTGCCGCCACAAATCAACAAGTACTACATTTTCGACCTGAGCCCGCACAACAGCTTCGTCCAGTACGCCCTGAAAAACGGCCTGCAAACCTTCATGATCAGCTGGCGCAACCCGGATGTGCGTCACCGCGAATGGGGGCTCTCGACCTACGTCGAAGCCGTGGAAGAAGCGATGAATGTCTGCCGGGCGATCACCGGCGCGCGCGAAGTCAATCTGATGGGCGCCTGCGCCGGCGGGCTGACCATTGCCGCGCTGCAAGGTCATCTGCAGGCCAAACGGCAGCTGCGCAGAGTGTCCAGCGCGACGTATCTGGTGAGCCTGCTCGACAGTCAGCTGGACAGCCCCGCTACGCTGTTCGCCGACGAGCAGACGCTGGAGGCTGCCAAGCGCCGCTCCTATCAGAAAGGTGTGCTGGACGGCCGTGACATGGCCAAGGTCTTCGCCTGGATGCGCCCCAACGATTTGATCTGGAGCTACTTCGTCAACAACTACCTGTTGGGCAAGGAGCCACCGGCGTTCGATATCCTCTACTGGAACAACGACAACACGCGCCTGCCGGCCGCCCTGCATGGCGACCTGCTGGACTTCTTCAAGCACAACCCGCTGACCCACCCGGGCGGACTGGAAGTGTGTGGCACGCCGATCGATTTGCAGAAGGTCACCGTCGACAGCTTCAGCGTCGCCGGCATCAACGATCACATCACACCGTGGGACGCGGTGTATCGCTCGACACTGTTGCTCGGTGGCGAACGGCGCTTCGTGCTGTCCAACAGCGGCCATGTGCAGAGCATCCTCAACCCGCCGAGCAACCCGAAAGCCAACTACGTCGAGAACGGCAAACTGAGCAGCGACCCCCGCGCCTGGTATTACGACGCCAAACATGTCGACGGCAGCTGGTGGACCCAATGGCTGGGCTGGATTCAGGAACGCTCCGGCGCGCAGAAGGAAACCCACATGGCGCTCGGCAACCAGAACTACCCACCGATGGAGGCAGCACCCGGTACTTACGTGCGCGTGCGCTGACGTTCAACGCGCCACGGCCGCTGCCGGCCGTGGCAAGACCCGATCATTAAGAAGACTGGATGAAAACCCGCGACCGGATCCTCGAATGTGCCCTGCAGTTGTTCAATCAGAAGGGCGAACCGAATGTCTCCACCATGGAAGTTGCCAATGAAATGGGCATCAGCCCGGGTAACCTCTACTACCACTTTCACGGCAAGGAACCGCTGATACTCGGGCTGTTCGAGCGCTTTCAATGTGAACTGCAACCGCTGCTCGACCCACCGTCCGACGTCGAATTGGGCCCCGAAGATTACTGGTTGTTCCTGCATCTGATCGTCGAGCGCCTGTCCCACTACCGGTTTCTGTTCCAGGACCTGTCGAACCTCGCCGGACGCCTGCCGAAACTGGCCAAGGGCATTCGCAACCTGCTCAATGCACTCAAGCGCACACTGGCGTCGTTGCTCGCACGATTGAAGGCTCAAGGGCAATTGGTCAGCGACACCCAGGCGTTAGGGCAACTGGTGGAACAGATCACCATGACCCTGCTGTTTTCACTGGATTACCAGCGGATTCTCGATCGTGAAGGCGAGGTGCGGTTGGTGGTTTACCAGATCATGATGCTGGTGGCGCCGCATCTGTTGCCACCGATCAAAGCGGCGACGGAGCAAATGGCGATGCAGTACCTGGATGCACACGAGTAAGCCTGACACCCGCCAACCCTGTGGGAGCGAGCTTGCTCGCGATGGCGTCTGTTCAGCCAACATGGATGTCGACTGATACACCGCTATCGCGAGCAAGCTCGCTCCCACAGTGGGCTTGTGTCGCTCAGAAATCCGCGCACAAACAAAAACGCCCGACCTTGGCAGGCCGGGCGTTTTCTTGAGTCCTGAAAATCAGGACTGACTGGTTGGCGTCGATGGAGCTGGCGCGGCAGTCGGGGTGACAGCAGGGGTTGGCGCGGTCGCGGAGTTCGAGGCGCTGACCGGAGTGGCTGCCGGGGTTGCCGGGGTTGCCGGCTTGGCAGCTGCTACTGCTGGTTTTGGCGCGGCGGCTTTTGGAGCTGCCGGCTTCTTCACTGCAGGCTTTTTCGCAGCAGCAGGTTTGGCTGCCGGCTTGGCGGCGGCGGGTTTTGCTGCAGCCGTTTTAGCCGCAGGCTTGGCCGCTGTTGGCTTGGCAGCCGGTTTGGCGACAGCTTTCGCCGCAGCCGGTTTGGCCGCTGCAGGTTTGGCGGCTGCAGTTTTTGCGGCAGGCTTGGCAGCAGGTTTAGCCGCTGCTTTTGCCAGAGGCTTGGCGGCGGTTTTCGCGGCTGGCTTGGCGGCGGCAGTCTTGGCAGCAGGCTTGGCCGCCGCGGATTTCGCCGCAACAGGCGCAACCTTGGCACCGGTCAGTTTTTCGATTTGCTTGGTCAGGGTCTCGACCTTGCTGTGCAGTGCCTTGACTTCGTTGCGGCTCGGTACGCCCAGACGCGAGATGGCACTGTTCAGACGCTTGTCGAAAGCACCTTCCAGCTCATCCCACTTGCCCAGTGCACGATCTTTCACGCCGCTGATGCGCGATTTGGCCGAAGAAGCGGAGTCCTTGGCGGCGTCGACTGTCTTGCCAACAGCGCTCTTGGTGAGCTTCTCGGCTTTCTCGCCGTCCTTAACCAATGCATCGAAGAGTTTGCTGCCGTCAGTGTCGATCTTCGAGTACACGCCTAAACCAGCCAGCCAGATTTTTCGGGAGTAATCTTCAACCTTCCCGATCCACGAGCTGCCTTCTTTTTCGGTTTTCTTTTTAACAGCCATCCCGTTCTCCTTAAGATTTACGCGCGACACGTTCGAGCAATGCCGTCAGCTCATCGAGCTTAGCAGAGAGTGTCTCAACGTCATGTTTAGACGGAATGCCGATACGATTCAAGGCACTTGCGACACGCGTGTCGAACGCCTTCTCGACCTTGTCGAGTTGAACTTCGACACGGCCTTTGAAAGTGCTGACTTCACTCTTGACTTCATCGATCTCGGCATTGGCCGCTTCAAGTTTCTCAGCGACTACCTTTTTGCCTTTCTTTTCAACAACCTGACCAGCTTTGATCAGCTCTTGAAAGTATTCGCTGCCCTCTTGGCCGACCTTGGCGTAGGCGCCCAGGCCAGCCAGCCAGATCTTGCGGGCATAGGATTTGACGTCGCCCAGCGTGCTGGTCGATGCGTCGATTTTTTTCTTCAGAATAACTTTGGCCATGGTGCACCTCACGCGCAGAAGGTTTGAGGAACTGCCCGGATAAGTGTCGGGCTCTGGCACAAAGTAGGGAGAAAAATTAGAAACGGCACCCTAACAAATGACATAAATCGGTGGTGCCTTCTGGAAAAGATCGCAGCCTTCGGCAGCTCCTACAGGTAAACGCGAGCCTGTGTAGGAGCTGCCGAAGGCTGCGATCTTTTGGGGATCACACGAGGGCTTTATCCAGCGCCTTCTCGATTTCCGCTTTGATCATGCCGCTCATGGCCGACATCATCAGGCCGAGCTCCACGTCGACGCGGATCGAATCTTCACTGACATGCACCGCACCCTTCACGCCCGAACGCTTGAGGTTCAGGGTGTCGCCGGACCACTGCGGCTCCAGGCCATATTGATCGGAAAGTTTCTGCGCCAGCTTGTCGGCCTTCTCGCGAGCCGCTTCCTTACCCAGGCCGTGGGCACGTTCAACACTAATACGGGCCATCGAATGACTCCTGCTTTATGGATGCTTTCCCGGGGCATCTTGACCTCTGCTGCGTCAAAACGTCCCGATGGTTGCCCATCTTACCTTCAGCCTTGCCAAGACAAAGCATGCCTTGGGGATTAGAATGTCGCGCATTCTCTTTTGGTGACAGCGATATGACTGATCAGCGCAAAGGCAGCGATGCCGAACCCACCACTCACTTCGGCTTCAAAAACGTTCCGGAAAGCCAGAAAGCGGAAAAAGTCGCTGAGGTTTTCCATTCGGTAGCCGCCAAGTACGACCTGATGAACGACCTTCTGTCGGGCGGCATGCACCGTCTGTGGAAGCGTTTCGCGATCGAACTGTCGGGCGTTCGTACCGGCAATCGCGTGCTCGACATCGCCGGTGGCACCGGCGACCTGACCAGGAAGTTCTCGCACCTGGTAGGCCCGACCGGTCAGGTCGTACTGGCCGACATCAACGAGTCCATGCTCAAGGTCGGCCGTGACCGCCTGCTGGACCTGGGTGTGGCCGGCAACGTCGAATTCGTCCAGGCCGATGCGGAAAAACTGCCGTTCCCGGACAACCATTTCGACTGCGTGACCATCGCCTTCGGCCTGCGCAACGTGACCCACAAGGAAGACGCCCTGCGCTCGATGCTGCGCGTGCTCAAGCCGGGGGGCCGTTTGCTGGTGCTGGAGTTCTCCAAGCCGACCAACGCGCTGATGTCCAAGGCCTACGACGCCTACTCGTTCGCCTTCATGCCGCTGATGGGCAAGCTGATCACCAACGACTCGGAAAGCTATCGCTACCTGGCCGAATCGATCCGCATGCACCCGAACCAGGAAACCCTGAAGTCGATGATGGTCGAGGCCGGTTTCGACCGCGTGACCTATCACAACATGACCGCAGGCATCGTGGCCCTGCACCGCGGCATCAAGCCCTGATGCTGCTCGCCGGCCTGCTCGCCAGCGTTGAACTCGGCCTGAACCGGGTGCTGCGCCTCGACAGCACGGCGCTGCCGCGGCTGGCGCATCTGACCGGCAAAGTGATTGCCGTCGATTGCCGCAGCCCGGCGCTGCACCTGTTCATCCTGCCCAGCGACGAAGGCCTGATGCTCGCCTCCCAGTGGGAAACCGGCGCTGACTGCACCTTGCGTGCACCGGCTTCGAGCCTGTTGAGACTGGCCATGAGCAAGGACAAGACTTCCGTCCTGCACGCCCCTGAAGTCGAACTCGACGGCGACAGCGGCGTGCTGCTGGAACTGGCGGCGATCCTCCAGGACCTGGAGCTGGACTGGGAGTACGAGCTCTCGCGCTGGCTCGGCCCGGTCGCCACACAACTGGTCGGCGGCCACCTGCGCAGTCGCGCCCGCTGGTACCAGCAAGGCTTTGCCAGCCTGGGCCAGAACCTGGGCGAATACCTGGCCGAAGAATCGCGCACCCTTGTCGGTCAGCGCGAAGCCGAAGCCCGATTCAGTGAACTGGACCAGATCAAGCTCGATCTGGAACGTCTCGAGGCGCGTTTCGAGCGCCTTTCCCGATCCCTCGACCCAAGCGATAACGCATGAAGCTGCTTGCCGTCCGCCGTTTGTTGCGCATCCAGCGCGTCGTGATCCGCTACCGCCTCGATGACCTGCTGTTCGCCCTGCCGTTGCCGTGGTTTCTGCGGGCGCTGCGCTACGCGTTGCCGTGGCGCTGGTTCCCGCGCAAGACCCTCGATCTGAGCCGTGGCGCGCGCCTGCGCCTGGCGTTGCAGGACCTGGGGCCGATTTTCATCAAGTTCGGGCAGATCCTGTCCACACGCCGCGACCTGCTGCCAGAAGACATCGCCGATGAGCTGATGAAACTGCAGGACCGCGTGCCGCCGTTCGACTCGCAAGTGTCGGTCAAGCTGATCGAAGAACAGCTGGGCAAGAAAATCAGCGACGTGTTCAGCCGTTTCGATGTCGAGCCGCTGGCCTCGGCTTCGGTGGCGCAAGTGCATGCCGCGCAACTGAAAACCGGCGAAGAAGTAGTGGTCAAGGTGATCCGCCCCGGCCTCAAACCGGTGATCGCCCAGGACCTGGCATGGCTGTTCATCCTCGCCCGCGCCGCCGAAAAACTCTCTGCCGATGCGCGCCTGCTGCACCCGGTGGACGTGGTCAGCGATTACGAAAAAACCATCTACGACGAACTCGACCTGCTGCGCGAGGCAGCCAATGCCAGCCAGTTGAAGCGCAACTTCGATGGCTCGCCGCTGCTGTACGTGCCGCAAGTCTATTGGGACTGGTGCCGGCCGAAGGTACTGGTGATGGAGCGCATCTACGGGATCCAGGTCACCGATCTGGCGACCCTGGCCGACCAGCGCACCGACATGAAAATGCTCGCCGAGCGTGGCGTGGAGATTTTCTTCACCCAGGTGTTCCGCGACAGCTTCTTCCATGCCGACATGCACCCCGGCAACATCTTCGTCAGCACCGTGAATCCGTGGAGCCCGCAGTACATTGCGATCGACTGCGGCATCGTCGGCAGCCTGACCCCGGAAGACCAGGATTACCTGGCGCGTAACCTGTTCGCCTTCTTCAAGCGCGATTACCGTCGCGTGGCGCAGTTGCACATCGATTCGGGCTGGGTGCCGGCGGAAACCAAGCTCAACGAATTCGAAGCGGCGATCCGTACCGTGTGCGAGCCGATCTTCGAAAAACCGTTAAAAGATATTTCCTTCGGTCAGGTGCTGATGCGCCTGTTCCAGACCGCTCGGCGCTTCAACATGGAGGTTCAACCGCAGTTGGTTTTGCTGCAAAAAACCTTGTTGAACATCGAAGGCCTGGGCCGCCAGCTGTACCCGGACCTCGACCTGTGGAACACCGCGCAGCCGTTCCTCGAACGCTGGATGCGCGAGCGGGTCAGCCCCAAAGCCCTGCTCGGCAACGTGCAGAGCCAGTTCGAACAGATCCCGCACCTGGCGAACATGGCCCGCGACCTGCTCGAACGCATGTCCCAGCCCCACGCCTACGATCCGCCGCCACCCTGGCATCGACGCCGGGACGACTGGTTCCTGCGCCTGCTCGGTACGGCCCATCTGGCCGGTGGCGCCATCCTTGCCGCTGGCGGGCCATTGAATCAGTTGGACTATTGGCCAGCTGGCATCATGATGGCGGTCGGTTTGTATCTGGTCGTGCGTCGATAGCATGTATCAGCTGCAAGTTATAAGCTTCAAGCTTCAAGCGATGTTCGTAGCAATCATGTTTAATTCACGCCTGTAGATATGCGTTGCACAATACGAAGGATCGAAGCGCACTGGCTTTTACTTGCGGCTTGAAGCTTAAGGCTTGGGGCTGCTTCAGGAACTGAAGATGAAAAACTGGCTGGACGAGATCAAGTGGGACGCCGATGGCCTCGTGCCGGCGATTGCCCAGGATCACAAGACCGGGCGCGTCCTGATGATGGCCTGGATGAACCGTGAAGCACTGGAACTGACCGCTGCCGAGAACCGCGCCATTTACTGGTCGCGCTCGCGTGGCAAGCTGTGGCGCAAGGGCGAAGAGTCCGGCCACGTGCAAACCCTGCACGAGATGCGCCTGGACTGCGACGCCGACGTCATCATCCTGATGGTCGAGCAGATCGGCGACATCGCTTGCCATACCGGCCGCCAGAGCTGCTTCTACCGCGTCTACGAGAACGGCGACTGGACAACGGTCGACCCGGTCCTGAAAGATCCGCATGCCATCTATTCCGCAGGACACAAACATGAGTGACACTCTGACCCGTCTGGCCGCCGTACTGGAAGAGCGCAAAGGCGCCGCCGCCGACAGCTCGTATGTCGCCAGTCTGTACCACAAGGGCTTGAACAAGATTCTGGAAAAAGTCGGCGAAGAGTCGGTCGAAACCATCATTGCCGCCAAGGACGCCGCCGTCAGCGGCGACTGCAGCGATGTGATCTACGAAACCGCCGATTTGTGGTTCCACAGCATGGTCATGCTCGCCCAATTGGGGCAGCATCCACAGGCTGTACTCGATGAACTGGACCGTCGTTTCGGTCTCTCCGGACACGCCGAGAAAGCCTCGCGCCCGTCCGCCTGAATAACTATTAGAGAGGAGCAGCAGCATGGGCATTTTTGACTGGAAACACTGGATCGTCATCCTGGTTGTCGTGGTACTGGTATTCGGCACCAAGAAACTGAAAAACCTCGGCACTGACGTCGGCGAATCGATCAAGGGCTTCAAGAAAGCCATGAACGACGACGAAAAACCGGCCGACCCGAATGCGACCCCGGCCCAACCGGTTCCACCGGTCCAGCCACAGACCACTGTGAACCAGCCGCACACCATCGACGTGCAGGCACAGAAAGTCGAAGAGCCGATCCGCAAAGACGTGTGAGCGCAGACTAATGTTTGGTATCAGCTTCTCTGAACTGCTGCTCGTCGGCCTCGTTGCCCTGCTGGTGCTGGGTCCCGAGCGCTTGCCGGGCGCTGCGCGCACCGCTGGCCTGTGGGTCGGGCGCCTGAAGCGCAGCTTCAACGCGATCAAACAGGAAGTTGAACGTGAAATCGGTGCCGACGAGATTCGTCGGCAACTGCACAACGAGCACATCCTGTCGCTTGAGCAGGAGGCGCGGAAAATCTTCACGCCGACCCAGCAGGAGCCGACGCCGGTCGAGCATGTGGGTGCGCAGACGATTCAAGCGCCTGCCGCTACTGTCGACTCGACACCTGCTCCCGTTGTAGCACCTGTCGAACCTGCGCCCGTTGTTGCAGCCGCTCCGGTTGAACCCGCTGCGCCTGTTGCGCCAGCCCCTCATGACCCAACATTGCCGCCGCGAGCCCCATGAGCGATCTCCCAGAAAACGACCAGCACATGCCGCTGGTTTCGCACCTCACCGAGTTGCGTACCCGACTGCTGCGCTGCGTAGCGGCGATTTTCATCATCTTCGCCGGCCTGTTCGCCTTTACCCAGCAGATCTACACCTTCGTCTCGACTCCGCTGCGCGCGTACCTGCCCGCCGGCGCGACGATGATTGCCACCGACGTGTCGTCGCCATTCCTGACGCCGCTGAAGCTGACGATGATGGTCTCGCTGTTCCTGGCGATTCCGGTGATCCTGCACCAGATCTGGGGCTTCATCGCCCCCGGCCTGTACAAGCATGAAAAGCGTATTGCCGTGCCCTTGCTGGTCTCCAGCATCTTTCTGTTCTACGCCGGCATGGCCTTCGCCTACTTCCTTGTGTTCCCGCTGATCTTCAAGTTCTTCGCCGCCGCCACCCCGGCCGGCGTGGAAATGATGACCGACATCACCAGCTACCTCGATTTCGTCATGACGCTGTTCTTCGCCTTTGGCGTAGCGTTCGAAATTCCGGTGGCCGTGGTGCTGCTGGTGTGGATCGGCGTGGTCGACGTCAAATACCTGAAGAAGATCCGCCCGTACGTGATCATCGGCTGCTTCGTGGTCGGCATGATCCTGACGCCGCCGGACATCTTCTCGCAGACCTTGCTAGCCGTGCCGATGTGGCTGTTGTTTGAAATCGGCATCCTGTTCGGCAGCCTGATCAGCAAGCGTGGCGACCATCCGGAAGACCAACCGGCTGACGATCACAACGACCAGCCGCCAGCGACCCAAGCGTGAACCTGCTGCTCCTGGAAGAGGCCGACTTCATTGCGGCCGACCGGGCGATCCTGCGTGATCGCCGGCTGACCCACATGCAGGAAGTCCACCGCTGTGAAGTGGGTGACAGCATGCGCGTCGGGCGGATCGGCGGACTGATGGGTTCGGCCGAAGTGCTGCGCCTGGACGCCGACGAAGCGGAATTGCGCGTCACCCTCGACCAGCCGCCACCAGCCAAGCTGCCCTTGACCCTGGTATTGGCCCTGCCACGCCCCAAGATGCTGCGCAGGGTGTTCCAGACCGTGGCGGCCATGGGTGTGCCACGTATCGTGCTGGTCAACAGCTATCGCGTCGAGAAGAGCTTCTGGCAGACCCCGTTTCTGGAGCCCGAGGCCATTCGCGAGCAATTGATCCTCGGCCTCGAACAGGCCCGGGACAGCGTGCTGCCGGAAGTGGTCATCGAGAAGCGCTTCAAGCCGTTCGTCGAGGACCGTTTGCCGGCGATCACCGACGGCACCCTCGGCCTGGTGGGGCATCCCGGCAATTACCCGCCCTGCCCTCGCGCACTCAGCGAACCGGTGACCCTGGCCATCGGCCCCGAGGGTGGCTGGATTCCCTACGAAATCGACCTGCTGGGCAAATCCGGCCTGCAACCGGTGCAACTGGGCGAGCGCATCCTGCGCGTTGAAACCGCCGTGACCGCGCTGCTGGCCCGCCTGTTCTAACACTGCCCCCCTGTAGGAGCTGCCGAAGGCTGCGATCTTTTGATTTTGTTTTAAAAAGCAAGATCAAAAGATCGCAGCCTTCGGCAGCTCCTACAGAATCTCTGCGCGCCGCCGATACAGCCCCCATAAAACCAAATTGTGGTCCGGGGAGATTCAGCATGTACCAATGGCTAGCCGAGAATCTGGGAAACGTCAGCGTCAAACGCAAACTGGGGATCGGTTTCGGTCTGGTGCTGTTACTGACCCTGCTGATCACCTTCACCGGCTGGAGCGGCCTGAGTGGCGTTACCAGCCGTGGCGATAAGCTGGGGTTCATCGCCAGTCTCAACGACCTGACCAAGGACCTGCGCATTGCACGCCTGGATTACGAAATGCGTCGCGGGGAACAAGGCCCCGGCACCGTCAACGATCTGCTGGGCAAACTCGAAAGCGGCCTGCAGACCGCCCGCGGCCTGATCGAACAACCGGCAGACACGGCCATGGTCGATCAACAACTGGCCGCTGTCGCCGAATACCGTCGTGCCTTCAACGACATGACCCAGGCGGGTGCCCAGCGTGAAGATGCCCGCAGCAAACTCGGCGCCACCGCCGACAACGCCGTGGCCCGCGTCGCCGAAGTGGAAAAATCCATGCTGCAAGGTGACAGCGTCGCAGCATTCAATAGCGTGATCGACCTGAGCAAACTGATTCAGCAGGCGCGCTTCCAGGTTCGCGGCTACACCTACAGCGGCAAGAGCGAAGCCGAACAGCCAGCCCTCGACGCGATCGACAACGCCCTGAAGAATCTCGAGAGCCTGCCGGCCAAACTGCCTGAAGAACACATCGCCAACCTGCAACAGGCGACTGACTCACTGAAGGCCTACCGCGCCGCCGTCAGCCAGTTCCGCGACTCCCAGGTGGCCAGCGCCAAGGCTCTGGTGCGCATGTCTAGCCAGGGTGAAATCCTGTTGGACATGAGCCAGAAACTCACCGTCTCGCAAACCGTCGTGCGTGACAACGATGCCGCCCACGCCAAGAACATGCTGACCCTCGCCACCGTTCTGGCCATCGCCTTCGGCCTGCTGGCCGCCTGGGCCATCACCCGACAAATCATCATTCCGTTGAACCAGACCCTGGCCGTCGCTGAACGCGTTGCCAGCGGCGACCTGACCCACAACCTGACGTCCCAGCGTCGCGACGAACTCGGCCAGTTGCAACGCGCCATGCAGAGCATGACCCAAGGCCTGCGCGAACTGATCGGCGGCATCAGCGATGGCGTCACACAGATCGCCAGCGCCGCTGAAGAGCTGTCCGCGGTCACCGAGCAGACCAGCGCCGGGGTCAACAGCCAGAAAGTCGAGACCGATCAGGTCGCCACCGCCATGAATGAAATGGCCGCCACCGTGCAGGAAGTGGCGCGCAACGCCGAAGAGGCCTCCGAAGCGGCCGTCGCCGCCGACCAGCAGGCCCGTGAGGGCGACAAAGTGGTGGCTGAAGCCATCGCCCAGATCGAGCGCCTGGCCGCGGAAGTCGGCCACTCCACCGAGGCCATGGGCGAGCTCAAGCGCGAAAGCGACAAGATCGGCAGCGTGCTCGATGTGATCAAGTCCGTGGCCCAGCAAACCAACCTGCTGGCGCTCAACGCCGCGATTGAAGCCGCCCGAGCCGGTGAAGCCGGTCGTGGGTTTGCCGTGGTCGCAGATGAAGTTCGCAGCCTGGCCCAGCGCACCCAGAAATCCACCGAAGAAATCGAAGAGCTGATCGTCGGCCTGCAAAGCGGCACGCAGCAAGTGGCGACCATCATGGACAACAGCCGCACCCTGACCGACAGCAGTGTCGAACTGACCCGTCGCGCCGGTGGCTCATTGGAAAGCATCACCCGCACCGTCTCGGCAATTCAGGCGATGAACCAGCAGATCGCCGCTGCCGCCGAACAGCAAAGCGCCGTGGCCGAAGAGATCAACCGCAGCGTGCTGAACGTGCGGGATGTGTCGGATCAGACCTCGGCAGCCAGTGAAGAGACCGCAGCCTCCAGCGTTGAGCTGGCACGACTGGGGACGCATTTGCAGATGCTGGTGGGCAAGTTCAGGGTTTGAGGTGATCTGCATACCTCGGCTCACTCAGGACCGAGGTGATGCCTTCGCGGGCAAGCCCGCTCCCACAGGTATTTTCGGTGTTCACACAATGTGTGCCTCACCTTGAACCCCTGTGGGAGCGGGCTTGTCCGCGAAAGCGATTGACCAGACACTGCTGTTACAGAATCTGCTGCAAGCTCAAGAACCAACTTCAAGCCATAAAAAAACCCGCTTTCGCGGGTTTTTTTTATCATGCCAACTGAGGCTGTTCGCTCATCGGCTTGAGCGGCAGCAACGGTGCATGGGGGTCGGCCTGGACCGACTTGCGCCATGCGCCCAGCCACTCGGCATGCCCTTCGCTCCAGACCTGCTCGTGCAAGCGGGCCAAGGCTACCGGGTCGCTCAACAACTGCACTCGCTCGTTGTTGGTCAGGCCTTCAGGACCCACTTTCATCGCGTGCCGCACCCGCTCGATCCGCAACCACTCGATCGGCTCAGCCTGATTGTGCCGCGAGGTCGCCAGCGAGCACGCCAGGGCGTTCTGCTGTGGATCGACCACCGAACGGACGAAGCCGTCGTTCAGCGCGTGCCAGCGGTTTTCATGGGTGTACTGGTCAGTGGCCAGCAAGGCCTGCGGCGGATTGTATTCCTCAGGGATCAGGAACAGGCTCTCGTCGCGGGACTTCAGGCCCAGGCCGACGCGACTGGAGATCACCGACACCGGAATCGACAGCATCAACGAACCGACGATCGGCACCAGCCACCACAGGAAGCTCGGGTTCAGCCAGATCACCAGCATGGCCCAGAAGAAGCCCAGCAGGGTTTGCGGACCATGGCGCTTGATCGCTTCGCTCCACGGAGTGGAGTCGTCGTCACGCTGCGGCGAGTTCCAGGTCGCGGCCCAGCCGAGGAACGCGGCGAGGACGAAACGGGTGTGGAAGATCATCCGCACCGGTGCCAGCAGCATGGAGAACAGCATCTCCAGCAGCATCGACAGGGTCACCTTGAACTTGCCACCGAACTCTTTCGCGCCCTTGGCCCAGATCAGGATGATGCTCAGCAACTTCGGCAGGAACAGCAGCACGATGGTGGTCGAGAACAGCGCAATCGCCTTGTCCGGGTGCCATTGTGGCCACAGCGGATAGAGTTGGCGCGGTTCGAGGAAGTACTGCGGCTCCATCAGCGTGTTGACCGCCAGCAGCGCGGTCGACAGCACCAGGAAGAAGAACCACAACGGCGCCGACAGGTAGGACATCACGCCGGTCAGGAACACCGCGCGATGCACCGGGTGCATGCCTTTTACCAGGAACAGGCGGAAGTTCATCAGGTTGCCGTGACACCAGCGACGGTCACGCTTGAGTTCGTCCAGCAGGTTCGGCGGCAGTTCTTCATAGCTGCCCGGCAAGTCGTAGGCAATCCACACGCCCCAACCGGCACGGCGCATCAGCGCGGCTTCAACGAAGTCGTGGGACAGGATCGAGCCGGAGAACGCGCCTTTACCGGGCAACGGCGCCAGGGCGCAGTGGTCGATGAACGGCTTCATGCGGATGATCGCGTTGTGGCCCCAGTAGTGCGACTCGCCCAGTTGCCAGAAGTGCAGGCCGGCGGTGAACAGCGGGCCATACACGCGAGTGGCGAACTGCTGCATGCGCGCATACAGGGTGTCCATGCCCGACGCCCGTGGCGCGGTCTGGATGATCCCGGCATCCGGCGTGGCTTCCATCAGGCGTACCAGACTGGTCAGGCACTCACCGCTCATCACGGAGTCGGCGTCGAGTACGACCATGTACTTGTAGTCACCGCCCCAGCGACGGCAGAAGTCGTCGAGGTTGCCGCTCTTGCGTTTTACGCGACGACGACGGCGGCGATAGAAGATCTTGCCGAAGCCACCGGCTTCGCGGCAGACGTCCAGCCAGGCCTGTTGCTCGGCCACACAGATATCGGCGTCGTTACTGTCGCTGAGGACGAAGAAATCGAAGCGGTCCAGGTCACCCGTGGCCGCAACCGACTCGAAGGTCGCCCGCAGACCGGCGAATACCCGAGGCACGTCTTCGTTGCAGATCGGCATCACCAGTGCGGTGCGCGCATCCTTTGGAATCGGCTCGTTACCGGCACTTTTACCGGAGATACGGTATTTATCGTGGCCGGTCAGCAATTCGAGGAAGCCCATCAGCGCGGTCCAGAAACCGGCCGATACCCAGCAGAACAGAATCCCGAACAGGATCAGGATGCTGGTCTGCAAGGCGTACGGCAGCACTTGCGTGGCGGTTTGCAGCAGCGGTTGGTGCAGCACTTCGTTGAGGTCGACGAACGACCAGCCCTGGTACGGCATGATGCCTTTCATGTACCAGCCGGCGACGATGGTCTGACCGAGCATCAGCAGCAACAGAATGTAGCGACGGATCGAACCGACGGTCCGCCAGCGCGCAGCCGGCAGCACACGCTCGTCCTTCGGCGGCTTCGGCGGGTTGGTACGACCGGTCATCCGCCGCCAGCCACGCACCAGAATGTTGGTGCGCCACGGCTCCGGCACGACCTTGGTCCGCCGGATCGGCGGGGTCGCCTTGAGGCAGACCCGGCCGTTGGCGTCGAGCACCAGCATTTCCGCGTCCTGCAGCTCTTCGGCAGTACTCAGGGTCAGGCGTTTGCCGACCGAAGCCTGGGCGGCTTCGGTCGGGGCGTCGAACGTCGAAGACGACAGGCGTTCGTGCAATTCGCTGAAAGACTGGCAGCCCGCGAGTTCCGCGCGCTGCTCGTCGGTCATCGGCAGATGCGCCAGATACTCGGAAAGAGTTTCTGGCCGTACTTGAGAGTTACTCATCGGCAGGCAACTGATAGCTCCAGGTCTCGGTCAGGACTTCTTCAGTCGGCGCCGATTCCGGTGTGGCTGGGGCCGCGTCGGCAGCAACAGGCTGCTTGGCGTCTTTATTGGCCTTGTCCTTGGCATCTGCAACAGGCTTGGCTTCAGCCTGCTTGGCCTCCGCTTGCTTGGCTTCCTTGTCCGCTTTCTCTTGTTGCTTGGCGGCCACCTTGTCGGCCTTGGCAACCGACGAGTTGGACGACGGGATCGACGTCTTGGCCAGGTCCGCCGGCACGATGTTCTGCACCAGCGCGGCACGCATCTCGGTAGCCTTGCCCGGATCCTTGATCTTCATCCGCAGGGTCAGGCGCCAGCCCTTGGTTTCGGGGTTGTAGCGAACGCTGTTTTCCACCAGCTCGGCGTTGTCGCCGACGCTGACCTGGCTGCGAACCTCGGCATCGACCGGCAATGCCGCCAGGGACGGGCCTTCGAAGTCCACCAGGTAGGCAACGCTGCCATCGGGCTGACGAATCAGGTTGGATTGCTTGACGTCACCGGTCGAACGCAGGGTCTGCTTGACCCAGGCGCTGTCCGGCGCGTGAATCGCCGCTTCGTCCATGGTCCAGTGCATACGATAAGCGACATCGAGCGGCTGGCCAGGTTCCGGCAATTTTTCCGGGTTCCAGAAGGCCACGATGTTGTCGTTTGTTTCGTCGGCGGTCGGAATCTCGACCAGGTCGACGGTACCCTTGCCCCAGTCACCCTTCGGCTCGATCCAGGCGCTTGGACGCTTGTCGTAGCGGTCGTCGAGGTCTTCGTAGTGGCTGAAGTCGCGGCCGCGTTGCAGCAGACCGAAGCCGCGCGGGTTTTCCACGCTGAAGTTGCTCACCGCCAGGTGTTTCGGGTTGTTCAGCGGACGCCAGATCCACTCGCCGTTGCCGGCATGGATCGCCAGGCCGCTGGAATCGTGCAATTCGCGACGATAGTTCAGCACTTTCGACGGCTGGTTGGCGCCGAACAGGTACATGCTGGTCAACGGGGCGATACCCAGTTTGCCAACCTTGTCGCGCAGGAACATCTGCGCCTTGACGTCGACGATGGTGTCGCTGCCCGGACGCAGGGTCAGGCGATAGGCACCCGTGGCACGCGGCGAGTCCAGCAGGGCGAAGATCACCAGGTGCTTGTCGCCAGGCTTGGGCTGTTGAATCCAGAACTCGCGAAAACGCGGGAATTCTTCACCGGACGGCAAGGCGGTATCAATGGCCATGCCGCGAGCGGACAAGCCATAGACGTGCCCCTTGCCGACGACGCGGAAGTAGCTCGCGCCGAGCATGGTCATGATTTCGTCTTGCTTGTCGGCCTTGTTGATCGGGTACAGCACACGGAAACCGGCATAACCCAGCTGTTCGGTGGCCTTCGGATCGAACTGCATGTCGCCGAAGTCGAAACGACTCGGGTCGTATTTGATCTCTTCGACGGTGTTCGCGGTGATTTCGTTGATTTTCACCGGCGTATCGAAATGCATGCCCTGGTGATAGAAGGACAGCTTGAACGGCGTCTTCTGATCAGCCCATTCGGCTTTTTCCGTCAGAAAACGAATTTTCTGATAGTCCGCGAACTTCATGTCACGGAACTCGTTCGGCAGGTTACTGCGCGGCGCTTCGTATTTCTGCGCGGCCAGCTCTTTTGCCTTGGCCGATACATCGTCCAGACTGAATGCCCAAAGCTGGCCGGCGCTGAGCAGGCAGAGCAGTGCAGAGCCCGCTACCAGGGCGCTGCGTAACCGTTTGGCAGACAATTTTGGTGCGTTACAGGGACTAACAATCACGAGCAACCCTCGCCGAAAACAGATCAAAAAACCAACGGCCAGTTAAAGGGTCTGCACGGTGTACGGTATGAAAAAACCGCCCTTGCAAACCACTCTTGCCAAGTTGGCGAGCATTGTTCCGACTCCGCTGGGGCGAAATGATTCCCCAATCGGATCCAGACAAGTCTCTACCTAAGTCAAAATGGACCAACGAACGCTGATCCCCGTAGCGCGCGATTATCTAGTAGGCCGCGTTACAACGCATCAGGGGTAACAAAGTATTTATCGCGATAAAGCCCTGTTTTCAGTCGAAATGAGCTTAAAAACTTGTTTCAAGCGCTTTCAGGTCTGTAACAGGAAGGTTACCGGGCCATCATTGACCAGATGCACCTGCATATCCGCGCCGAATCTACCTGATGCCACAGTGCCATGCACCTGTTTCGCCTTGCTTAATAGATAGTCGAACAATTCCTCTCCCAACGCCGGAGGGGCCGCAGTCGAGAAACCCGGACGCAGCCCGCTTCGGGTATCGGCAGCCAGGGTGAACTGAGAGACCAGCAGCAACCCGCCGCCCACATCCGCCAAGGACAGGTTCATCTTGCCCTCAGCGTCACTGAACACCCGATAGTTAAGCAGCTTATTAAGAAGTTTGTCGGCGTTGGCCCGCGTATCGTCTGGCTCAACGGCCACCAGGACCAGCAGTCCCTGATCAACGGCACCCACGATTTCGCCGGCAACCTCGACTCGTGCGCCACGCACCCGTTGCAGCAGGCCCTTCATGCCTCGTCAGGCGCCAGGTCGAGCAGACGCCGGGCCATCTGATCGGCGGCACGGACCAGCGCGTCGGTGATGCCCGGTTCGGAAGCGGCATGACCGGCATCGCGGATGACCTGCAGTTCGCTGTTCGGCCAGGCTTGATGCAATTCCCAGGCGTTATCCAGCGGGCAGATCACGTCATAGCGGCCATGGATGATCACGCCAGGCAAATGGGCGATCTTGCCCATGTCGCGGATCAACTGGTTCGGTTCCAGGAACGCATGGTTGCTGAAGTAGTGGCATTCGATGCGGGCAATCGACAATGCACGCTGTGGCTCGGAGAAGCGATCGACCACCAGCGGGTTCGGACGCAGGGTCGCAGTACGGCCCTCCCAGGTGGACCAGGCCTTGGCCGCGTGCATCTGGGCAATCTGGTCGTTGCCGACCAGACGCTTGTGGAACGCGGTGAGCAAATCGCCGCGCTCGTCCAGCGGGATCGGCGCGATGTAGTCCTGCCAGTAATCGGGGAACAGACGGCTGGCGCCGGCCTGGTAGAACCATTCGATTTCCTGCGGGCGGCACAGAAAAATCCCGCGCAGGATCAGACCGTGTACGCGCTCAGGATGGGTTTGCGCATAGGCCAGCGCCAGGGTCGAACCCCAGGAGCCGCCAAACAGCACCCATTTGTCGATGCCCAGGTGCTGGCGAATCCGCTCCAGGTCGGCGACCAGATCCCAGGTGGTGTTGTTTTCCAGGCTGGCGTGGGGAGTGGAGCGACCACAGCCGCGCTGGTCGAAGGTAACAATGCGATACAGATTGGGATCGAAGAAGCAACGACTCTGGGCATCACATCCGGCACCGGGCCCGCCGTGGATGAACACCACCGGCAAACCTTCCGGTGAACCGCTTTCGTCGACATACAGCGTGTGGGTCTCGTCGACGGCCAGATCGTGCCGGGCGTAGGGTTTGATCTGCGGGTACAAAGTCTGCATTGCGCACTCCGTAAGGGGTCGAGGTCATCCCTGGGGGGACTTCTATTATTCTGCCGTCCGGCATCATAAACCCGAATTACGTCAATGAGCATGCCCCCTGCAGAGTCAGAGTTTTGCCGCCAGGTATCCGAACAGGGTCTGGTACAGCCCGTCGACCTCGGCCACCTGCCCGCGGCCCCGCAAACAGCCATGCACCAGGCCCTCGCCGACATACAGCGTGGCAGCCCCGCCCGCAGCGTTCAGTCGCTCGGCATACCGCACGCCGTCATCACGCAACGGGTCGAACTGCGCCACGGCGATCCAGGCCGGTGGCAATCCCCTGAAATCCGTGGCGAGCAATGGCATGGCGTAGGCGCTCGGCTGGCGGGTGCCCCGCAGGTAAAGGGCGTGATAGCAATCGACGTCACTGCTGCTGAGTAACGGGGCGTCGACGCACTCACTGCGCGAGGGCAGCCGGTGATCGCCGCCCAACCCCGGATAGATCAGAACCTGCGCGCACGGCAACGGCTCGCCGGCATCACGCAGTGCCAGGCACAACGCTGCTGCGAGATTGCCACCGGCACTGTCACCGGCCACCAGCATGCGCTCCGGATCGAGTTGAAACGGTCCGGTGCGCAACGCTCGCCAGACCTTCAGGCAATCATCGAACGCAGCGGGAAACGGATGCTCCGGTGCCCGGCGATAATCGACGGCGATCACCAGCACACCGAGGGTCGAGGCCAGTTCGGCGCAGATGAAATCGTGGGAATCCAGGTCCCCCACCACCCAGCCACCGCCATGCAGGTAAACGATGCATGACGTACTGCTGGCCGGTGGCTGATAGGAGCGGACAGCAACGCCGGACAACACGAAGTCGACCACATACAACCCGGCGGGACGTGCCGGAGTAAACGCCCGGCACATCTCGCTGTAGGCCAGGCGCAATCCGGCGAGGCTGCTGTCGGTGCTGTTGAAACTGACGGTTTTCTCGACGAATGCCGTCATCTGTCTGGAAAGCGGGTAAGAAGCCATAGTTTTGCTGCCAGTCCATTCAGCGATTTCAGATTAGAACCCGACTTCGTGGCGAGGGAGCTTGCTCCCGCTGGGGTGCGAAGCAGCCCCCAAACTATTCAACCGCGTTTCATCAGACATTTCTGACCCGCCGGGGTTTGCGACGGCTGCGCCGCCGAGCGGGAGCAAGCTCCCTCGCCACAGAAAGCATCCCGCCCAAATATGGCGCACGTCAGTTCTTCAGGCTGGCCTGAACCGTGGCCACGCCGTCCTTGCCATCGAAACTGCTGACACCCGCCAGCCAGCGCTGCAGGTCTTCGGGATGCTCGCGCAGCCATTTTCTGGCCACATCCTGAGCCGTCTGGCGCTCCATGATCGGCACCATCAGCTGACTTTCCTGAGCAGCGGTGAACGTCAGGTTCTCCAGCAACCGATTGACGTTCGGGCAGCGCTCGGCGTAATCCGGGGCGGTGACGGTGGATACGGTCGCCGCACCTTCGTTCGGCCCGTAGACGTCTTCGCTGCCGGTCAGGTAGGCGATCTTCATGTTGATGTTCATCGGGTGCGGGGTCCAGCCGACGAATACCACGAACTCCTTGCGATTCACCGCCCGCTGCACGGCCGCCAGCATCCCGGCCTCACCGGACTCAATCAGTTTGAAGTCCTTGAGGCCGAAGTGATTGGTCTCGATCATCGTCTTGATCGTGGTGTTGGCACCGCTGCCCGGCTCGATGCCGTAGATCTTGCCGCCGAGCTGGTCTTTGAACCTGGCAATGTCGGCGAAGGTTTTCAGGCCCGCCGCTGCCACATAGTCAGGGACCGCGAGGGTGGCCTGGGCATCGGCCAGGCTCGGTTTGTCCATGACCTTGACCTGATTGGCCGCCACGAACGGCGCGATGTTCTTATCCATCGCCGGTTTCCAGTAACCGAGGAAGATGTCGAGGCGCTTGTCACGGATGCCGGCAAAGATGATTTGCTGCACGGCGCTGGTTTGCTTGCTTTCGTAGCCCAGACCATTGAGCAGCACATCGGCCATGCCGCTGGTGGCAATCACGTCGGTCCAGTTGACCACGCCCATGCGCACGGTCTTGCAGGAGGGATCGTCCGCGGCCAGGACGCAGGTGCTCAGGAAAGCGGTACCGCAGAGGATTGAGAGACAGCGGGCGAACAGACCTTTGGGGCTTGTCATAGAGAGTATTCTCGTGCGGCAGCGGATTATTGTCGGGCCGGTGTCTTTGTGCACCGTGGCCAGAACAATACGCAGCAGACGAGCGGTAAAAGCGACCTGTGGCGACCGTGTTTTGCACGGTGGCGACAAAAAAGATCGCAGCCTTCGGCAGCTCCTACAGGTAAACGCGAATCCCATGTAGGAGCTGCCGCAGGCTGCGATCTTTTGATCTCAAGCGCCGTAGCGCTGCTGCCCCCACGCGAGCAAACCTTGCAACAACTCCTTGAGCACCACCCGCGTCGGCTCCGCCAGATCGGCGCGATAACGGAACGGCTCGAACTCTTCCATGTACGTGCACTGCCCGAGTTCCAGTTGCACAGCGTGGATGTTCTCGCCCGGGTTGCCGTAATGACGGGTGATGTGGCCGCCCTTGAAGCGTCCGTTCAACACATGGGTGTAGTTGTCGTGGCGCGCGCAGATCGCTTCCAGTCGGGTCGCCAGCTGAGGATCGCAACTGGCGCCATTGAAGGTGCCGAGGTTGAAGTCCGGCAGCTTGCCGTCGAACAGGTGCGGGATGATCGAGCGGATCGAGTGTGCGTCGAACAGCAGCGCGTAGCCGAACTCGGCCTTCAGTCGCGCCAGTTCCTGCTGCAGGGTGCTGTGGTACGGCGTCCAGATCTGCTCCAGATAAGTCGCACGCTCCTCTTTCGAAGGTTCCAGCCCTTCACGGAATAACGGGATACCGTCGAACAGCGTCGCCGGGTACAGGCCCGTGGTGGCGCCGACGTACAAAGGTTTGTCGTCGGACGGACGGTTCAGGTCGATGACGAACCGCGAGTATTCGGCCGCCAGGGTGCTGGCGCCCAGTTCGCTGGCGAAGTCATAGAGTTGAGGGATGTGCCAGTCGGTGTCCGGTAGGCTTTTCGCGTCGGGGATCAATCCAGCCTCGACCGCAGGCGTCAGACGTACACCAGCGTGGGGCATGCTGATCAGCAGCGGTACGCGGCCTTGTTTGAAGTTAAGTACCTTATCCACAACGGCTCTCCTACAGAATTGTCTCGACGCCGTGGCGCACGACGCGTTTTTCCAGGTCGCCGCCCAGCCAGTACGACAGGTCGGCCGGACGATCGATTTGCCAGGCGACGAAATCCGCGACCTTGCCGGCCTCCAGCGAGCCGTGGGTATCGGCCATGCCCAGCGCGGTAGCGGCGTGAATCGTGGCACCCGCCAAGGCTTCTTCCGGGGTCATGCGGAAGCAGGTGCAGGCCATGTTCAGCATCAGGCGCAACGACAGTCCCGGTGAGGTGCCCGGGTTGAGGTCGCTGGCGATGGCGATTTTCACGCCGTGCTTGCGCAGGGCATCCATCGGCGGCAATTGGGTTTCGCGCAGGAAGTAAAAGGCCCCGGGCAACAACACCGCGACGGTACCGGACTCGGCCATGGCGATGGCGTCGTCTTCGGTCATGAACTCCAGGTGATCGGCGGACAACGCGTGGTAACGCGCCGCCAGGCTCGAGCCGTGCAGCGACGACAATTGTTCGGCGTGCAGCTTCACCGGCAAACCCAGTTCCCGGGCGGTGATGAATACGCGCTCGACCTGCGCCGGCGAGAACGCCAGGTATTCACAGAATGCATCCACCGCGTCGACCAGCCCTTCGGCCGCCAGGGCCGGGAGCATGTCAGCGCAGATGTGATCGATGTAGTCGTCGGCGCGATCGGTGTATTCAGGCGGCAAGGCGTGAGCGGCCAGACAGGTGCTGCGCACGCTGACGGGCAGTTCGGCGCCGAGGCGACGGGCCACACGCAGCATCTTGCGCTCGTTGGCCAGGTCCAGGCCGTAGCCGGACTTGATTTCGATGCTGGTGACGCCATCGCGCATCAGGCTTTTCAAGCGCTTGGCGGCACTGACGAACAGTTCGTCTTCGCTGGCCGCGCGGGTGGCGCGCACGGTGCTGGCGATGCCACCACCGCTGGCGGCGATTTCCGCGTAGCTGACGCCTTGCAGGCGCTTTTCGAATTCACCGCTGCGGTTACCGCCGAACACCGTGTGGGTGTGGCAGTCGATCAGTCCCGGGGTGACCCAGGCGCCTTCAAGATCGTTGACGACCGGGTAATCCCCCGCCGGCAGTTCAGCGCGCGGGCCGATCCACTCAATGAGCGCGCCTGACGTCACGATGGCCGCATCCTCGATGATCGAGTAGACGCCTTGCGCCATGGTTGCGACGTGACAGTGTTGCCAGAGCGTTTTCATCCTTGGCCTCCGTTAGGTTATCGATGAGAAAAAGTCGGGTCCGGCGTCACCAGGGCAGCCTGGCCTGCCGCCGGTTTCACCCAGGTCAGGTAGGCCAGCACCAGCAGCACGATCCACACCACGCCGACTATCAAGGCTGCCTGGGTGTCCGGGAAGTAGCCCAACACGCCGAAGACGAACAGCATGAAGACAATTGCCGCTATCGGTGCATAAGGCCAGAACGGTACCGGGAATTTCAATTGTGCGACCTGCTCGGCGCTCATGGAACGACGCATGGCCACCTGGGTAAACAGAATCATCAGCCAGACCCAAACCGTGGCAAAGGTCGCGATGGAGGCGATCAGCAGAAACACGTTTTCCGGGATCAGATAGTTCAGCAACACGCCCAGCAACAGCGCGGCGCTCATCACCACAACGGTCATCCATGGCACGCCGTTGCGCGACAACCGCGCGAAGCCCTTGGGTGCGTGGCCCTGCTGAGCCAGGCCGTACATCATGCGGCCAGCACCGAAGATGTCACTGTTGATGGCCGAGATCGCCGCCGAGATCACCACGATATTGAGGATGGTCGCCGCCGAGCCGATGCCCAGATTGTCGAAAATCTGCACGAACGGGCTGCCCTGGCTGCCGATCTGCTGCCATGGAAAGATCGACATCAGCACCAGCATCGTCAGGACGTAGAACAACAGGATGCGCAACGGCACGGCATTGATCGCCCGGGGCAGCACATGCTGCGGGTCTTTGGCTTCACCGGCGGTCACACCGATGATTTCAATCCCGCCGAACGCGAACATCACCACCGCGAACGAAGCGATCAGACCGCCCACGCCATTGGGCATGAAGCCGCCATGGTTCCAGAGATTGCTGATGTCGGTCGCCTGGGCGCCGGGCGCCGTGCTGATGCCGAACAACATGATGCCGAAGCCACCCAGGATCATCGCGACAATGGCCCCGACCTTGAGCAGCGACAGCCAGAACTCCATCTCACCGAAGACTTTGACGTTGCACAGGTTCAGGCCGCCTACCACCGAGACGATGCCCAGCACCCAGATCCAGCGGGAAACCTCCGGGAACCAGAAGCCCATGTAGATACCGAATGCAGTGACGTCGGCCATGCCGACGATGACCATTTCGAATGCGTAGGTCCAACCGAGGATGAAGCCCGCCATTGGCCCGAGATAGGTGCTGGCGTACTGGCCGAAAGAGCCGGCCACGGGATTGTGCACCGCCATCTCACCGAGGGCGCGCATGACCATGAACACCGCCGCGCCACCAATCAGGTACGCGAGCAGCACCGCAGGCCCGGCCATTTGAATGGCCGAGGCAGAACCGTAAAACAGCCCGGTGCCGATTGCCGACCCCAGCGCCATGAAGCGAATATGTCGGGCAGAGAGCCCGCGTTTCAAACCCTTTGCTGGCTGTTGCATTGCTCGTCCTTAATTGTTGTTATTCGACGCAAAATCGAATCGCCTCCTGTAGGAGCTGTCGAGTGAAACGAGGCTGCGATCTTTTAAAAAGCAGGATCAAAAGATCGCAGCCTGCGGCAGCTCCTACAGAGAAGACCGCAGCCCCCCTGTAGGAGCTGTCGAGTGCAACGAGGCTGCGATCTTTTAAAAAGCAAGATCAAAAGATCGCAGCCTGCGGCAGCTCCTACAGAGAAGACCGCAGCCCCCCTGTAGGAGCTGTCGAGTGCAACGAGGCTGCGATCTTTTAAAAAGCAGGATCAAAAGATCGCAGCCTGAGGCAGCTCCTACATTGGAGCCCTTACAGGCTCGGCAGCAACTTCGCCGAAGCCAGCTCGTTCAGGCAACGCGAAGCCAACAGCTCGGTCGCGGCGTTGATGTCCGGCGCGAAGAAGCGGTCCTTTTCATAGAACGGTACTTCGTTGCGCAGGATGGCGCGGGCCTTTTCCAGCTTCGGCGAAGTCTTCAGGCCGTTGCGCAGGTCAAGGCCCTGAGCCGCGGCCAGCCATTCCACGGCGAGAATCCCGCGGGTGTTCTCGGCCATTTCCCACAGACGCTTGCCAGCCGCCGGCGCCATCGACACGTGGTCTTCCTGGTTGGCGGAGGTCGGCAGGCTGTCTACCGAATGCGGATGGGACAGCGCCTTGTTTTCGCTGGCCAGTGCCGCGGCGGTCACCTGGGCGATCATGAAGCCGGAGTTCACGCCGCCGTTGGCCACCAGGAACGGCGGCAGTTGCGACATGTGCTTGTCCATCATCAGCGAGATGCGGCGCTCGCTCAGGGAGCCGATTTCGGCGATGGCCAGGGCCATGTTGTCGGCGGCCATGGCCACCGGCTCGGCGTGGAAGTTGCCACCGGAGATCACGTCACCTTCGGCAGCGAACACCAGCGGGTTGTCGGAGACGGCGTTGGCCTCGATCGCCAGCACTTCGGCGGCCTGACGGAACTGGGTCAGGCAGGCGCCCATGACTTGTGGCTGGCAACGCAGGGAGTACGGGTCCTGGACCTTCTCGCAGTTCTCGTGGGAGTCGGAGACTTCGCTGCGCTCGCCCAGCAAATCGCGATAAGCGGCGGCCGCGTCGATCTGGCCTTTCTGGCCACGGGCCGCGTGGATGCGGGCGTCGAACGGCGAGCGAGAGCCCAGTACCGCTTCCACGGTCAGGCCGCCCAGTGCCAGGGCGCCGGCGAACAGGTCTTCACCTTCGAACAGGCCACGCAGGGCAAACGCGGTGGACACCTGAGTGCCATTGAGCAGCGCCAGGCCTTCTTTCGCGGCCAGGGTCAGTGGCGTCAGGCCAGCGACTTTCAGCGCTTCGGTGGCTTCCATCCACTCGCCCTTGTAGCGCGCCTTGCCTTCGCCCAGCAGCACCAGCGACATGTGGGCCAGAGGCGCGAGGTCACCGGAAGCACCGACCGAACCTTTCAGTGGAATGTGCGGGTACACCTCGGCGTTGATCAGGGCGATCAGCGCGTCGATCACCACGCGGCGGATGCCGGAGAAACCACGGCTCAGGCTGTTGACCTTGAGCACCATGATCAGGCGCACCAGCTCATCGCTGATCGGCTGGCCGACACCGGCGGCGTGGGACAGAACCAGCGAGCGCTGCAGGTTTTCCAGGTCTTCGCTGGCGATACGGGTCGAGGCCAGCAGGCCGAAACCGGTGTTGATGCCGTAGGCGGTGCGGTTCTCGGCGAGGATCTGCTCCACGCAGGCCACGCTGGCTTCGATCTGCGCTGCAGCGCTGTGATCGAGGGTGATTTTGACCGGTTGCTGATAGACATCACGCAGTTGGGCAAGGCTCAGTTGGCCGGGAATCAAATTAAGCGCAGTCATGTTCATTCTCCTTTTGAGAGTTTGTTGTTAACTACCAGACGCTCCGGAAATATCCGTTGTCCGTCGCTTCCCCCTTCTTGAGGGGGCTGGCGCCTTGGCACGCTGGTCTTGTTTGGAAATCAGTTCAAGTTCGGTAAGGTTTTTTGCAGCAAAGCAGGGTCTTTCAGAACGCCGGCAGCAGCAGCGATGTCCGGCGCCAGCCAGCGATCCTGGTCATAGGCAGGAACGTGCTCACGCAGCAGACGCCAAGCGGCATCGGTGCCCGCGCCGAAGCGTTGCTCTTTCAAGAATTCGAACGCTTGGGCCGCCAACAGGTACTCGATGGCGAGGATCTGCGTGCAGTTTTCCAAGGCGCGATGCAGCTTCAGCGCAGCGTTGGTGCCCAGGCTCAGGTGGTCTTCCTGCAAGCCCGACGTCACGTAGTTATCCAGCACCGCCGGTTGTGCCAGCTGACGGTTTTCCGCACACAGGGACGCGGCCACGTATTGCACGATCATCATCCCGGAGTTCACCCCCGGGTTGGCCACCAGGAACGCCGGCAAGCCGCTGACGTGCGGGTTGATCAAGCGGTCCAGGCGACGTTCGGCAATGGAGCCGATTTCCGCCATGGCAATCGCCAGCAGGTCCGCGGCCATGGCCACGGACTGGCCGTGGGGGTTGGCCTGGGATACCACGCGATAGTTGTCCGCAGTGCCCAGCACCAGCGGGTTGTCGGTGGCGCCGTTGAGTTCGGTTTCGATCTGTTTGGTCGCGTGTACCAGTTGATCGCGCGCAGCGCCGTGGACTTGCGGGATCGAGCGAATGCTCAGGGCGTCTTGCGTGCGAATGCCTTTGCTCTGGGCAATCACTTCGCTGCCGTCGAGCAAGGCACGCAGGTTGATCCCGACCTGTTGCATGCCAGGGTGCGGCTTGAGCGCGATGATCTCGGCATCGAACGCGTCGATCTGCCCGCGCTGGGCTTCGAAGCTCATGGCGCCGATCACGTCGGCCCATTCCAGCAGGCGCGTAGCGTCGGCAATGGCCAGGCAGCTCAGACCGGTCATGCACGGTGTGCCGTTGACCAGGCACAAACCATCTTTCGCCCCTAGCTTGACCGGTTGCAGGCCTTCTTCGGCCAGCGCTTGCTGCGCGGAAACGATCTGCCCGCGATAGCTGACATTACCCACGCCCAGCAACGCGATGCCAATGTGGGCCATGTGGGTCAGGTAGCCCACGGAACCCTGGGACGGCACCTGCGGGGTGATGCCACGGTTGAGCAGCGCCAGCAGCGCTTCGACGACCTGACGGTGCAGGCCGGATTTGCCGTGGCTGTAGTTGACGATGGCGGCACACATGATCGAACGGGTCTGCTCGTCGGCCAGGGGTGCACCAACACCGCAGGCGTGGCTGAGCAAGGTATTGCGCGACAATTGGCTGAGTTGTTCGTCCTGCAGCGAGACGTTGCACAGCGCGCCCAGGCCGGTGTTGATGCCGTAGGCACGTTCGCCGCTGGTGACGATGCGCTGGACGATGGCCTGGGCGTTTTCGATGCGTGCCCAGATCGGCGCCGACAGCTCAAGCTGCGCGCCATGACGAGCGACGGCGACCACATCCTGCCAGGTGACCTGCGCTTGGGTGATAACGATTTTTTCAGCCTGGGACATCTTCAACCTCGTGCTTACAACCTGAATATTGATGCAGCTTCACCGGCCTCATCGCGAGCAAGCTCGCTCCCACAATGGATCTCCGGTGTTCACAAAATCCCTGTGGGAGCGAGCTTGCTCGCGATGAGGCCAGCACAGCCGGCACAAACCTCTTAAACCACCGCCGCCCGACGCTGCACAAAGCGGTCGACATACTCATCCGCCGGCGAGTGCAGGATCTCCCTCGGCGTGCCGACCTGGATCAGGCGGCCGTCCTTGAGGATCGCGATGCGGTTGCCGATGCGCACGGCCTCGTCGAGGTCGTGGGTGATGAAGACGATGGTCTTGTGCAGGGTCTTTTGCAGCTCCAGCAACTGGTCCTGCATCTCCGCACGAATCAGCGGATCAAGGGCACTGAACGCTTCGTCCATCAGGATGATGTCGGTGTCCGCCGCCAGGGCGCGGGCCAAGCCCACACGCTGGCGCATGCCGCCGGAAAGCTGATGCGGGTATTTGTTTTCGTAACCCTTGAGGCCCACGGTGTTGATCCAGTGCAGCGCACGCTCGGCACACATGGCTTTGCTTTCGCCACGGATTTTCAGGCCGTAGGCGACGTTGTCCAGCACGCTCTTGTGCGGCAACAGGCCGAAGCTCTGGAACACCATGCTGATCTTGCGCCGGCGAAATTCGCGCAGGGCTTCCATGTCGTATTGCAGGATGTCCACGCCGTCCACCAGGATCGCGCCGCTGGTCGGATCGATCAGGCGGTTGAAGTGGCGTACCAGGGTCGACTTGCCGGAGCCCGACAGGCCCATGATCACGAAAATCTCGCCGCTGCCAATGCTCAGCGACAGGTCGTTCACGCCGACCACGCAGCCGGTTTCGGCCAGCACCTGATCCTTGGTCTTGCCCTGGCCGACCATGGCCAGCGCATCCTTGGCACGGTTGCCGAAAATCTTGAAGACGTTTTTGACTTCGATCTTGCTCACGGTTGCGTTGTTCATTTGCTCACCTCATGCCGTGCACGACCGTACGCCTGTGTAATGCGGTCGATCACCACAGCCAGAATCACGATCGCCAGACCGGCTTCGAGGCCACGTCCGACGTTCAGGGTCTGAATCCCCACCAGCACGTCTTCACCCAGGCCACGGGCACCGATCATCGAGGCGATCACGACCATCGACAGGGCCATCATGGTGGTCTGGTTGATGCCCGCCATGATGCTCGGCAGGGCCAGCGGCAGTTGCACGCCGAACAGTTGCTGCCAGCGGTTGGCACCGAAAGCGTTGATCGCTTCCATCACTTCGCCGTCGACCTGGCGAATGCCCAGATCGGTCAGACGAATCAGCGGTGGCGCGGCGTAGATCACGGTGGCGAAAATCGCCGGGACCTTACCCAGGCCAAACAGCATCAGCACCGGGATCAGGTACACGAAGCTCGGCATGGTCTGCATGATGTCCAGCAACGGCATCAGCACCGAACGCAGGCGATTGCTGCGTGCCGAGAGAATGCCCAGCGGAATGCCGATCAACACCGAAATGATCGTCGCCACCATCATCAGCGCCAGGGTCTGCATCAGCTTGTCCCAGAGGCCGACCGCACCCACCAGGAACAGCAGGCCGACGATCACTGACGTGGTCACGACTTTACGGGTCGCGTGCCAGGCCACGCCCGCCACGATCGCCAGCATCAGCCACCAGGGCGCCGCACGCAGCAGGCTTTCAAGATTGACGATGGCCCACAACAGCGTATCGGAGATGTGCCGGAACACGTCGCCGTAGTTGGTGACCAGCGAATCGACCCAACCGTTGACCCAGTCGGCGATGGAAAAGGTAAAGCTTTCGGGAAACATAAGAGACTCTCAATCAAGGGGTTGCGATCAAGCGTCCGACTGCCGTTGCCGGCAGCCGGAGAAGCTCAACCTACAAGGCCGCGTCGATTTTCTTGGCTGCGTCTTCGCTCACCCACGCGTGCCAGACTTCAGGATGTTCCTTCAAGAAGATCTTGGCCAGTTTTGGCGACTCGATCCGCTCTTTGGTCATGCGTCCCAGGTTCTGGTTCAGCAGGTCGATCGGCACGTTGACCTTTTCCAGTACGGACACCAGTTCCGGCGCTTCGTCGTGGAAAGTCTTGGACAGGCCGACCTTGATGGTCACAGTCTTGTTCACGCCTGGTTTTTCTTCGAGTTTCACCACGTCGACCTGGCCCATCAGCGGGGTTGGCGACCAGTAGTAGAACAGGATCGGCTCGCCACGCTTGTAGCTCGACAGCACGGCGGCATCCAGCGCCGGGCCGGTGCCTGGGCGGAAGTTGGTGTAGGTGCTTTCCAGGCCGTAGCTCTTCAGCATTTCGCTGTTGTCGAGTTCACAGGTCCAGCCGGCCGGGCAGTTGTAGAAACGGCCCTTGGATGGCTCTTCGGCGTCCTTGAAGATCGCCGAGTATTTGCCCAGGTCAGCAATGTTCTTCAGGTCCGGCGCCTTGGCTTCCAGCTTGCGCTTGGCGTCGCCTTCGATCACGTAGCGCGGCACGTACCAGCCTTCGATCGCACCCACCACCGGCGCGCCGACACCGACGACCTTGCCGGCCTTCTCAGCCTTGTTCCAGACTTCGCTGCGGCCGACCCATTCTTCGGCAAACACTTGAATATCGTTACTGCTCAGGGCGTTTTCCATGGTGATGGAGTTGCCCGGCAGGCTGTCGGTCTTGCAGTCGTAGCCTTTCTCCAACACGACTTGCATCACGTCGGTCAGCAGCATGGCGCTTTCCCAGTTCAAACCGGCGAATTTCACCGGCTTGCCCGACTCGCACCAACCCGCCGCCTGAGTGGCGCCAGCGCTGGCCAGCAGGCCCATGGAAAGCAATGTGGTCAGCAGGGTCTTGTTCGATTTCATTGTTGTGACGCTCCTAATCATGAATTGGCTTACGGCAGTCAAGAGGCATCCAGCCCTGTCCACGTCCAATCAGGCCTGCGCCGCAGCGCGACCGACATTCTGCTTTTGTTCGGTGACCGCATCCTGCTCGACCGGCAGGATCAAACGATCAGGCACTGTGCCGTGCCATTTTTTCGCACACAGGTAATACAGGGCTGCGGGAATCACCAGACCGATGATCCAGGAAATATCCACATCACCCAGGGCCGCCACCAGCGGACCGGTATAGAACTTGGTGGAGATAAACGGCAGCTGCACCAGCACACCGAACACATAGACGCTGATACCGAGAAGGTTCCAACGACCGTAGCGACCGTTCGGATCGGCCAGCGCCGGCACGTCATAGCGCTCGCGAGTGATGCAGTAGTAGTCCACCAGGTTGATCGCACTCCATGGCGTGAAGAATGCCAGCAGGAACAGGATGAAGGACTTGAACGCACCGAGGAACGAGTGCTGGCCGAGCAATGCCATCAGGGTCGCAGCACCGACGATGACCAGCACGAAGACCAGACGCTGCAAGCGCGTGACCTTCAGGTCGCCACGGAAACCGCTGATGATGGTCGCGATGCACATGAAGCTGCCGTAGGAGTTCAGTGTGGAAATGGTGACCTTGCCGAACGCGATGCTGAAGTACAGCAGCGCAGCAGTGGCACCGGTACCACCCAGACCCACGATGTAGGCCACTTCGTGGCCGGCGAATTGCCCGTTGGCCGAAGCGGCAGCGAACACGCCGAGGACCATCGCCACCTGTGCACCAATGACCGAACCTGCACCTGCGGCGAAAAAGGTTTTCACCGAGGAAATCTTGCTCGGCAGGTAGCGAGAATAGTCAGCCACATAAGGGCCGAAGGCGATCTGCCAGGACGCCGCGAGCGACACCGCGAGCAAGAAGCTGCTCCAGCTGAAGTGGCGGATTTGCAACAGAGCGCCAACGTCAACCTGGCTCATCAGACGGCTGAACAGATAAACAAAGGCAATCACGCCAATGACGCTGGCCACACGGCCGATCCAATGGATCACCCGATAACCGAGCACCGTGACCAGCACGATGACACTGGCGAAAAGAAGGATACCGACGGTGTCGCTGACGCCAAACAACTGGCCCAGCGCCTGGCCGGATAACACGGTTCCCGTAGCGGTGAAGCCCAGGTACATCAAGCAGACCAGCACGATCGGGATGGCCGCGCCGTACACGCCGAACTGTACCCGGCTGGAAATCATCTGCGGCAGGCCAAGCTTGGGACCCTGCGCCGCATGCAACGCCATCACGCCGCCACCGAGCAATTGCCCGATCAGCAGGCCGATCAGCGACCAGAACACATCACCGCCCAGCACCACGGCGAGCGCCCCGGTGACAATCGCGGTGATTTGCAGGTTGGCACCCATCCACAGGGTGAACTGGCTAAACAGACGACCGTGTCTTTCCGCTTCCGGGATGTAGTCGATCGAGCGTTTCTCGATCAACGGTTTACTGCCTGCACGTTCGCTGTTGACAGCCATGGTTCAACCTCTATGGATTGTTATTCGATGTTGGTCATCCCCCTGTAGGAGCTGCCGCAGGCTGCGATCTTTTGATCTTCGGCGTCAGCAATGACGCCAAAAGATCGCAGCCTGCGGCAGCTCCTACAGGGCAAGCATTACTTGCCGGTAATCATCGGCAGGTTCAGCCCTTGTTCCTTGGCGCAGTCGATGGCGATCTGGTAACCGGCATCGGCGTGACGCATAACGCCAGTGGCCGGGTCGTTGTGCAGCACGCGAGCGATACGCTCGGCCGCTTCGTCAGTACCGTCGCAGACGATCACCATGCCCGAGTGCTGGGAGAAGCCCATGCCGACGCCGCCGCCGTGGTGCAGAGACACCCAGGTCGCGCCGCTCGCGGTGTTGAGCAGGGCGTTGAGCAGCGGCCAGTCGGACACGGCGTCGGAACCGTCTTGCATCGATTCGGTTTCGCGGTTCGGGCTCGATACCGAGCCGGAGTCCAGGTGGTCACGACCGATCACGATCGGCGCCGACAGCTCACCGCTGCGCACCATTTCGTTGAACGCCAGGCCCAGCTTGGCGCGCAGGCCCAGGCCAACCCAGCAGATACGTGCCGGCAGGCCCTGGAAGCTGATGCGCTCGCGCGCCATGTCCAGCCAGTTGTGCAGGTGGGCGTCGTCCGGGATCAGCTCTTTGACTTTAGCGTCGGTCTTGTAGATGTCTTCAGCGTTGCCCGACAGCGCAGCCCAACGGAACGGGCCGATACCGCGGCAGAACAGCGGACGGATGTAGGCCGGTACGAAGCCTGGGAAGTCGAATGCGTTTTCCACGCCTTCTTCCTGGGCCATCTGACGGATGTTGTTGCCGTAGTCAAAGGTCGGCACGCCCATTTTCTGGAAGTCCAGCATCGCTTTGACGTGCACGGCCATCGATTGCTTGGCGGCCTTGATCACAGCGGCAGGTTCAGTCTTGGCGCGAGCGCGGTACTGGTCCCAGGTCCAGCCGGCAGGCAGGTAACCGTTGAGCGGGTCGTGGGCGCTGGTCTGGTCGGTGACCATGTCCGGACGCACACCGCGCTTGACCAGTTCCGGCAGGATTTCAGCAGCGTTACCCAGCAGCGCGATGGAGATCGCCTTGCCTTCTTTGGTGTACTTGTCGATACGCGCCAGCGCGTCGTCGAGGTCTTTGGCTTGCTCATCGACATAGCGGCTTTTCAGACGGAAATCGATGCTGACCTGCTGGCATTCGATATTCAGCGAGCAGGCACCGGCCAGGGTTGCCGCCAGAGGCTGGGCACCGCCCATGCCGCCCAGACCAGCGGTCAGGACCCACTTGCCCTTGAGGTTGTCGTTGTAGTGCTGGCGACCGGCTTCGACGAAGGTTTCGTAGGTGCCCTGGACGATGCCCTGGCTGCCGATGTAGATCCAGCTGCCGGCGGTCATCTGGCCGTACATGGCCAGGCCTTTGGCGTCGAGTTCGTTGAAGTGTTCCCAGCTCGCCCAGTGCGGAACCAGGTTGGAGTTGGCGATCAGCACGCGCGGCGCGTTGGTGTGGGTCTTGAACACGCCAACCGGCTTGCCGGATTGCACCAGCAGGGTCTCGTCGTCGTTGAGGTTGGTCAGGCTTTCGACGATCTTGTCGTAGCATTCCCAGTTACGGGCAGCGCGACCGATACCACCGTAAACCACCAGTTCCTTAGGGTTCTCGGCAACTTCCGGGTCGAGGTTGTTCATCAGCATGCGCAGCGGCGCTTCGGTCAGCCAGCTCTTGGCGGTCAGCTTGTTACCGCGGGCAGCGCGGATTTCAACGTCACGAAATTTAGTCACGAAAAGAACTCCTCAGCAATCAATCCAAAACCAACCCAGGCAGTGGGCGAGCAAGCCAATGGGCATCAGTGCACACCGGCGAATCAGTGGACGATGGTTGAGTCCTCGTGACTCATACGCATACGTCTTTACTTGTACATACAAGCATATGCAATCAAGCGGCCAACTTGTTGGATGAGCATTCAAGAAAAATTCTGAAACGGCTGGAGAGCCCTTGGAACAAGGGTTCTGGGGAAGATGAAATATTTTTCGGGGAGTTTTTGTGGCGAGGGGACTTTGTTACTTGAGCGGGGTTTTGCGCCACGCTGGGGCGTTCGGTAACAACATGGTGCGCTTTCGGGAACGCTGAAAAGCAAAAGATCGCAGCCTGCGGCAGCTCCTACAGGGGATGGTGTGCACTCTGTAGGAGCTGCCGCAGGCTGCGATCTTTTGAAAACCCGGAATCAGTGTGCGGCCAGCTCAATCACACAGCATGGGCCGTTGGCGGAGATTTCCAGCAGGCCAGTGTTACCGTCGAATTGCAGACAATCATGCCGGCCAAGCCGGGAAGCGCTGTTACCGACTTTCACTTCCAGTGTTTCGCTGATGCTGAACACCAACACCGTGCCCGCCGAACTGAAAAACCGCTGCTCGCCCGACAACCACTGCAACCGCGCGCTATAACGCTGCGGCGCGTAAATCAGGTTGAAATCGCGGATCGGACCACCGAGCAATGTGCAGGACACCTTGCTTTCACCACTGAAGGCAAACGGGTCCAGCGGTAACAGTGGCCGTGTGTTCTGACCCTCCACCGTCAGGGTCATGCCGTCGCCCTGCAGCACGGTGATGATCCGCTCGTAACCAGCAAAAGTGGAAAACCCGCCCGACTCACCGATATCGGCAATCGACAGGCGCCAGCCGAAGCCATCCAGGCCGGTGCCCGCATCGCGGGTGATTTCTTCGGTGCTGCCGCCGCCGTTTTTCCACGGCATGCGCGGGTAATCCTTGGCGCGTAAAACCTTTGCGTTACTCATTTATGGCTCTCTATTTATGAAACCGACCTTCCAGGCGATGACGGGAACCGGGATGGATCAAGCGAGCGGCGGTCACCGGCTGGCGGCCGGACCAGGTGCGGCGACGGATCAGCAGGCACGGCTCGCCTTTTTCAATCTGTAGCAATTTGCATTCGGACGGCTCGGCCAGGATCGCCTCGACCACGTGCTCGCCTTCGGTCAGCGGCGCGACCTGGTTCAGGTAGGCGTAGGGCGTTTGCAGGGTGAAGTCCTGCTTGAGGTAATCCGGCGCCACCAGCGCGTTGACGAAACGGTCTTCGATCTGCACCGGAATATCGTTTTCGAAATGCACGATCAGCGAATGGAACACCTTCTGCCCTTCGCGCATGTCCAGGGCCAGGGCGCGCTCGGAGCCGGCGGCCTCTTCTTCAAGGGTGATGACCTTGCAGGTGTGGCGATGACCGCGGGAAGCGATTTCGTCGGCGATGTTGTGCACTTCGAACAGCGCGGACTGGCTTTTCGGCTCGGCGACGAAGGTGCCGACGCCTTGCATGCGCACCAGCAGACCGTCGGCAGTCATCTCGCGCAGTGCGCGGTTGATGGTCATGCGGCTGAAGCCCAACTGGTTGACCAGCTCGCTTTCCGACGGAACGCGGTAGTGCGGCGGCCAGTTTCCACTGTCGATTTGCTGGGTGATCATTTGTTTGACGCGGGCGTACAAGGGCGCCGGACTGTCGCCCATGTTCGCGGCCAACGGAGAGACTGGAGGCGGAGTCGGCACGGTTAATCCTTGGTCGTTTAGTTGATGTCGCTAGCTTGCCGGAGTTTACCGGGCAGGCAAACGTCTGTATATGTATATACAAATAACACACGATGGGGTGCTGAACCATGTCCGCCTTCTTTGCCGAACGCGCGCTGCTGCCTAGTGGATGGGCCAACAATGTACGTCTTGAGGTCAGCGCCGATGGCGTATTGACCCATATCCAGGCCGATTCTCATGCAGATGGCGCCGAGCGGTTGAGTGGTCCGCTGCTGCCTGGCATGCCGAATCTGCACTCCCACGCCTTCCAGCGTGCCATGGCCGGGCTGGCGGAAGTAGCGGGCAATCCGAACGACAGTTTCTGGACCTGGCGCGATCTGATGTACCGCCTCGTCGGAAAAATCAGCCCGGAGCAACTCGGCGTCATCGCCCGTCAGCTGTACATCGAAATGCTCAAGGCCGGTTACACATCGGTGGCGGAATTTCATTACGTACACCATGACATCAGCGGCCAACCTTATGCCGACCCGGCTGAACTGGCCCTGCGCATCAGCCAGGCCGCAGGTTCTGCGGGTATCGGTTTGACCCTGCTGCCGGTGCTCTACAGCCACTCCGGTTTCGGTGGCCAGACCCCGAACGAAGGCCAGCGCCGCTTCATCAACAGCACCGAAAACTACCTCAAGTTGCAGTCACGCCTGCAACCGGTCCTTGCGCAGCAACCGGCGCAAGCCCTGGGCCTGTGTTTCCACTCGCTGCGCGCGGTCACACCGCAGCAGATCAGCGAAGTGCTGGCAGCCAGCGACAAGCAGCGCCCGGTGCACATCCACATCGCCGAGCAGCAGAAGGAAGTCGACGACTGCCTGACCTGGAGTGGTCGTCGTCCGCTGCAATGGCTGTACGAGAACGTCGACGTCGATCAACGCTGGTGCCTGGTCCACGCGACCCACGCCAACCCGGAAGAAGTCACGTCGATGGCCAAGAGTCGCGCCATCGCCGGCCTGTGCCTGACCACCGAAGCCAACCTCGGCGACGGGATCTTCCCGGCGGTGGACTTCCTTGCCCAGGGCGGCCGCATGGGCATCGGTTCCGACAGCCATGTGTCGTTGAGCGTGGTGGAAGAATTACGCTGGCTGGAATACGGCCAGCGACTGCGTGACCAACGGCGTAATCGTTTGTATGGCGCGGAGCAGCCGATGGTCGGCCGCACGCTGTTTGATGCCGCGCTGGATGGCGGCGCTCAGGCACTGGGCCAGCCGATTGGCGCGCTGGAAGTCGGCAAGCGCGCCGACTGGCTGGTGCTCGACGGCAACGATCCGTACCTGGCCACGGCCAGCGGCGACGGGATTCTCAACCGTTGGCTGTTTGCCGGTGGCGATCGTCAGGTGCGGGATGTGCTGGTCAATGGCCAGTGGGTGGTGCGTGACGGGCGCCATGCCGGCGAAGAGGAAAGTAGCCGCGCCTTCACCCAAGTCCTGCGCGAATTGCTCGGTTAAAAGCAAAGATCGCAGCCTTCGGCAGCTCCTACAGGGTGAACATCAATCTCCTGTAGGAGCTGCCGCAGGCTGCGATCTTTTTTTCAGTTCGAGGTCTTGGCCATCTGCTGTTCCGACGCCCGCCAGATCAACCGGGTGGTGTCATAACCCTGCTGACGCGCCTTGCTCAGCAACTCCTCACGCACCACTCCGTTCACGGTCGGCGTGCGCGACAACAGCCACAAATATTTCCGGCTCGGATCACCGACGATGGCGGTCTTGTAGTCATCGCTGACATACAGCACCCAGTACTCGCCCTTCGCCGTACCCGGGATCAGCCTGGAAAACCAGGTATCGAACTCGACCTTCAGCTTGTCGTTCTTGCCGGGCACCTCCGGATAAGCCGTGCCCTTGACCTCTTCCCATTGCCACTGCGCTGTCAGGCAGCGGTTCAATACCGCGACGTTGCCATCGGGTTTTAGCGTGTAATGGGCTTCGGATTGCGCGCAGTCGCGCTGGAAGTACATCGGCAGACGGGCCAACTCGTACCAGGTGCCCTGGTAGCGCTTGAGGTTGACGCTGTTGGCCGTCTTGGGCGCCAAAGGGTCCTGGCCAGACGTGGCACAGCCAGCCAACACCAGGCCGGCAAAAAGGATGATCAATAACCGCTTCATTATTTTTCTCCCGTGGGCGATCGCCCCGGTTTACTTCAGGCCTTGGCCGGAAAACATCAGCACTTTGTCACCGGCGAACTGCACGCTGATAAAGCTGTTCTTGTCGCCCCAGGTGCAACTGGACATGCCGAGCGCGCCTGAACAATCGGCGGGTTTGCCCAACAGGGTTTCCACATCGGCCTTGGCCATGCCGGCCGAGAGCTTCGAGTAGTTTTCCTGATTGACCTTGCTGCAGGCAGCGAGCAATACGCAGAACGAAAGCAGGGCGATGGAACGCAGCGACATGGTGAAACTCCGGGGGGCGTAGGGGATTGGCATGGCTGCCAAGCTGAAGCTTAGAAGAGAAAACCCCTGTGAGGTTCCGTGCCCGGCAGGCTATTTATCGGGCCACTCGTCTGCCTTTTGCGGAAAATCAACCACTTTCCTCGTTCACCGGACATTTCATCGTTTTTCAGCAAAATCCGCCTAATCTTTGGCGCCGCTCAGTCGACATAAATGCAACGCAATGCCGCGTCGGTGGCATTTGCTCCCCCATTTTGTAGAACAGCCCCTCTGCGGTAGCTCATCCCATGACCAGAAACATGAAGTTCAGCCACAAGATCTTGCTGGCTGCCGCCCTCGTGGTGGCCGTCGCATTCGCTTGTTTCATCCTGTTCAACGACTATCGCCAGCGCGAAACCCTGCGCAACAGTACCGAAGCCTCGATGCAGGAACTCGGCAGCCTGACCACCAGCAACATCCAGACCTGGCTGGAAAGCCGCATGCAGTTGCTGCAATCGATGGCCCAACAGGTCAGCGCCGATGGCAATGCCCCCGCCGGCCTGAAACGGATCATCGACCTGCCCGCCTACACCGGCAACTTCCAGCTGAGCTACTTCGGTGGCGCCGACGGCGTGATGTTCTCGGTCCCGGCCGGCAACCGCGCGGCGGACTACGACCCACGTGCCCGTGGCTGGTACAAGGCGGCCAATAACGCACAACAGACCATCGTCACCGAACCGTATATCGCTGCGTCCTCCGGCAAGCTGGTGATCACCGTGGCCACCCCGGTAAAGCACCAGGGCCAGATGATTGGCGTCGCCGGCGCCGATATCGATCTGTCCAGTGTCAGCGCGATCATCAACTCGCTGAACTTCGGTGGCCACGGTCATGCGTTCATCGTCGGCGCCGACGGCAAGATCCTGATTCACCCGGACAGCAAGCTGGTTCTCAAGAGCCTGGCCGAGGCCTATCCGAGCGACACGCCGAAAGTCAGCCCGGGCCTGAAAGAAGTCGAGATCGACGGCAAGCGCCAGTTCATCTCCTTCACCCACGTCAACGGCGTGCCATCGGCGGACTGGTACGTGGCACTGGTGCTCGACCAGGAAACGGCGTTCTCGATGCTCAGCGAATTCCGCACCTCGGCGATCATCGCCATGGTGATCGCCGTAGTCATCATCATCGCCCTGCTCGGCATGCTGATCAGCCTGCTGATGCAACCGCTGTTGACCATGGGGCGCGCCATGCACGACATCGCCGAAGGCGAAGGTGACCTGACCAAACGCCTGACCATTCACGGTCACGACGAATTCGGCGCGCTGGGGCTGTCGTTCAACCGCTTCGTCGAACGCATTCACACTTCGATCATCGAAGTGGCCTCGGCCACCGGGCAGGTCAACGAAGTAGCGCTACGGGTAGTGGCCGCGTCGAACTCGTCGATGTACAACTCCGACCAGCAAGCCTCGCGTACCAGCAGCGTGGCTGCGGCGATCAACCAGCTCGGCGCCGCCGCCCAGGAAATCGCGCAGAACGCCGCCCTCGCCTCGCAGCACTCCAGCGACGCCCGCAGCCTGGCCGAAGACGGCCAGCAGGTGGTGGATAAAACCATCGCGGCGATGCAGCAGTTGTCGGCGAAGATCAGCGACTCGTGCGGCAACATCGAAACCCTCAACAGCAACACGGTCAACATCGGGCAGATCCTGGAAGTGATCACCAGCATCTCCCAGCAGACCAACCTGCTGGCGCTCAACGCCGCCATCGAAGCGGCCCGCGCCGGTGAGGCCGGTCGCGGTTTTGCCGTGGTGGCCGATGAGGTACGCAACCTCGCTCACCGCACCCAGGACTCAGCGCAGCAAGTGCAGACGATGATCGAAGAGCTGCAGGTCGGCGCCCGCGCAGCGGTGGGCATCATGACCGACAGCCAGCGCCAGAGCGAAAGCAGCGTCGGCATCGCCAACCAGGCCGGCGAACGCCTGGGCAGCGTGACCCAGCGTATTGGCGAGATCGACGGCATGAACCAGTCCGTGGCAACAGCGACCGAAGAGCAGACCGCCGTGGTGGAGTCGATCAACGTCGACATCACCGAAATCAACACGTTGAACCAGGAAGGCGTGGAGAACCTGCAGGCGACCTTGCGTGCGTGTGCCGATCTTGAGCAGCAGGCGGCGCGATTGAAGCAGTTGGTGGGAAGCTTCCGCATCTGAAAATCAAAAGATCGCAGCCTTCGGCAGCTCCTACATGGAAATGAGTTCTCCTGTAGGAGCTGCCGAAGGCTGCGATCTTTTCAGCGGCACTAGAACCGTGACCCAGGCTTCGACAGAAACGCCAGCTCCTCAGCCGTAGACGCCCTTCCCAACACCGCATTGCGATGCGGAAACCGCCCAAACTGCGCAATCACTTGCTGATGCCGCTCGGCATAGTCCAGATAATCGCTGAACAGTGCCCGATCGCTCTCCGGCTGCTGCGCCACCAATTCGATATAGCGCGAGACGCCTTCGTTCTGCACCGCCAGGTTCTCGCTGTGCTCGAACACCAGGTAGATGAACACCCGCTGAATCGGCTGCAACTGCCGGTCGAAATCCGCGGCAATGCCTTGCGCCACCAGTGCCTGAGCCCTGATGTCACCGGAAAAAGCCTTGGGAGAATCGCGAAAGATCATTCGCGGAAGTTGATCGAGCAACAGCACCAGGACCAGCCAACCTTCGGGACGTTGCATCCACTCGGTCAATCCGCCGGCCAGTGCCTGCTCGACCCAGTCCCCGAAACGCTCACGCGCTTCGAGGTCCTGGCTGTCGCGCTTGCCGAACCATAACCTGCCCTTCTGCGCCGCCACTTCGCTTGCCGATCCGGAACTTCCGAACCACCAATCAAGCAACGGCTGCCAGGGCGCGGTCATGGTTTATTCCTTGTGGTAAGCCGTGACGCGGGCCACTTCTTCTTTCGAACCGAGGAACACCGCCACGCGCTGGTGCAGGCCTTCCGGCTGGATGTCGAGGATGCGCTGGTGGCCGTCGGTGGACGCGCCGCCCGCCTGCTCCACCAGGAACGACATCGGGTTGGCTTCGTACATCAGGCGCAGCTTGCCCGGCTTGGACGGCTCGCGGCTGTCACGTGGGTACATGAACAGACCGCCGCGGGTCAGGATGCGGTGCACGTCGGCTACCATCGCGGCGACCCAGCGCATGTTGTAGTTCTTTTTCAGCGGGCCTTCATCGCCGGCCAGCAATTCGCTGACGTAGCGCTGTACCGGTGCTTCCCAGTGACGCTGGTTGGACGCGTTGATGGCAAATTCCTGGGTGGCTTCAGGAATGGTGATGTTCTCGTGGGTCAGCACGAAGCTGCCCATTTCACGGTCCAGGGTGAAGCCTTTCACGCCGTCGCCCAGGGTCAGGATCAGCATGGTCTGTGGACCGTAGATCGCGTAACCGGCGGCCACTTGCTGGGTGCCTGGCTGCAGGAAGGCCTTTTCATTCAAAGGTTCGTTCTGGCTCAGGTATTCGTTCGGGCAACGCAGTACCGAGAAGATGGTGCCGACCGGGGCGTTGATGTCGATGTTCGACGAACCGTCCAGCGGGTCGAATACCAGCAGGTACGCGCCTTTCGGGTATTTGCCCGGGATCTGGTAGGCGTTGTCCATTTCTTCGGACGCCATGCCGGCCAGGTGACCGCCCCATTCGTTGGCTTCGAGCAGGATCTCGTTGGAGATCACGTCGAGCTTCTTTTGCACTTCGCCCTGGACGTTTTCAGTGCCCATGCTGCCCAGTACACCACCCAGGGCGCCTTTGGACACGGCGTGGTTGATCTCCTTGCAGGCACGCGCCACCACTTCGATCAGGAAGCGCAGATCGGCAGGAGTGTTGTTGCTGCGGGTCTGCTCAATCAAATAGCGACTCAAGGTAACGCGGGACATGGAAGGCTCCGGTGGAATGGGGGGGCTAAAAACCCGCGCAGTTTAACGCGAGTCGGGGCGCATTTCCTCCTATCAGACGTGATCCGCCGAAGAGAGTTCATGCGCGGGGTTGAGCGTAGATGGAAATGGGCGGGGTGTGAGCTGGAAAGTAGCGCTCATCTCAGCATTTTTATTGACTGATATACCGCTATCGCGAGCAAGCTCGCTCCCACAGGGACAGCGCAATACCTGTGGGAGCGAGCTTGCTCGCGATTGGGTGCGCAGCACCCACAATCAAGGTTTGGCAGTAGGCTTGCGCAGCAAACTGAACGCCATCGCCGCCAGAAACACCACGCAGAGCAGCAACACCGCCCACAACCCGAATTTCTTCCAGCCGGTGTCGATCGGCGCCGACGTGGTGACTGTCGGCGGCTGCCTAGCCGCCGCCCCGACATCCACCATGGCCCGGCCCAAGGTCGCCAGCTTTTGCGGGCTGTAATCCGGAATCAGCGTCGACAGCGGCAAGTTCGCCGCCTTCGCCGTCGAGCTCCCCACCGCCAGCGTGTAAGGCCCCGGCCCACGTGCCAGAAACACCAGTTGCGTGGCGCGCATGGCAAACTTCAGCGTCGGCGCCTGATCACCCAGGCCGCCGCCGCGTTCGTCCACGGTCAGTTTCAATTGCTGGACGATTTGCCCGGACAACTGCAATTGGTTTTGCACCACCTCCTGACCATTCTGCGTCAGGCGATAGAGCAAACCACTGCCCAACGGCTGCCATGGCAGGCTGCTGTCGCGCCGACCGGCCAGACTCACCGGCGCCAGGCTGTTGGGCTGGCTCAACCCGACCTGAACCCGCTCGACATTCAGCCCCATCGGCAACTGCCAGGTGTATACACCCGCCTTCTCGGTGCTGCCGGTCAACGCCTGGGACCAGACCAACGGCAGCGGCAGGTTGCGGGTATTGGCGCTTTGCAGTTGCGCCGAAGTCAGTGTCGGCGCCGAATGCGGGGTGATCCACAGCAACCGCAGATAGCGCGCCGACTGTCCCGGCAGGTTGACCTCATGCTGTTCGACCCGCTCGTCGGAAAAGGTCAGGCGCGCCACCTGCCCTTCGCCCCAGGACTGCCAATGCTGCAGATCATCGCTGGCTTCAACGGTGAAACGCTGGAAGCCGTCGCGTTCGCTGGTCCAGTCGAGAATCAATTGCTGCAATGGCGCCTTGATCGAGGAAGCGTCGAGCAACCAGCCGCGCAGCTCCTCCTCACCCGGCTCCAGCTGACTGGAGGGCTGCACCTCGACCAAGGTGCCATTGGCGCTCGATTGCACCCGCACGCTTGGTGCGGTTTCAGTGGCGTCCTCCGAGTTGTACAGCGCAAACCGCTTCACCTCGGTCAGGGTGCGCGTTTCACTGCTCTGCGCAGACTCCCGGGCCAGGGCGTACGCCTGAACATCACCGACGGCATTGAACACCCGCAGGTCGCTCAGGTCGGCCTGGCGCGCACTCAGTTGCACGCTCAACGGCAGTTCAAGGCGATACCAAGGGCCTTCGCCCGCGACCGACAAAGGCACTTGGGTGGTGAAGTCCGCCGGTTTTTCCTGGGCGACCGCCGACAACACCACACCCATGGCAACAATACCCAGCCAACCCAGGTTCAGCTTCTGACTCAAGACGACACTCCTTGTGATTCCGGGACTGGTTTGCCGGTATCCGGCACAGCTTCGGCGCGCTTGGGCGGTAGCGGAGCGAAATACCCCACTACCAGCAACAGCAGGCCGACACCGATAAACGAAACGATCCGCGCCAGCCCGCCGCGATTGCTCAACTCGACAAAAAACAGCTTGGCCACGACCACGCCAATCAAGGCCGCACCGATCAGCCAGACTTCGCGACGGCGACGCAAATGGCCGCCAATCATCAGGCTCAGGGCCATCAAGGTCCAGACAATGGACAGGCCGGCTTGCACCCGCATCGACTCCAGCAACGGATCCAGCTCGAACGGCACTCCGCTCCAATGGTGCGTCGTGCGCATCACCAAGGCCGTAAAGAATGCGAACAGCGAGGCACCTGCGAGCCCTTGCGTGGCGATGGCGGCGTAATCCTTGCGGACAGCCAGTTGGGGCATGGCGCTGCGGGACCAGACATAGACGCCGAACAACGCAAACAACAGGCCCAGCTCCAGCGGGTTGATCAATGGCACGTAAGGCAGTGGCTCGGCGTTGCCCTCACTGGCGATATTCGCCAGCCAGAACCAGCCGAGCATCAGCAAGGCCAGCGGCGCAGCGGCGTACACGCGGTATTCCCGAGAATAGGCCGACACCGGCCAAGGCCATGCGCGAGGTGCTGCCATCAATACCAGATACAGGCTTGGCAGAATCGCCCAGCCCAACCAGCGCCAGGCGTTGTATTGCTCGGACAACACCAGCAAGGCGTAACGCAGTTCCAGCGCCAGCACGCCCATCAACAGCCAGCAACCGAGCACATGGGCGACGCTCAGCACGGGCGCTGGCAGCATGGGCGCCAGGCGTCGCAGGGACATGAAATGCACGACGAACACGGCGGCCCATGCCAGCCAGCCGAAGTTGGCCGCTGGGTGATAACGCGAGTGCCAGGCCGCGAGCAGCACCAGTGCCGCAGCGGGAATCAACACCGTGCCGAGCCCCGCCAGTGACGGCCATTTCAGGCGCAGCGCCAATACCGTCCACAGCGCAACACTCACGGCAGTGATGCCCAACAACAAAGTCGCCTGCATCGACTGCGGCGCAAAATGCAGTACTTCGATGACCCAGGCCAGCGCCCACCAGCCTGCGCCCCATACCAGCAATGCCTGGGACAAGCGCAACAGACTCAGCCCTACGAACGCGGTGAACGCATGACCGATCTGCAAACGCCAGGCCCCGACCATCGCGGCCAGCCCCAGCACCAGCGGCGCCCAGAAACCGCCATGGGCCAGGGGCTGCAGACCGTCACTGAACTGCGGCCCAGTCGTCAGGAACAGCGCGCCACCCAACAATTGCACAGCGAGCGCGGTGAACACGAACGTGCGCGATTGCAGGTGCAAGCCAACAAACAGCGTGAGCGCCCCGGCCAAGGCCCAACTGATCACCGTGCCGTGGCTGAAGAAAAACAAGGGTGCCAGCAAATAGAGAAACGCCAGCCCGAGACAAGCCAATACCGGCAGGCCTTTGAGCTCCCATGGCCTGATCTGCTCCGGCAAGGCTTTACGCAATTGGTAGAAGCTGAACAGCAAGGCGACGCCCAGTAACAGTGCACCTAGCGGTACACCGCCGAGCAGGCTGCTTTCGCTGTCGTGCAGTTCGCTGAGAAACGCCAGCGCCGCCCCCAATTGCAGCAGCAAGGCAAAGGCCCGGCCCAGGGGCCTTTGTTGGCGCAGACCGAGCCAGAAGATCCCCGCGCCTTCCACCGCCCATGCCGCCGTCGTCCAGCGTGCATCGAGCCCCAGCGGTATCGCCAGGCTGGCGAAGATCACGCCCAGGGCCAGGCAGGTTTCTCCCAACAACAGCGTGCGCCCGGCCATCAGCCAACGGGCAAGCCCCATGTAAATCATGCCCATTGCCAAGGCACTGAATGCTGCAGCGAATTCCAGATGCTGCACCAGCGCGAACTGCAAGCCGAAACCCGCCAGTGGCGGACCGAACAACAGCGTGCCGTCGACGTAGTCCCCCTTGCGCGCCGACCAGCGCAGCAGTGCTTCGCGACTGCCGTCTGCGGGTGTATCGCCCATCTCCATCAATCGGCGCCGGGCGAACAGCAGACCAATGGCCAGGTACATCAGGAAAAACAAAATCAGAAACGGCTCGGTGCTCCACAACAGCTCCGGCGAGTAGGAGCGCAGGCCCCAGGCAAACCCGATGCCGAAAGTGCCGGTGAAGCCGATGACATTCAACAACCGCCAGGCCTTGAACCAGGCGATGGCGAAGATGCCGGCGTTGAGCAGGGTAAAGTAGCTGAACAGTGCGACATGGCTGCCGGCGCCGGTGGAGGCCAGGATGGGCGCGGCGAATCCGCCCAGTGCGGCCGCGGCGGCCAGCCCCAGGGAATCCTGGGCAATGGCGAGAATCGCCGAACAGACTGTCACCGCCACCAGCAGGCCAAACCCCGCCGAGGGATCGAGCAGCGGATGCAGGCGCATCGCGGCAAACACCGTCAGGTACAACACGGCGATCCCGGCACCCTGCAGGATCAATGCGTAACTGCTGTTGCGGGCCCTCAACCACCAACCCAGCCCGAGCAACCCCAGTGCAGCCGCCGCAACACCCGCGTAGCGCAACTCAACCGGCACCACCACGCCTTCGGTGGCGTAACGCAGCAGAAAGGCCAGACCGAGGAACAGCAACACCACGCCGACGCGCAACACGGTATTGCCACCGAACAACCAGGCGCGGGCACGACTGATGGCGCGCTCGATGAGATTCGGGCCACGGGGGGAGGCCGGCGTTTGTGCTTCGCGAACGGTAGGCTTGGGCTTCCAGGCATCGGCGGCCGGACGACCGATTTCGCTGGCCGCGGCCTGGATTGGCTCGAGTTCGGGCGGCAGTTCCCAGACCAATTCCGTGGCTGCGGCAGGGGCTTCATCAAGGACGGTTTCAGGTGAGACAAGCGGCTCGCGGGTTTCCGGCGCCTTGACGCCCGATGCTTCGAGCAGCGCCAGCCTTTGCTCGACCGCTTGCAGGGCTGCTTGCGCCTGAGCCAGCAAACGCTGCTGCTCCACAGCCTGAGAGTCCATGCGGGCCAAGCGAAGGGCCTGGCCGATACCCAGTCCGAGTAACGCGCCCAGCAGCGCATCGCTGAATGACTCGTCGAGTATCCAGCCGAGCACCAGCCCTATCAGCATGAACATCCATTGCATGGTCGATATCCCTGAGCGCATTGGCCAATCCGGAAAGATTAGCTCAGCCGTATCCATAAAGATCGCAGCCTTCGGCATCTCCTACAGAATCACGTAATGCCGCGACCATGTAGGAGCTGCCGAAGGCTGCGATCTTTTCCGGCGCGCCAGTATATCCACCCGCCTGAAGACTTACTCCAGCGCCTTCCAGATTTCCGTGGCGTACTCGCGAATGGTCCGGTCCGACGAGAACCAGCCCATCCGCGCCGTGTTCAACACCGCTGAACGCCACCACTCCTTCGAATCGTGCCAATGGGCTTCGACGCGCATCTGCGCGTGCCAGTAGGAATCAAAGTCGGCACAGACCAGGAAGCGGTCGTAATCCACCAGCGAATCGATCAACCCAGTGTAACGGGACGGGTCATCCGGCGAGAACACCCCGCCACGAATCGCTTGCAGCACATCGCTCAGGCGATGGGACGCGGCGATGTCCGGTACGGCGCTGAACTCATGGTTCTGCTTGCGCGCCTCCACCTGCTGCGCGCTGAGGCCGAAGATGAACATGTGCTCGGCACCGATGCGGTCGCACATTTCCACGTTGGCCCCGTCCAGGGTGCCGATGGTCAGCGCGCCGTTCAGGCCGAACTTCATGTTGCTGGTGCCTGACGCTTCGAAACCGGCGGTGGAGATCTGCTCGGACAAATCCGCCGCCGGAATGATGCTCTCCGCCAGGCTGACGTTGTAGTTGGGCAGGAACACCACTTTGAGCAAGCCGCGCACGGTCGGGTCGTTGTTCACCACCCGGGCGATGTCGTTGGTCAGCTTGATGATCAGTTTGGCCTGGTGATAACTCGCGGCTGCCTTGCCGGCGAAGATTTTCACCCGTGGCACCCAGTCGATTTCAGGTTCGGCGCGGATCGCCTGGTACAACGCCACGGTGTGCATCAGGTTAAGCAACTGGCGTTTGTATTCGTGGATACGCTTGACCTGCACGTCGAACATCGCCGCCGGATTGACCGCTACACCCAAGCGCTCATGAATCAGGTACGCCAGGGCTTTCTTGCTGTGCAGGCGTTGCTCGGCGAACGCCTTGCGGAACGCGCTTTTCTCGGCGAACGGCTCGAGGGCGAGCAAACGCTCTTCCGGGTTGTCCAGCACCTCGGGGCCCAAGGCATCGACCAGCATCGAGGTCAGCTCGGGGTTGGCCTGGTACAGCCAGCGGCGGAAGGTAATGCCATTGGTCTTGTTGTTGATTCGCTCCGGGTACAGCTTGTGCAGTTCGGAGAACACCGTCTTGCGCATCAGTTGCGTGTGCAAACCGGACACGCCGTTGACGCTGTGGGAGCCGAGAAACGCCAGGTTGCCCATGCGCACCCGACGACCGTTGTCTTCCTCGATCAGCGACACCGCGCGCAGCACATCGAAGTCGTGGATGCCTTTGGCCCGCAGGGAGTCGATGTGGTGGGCGTTGATCAGGTAAATGATCTGCATGTGCCGCGGCAACATGCGCTCCATCAAGCCGACCGGCCAGGTTTCCAGCGCTTCGGGCAACAAGGTGTGGTTGGTGTAGGACAGCGTATCGACGGTGACTTGCCACGCCGCATCCCATGCCACGTCATAGACGTCGACCAGTTGCCGCATCAGTTCAGCCACGGCAATCGAGGGGTGGGTGTCGTTGAGCTGGATCGAGGCGTGATCGCCCAGGGTCAGCACCGAGGTGTGCATGTTGCGATGGCGGCGCAACAGATCCTGCAACGAGGCGGCGACGAAGAAATACTCCTGGCGCAGGCGCAACTCCTGGCCGGCCTCGGTGCTGTCCGCCGGGTACAGCACCCGGGAGATACTCTCGGCCCGGGCCACTTCGGCCACGGCGCCCAGGTGGTCACCGGCGTTGAAACGCTCCAGGTGCAGATCTTCCATGGCCCGGGCGCGCCACAGGCGCAGCGTGTTGACGCTCGCCCCGCGCCAGCCGACCACCGGCGTGTCGTAGGCAATCGCCCGCACGGTTTCCGCCGGGGACCAGACTTGTCGGGATTTGCCGGTGTCGTCGGTCAGGGTCTCGACACTGCCGCCGAAACCGATGGTGTAGACCACTTCCGGCCGCTCGAACTCCCAGGGGTTACCGAAATCCAGCCAGTGTTCGGTCTGCTCCTGCTGCCAGCCGTCGACAATCGCCTGGCGGAACAACCCGTGCTCATAGCGAATGCCGTAACCATGACCGGCGATGCCGAGGGTCGACATGCTTTCCAGGAAACACGCCGCCAGACGCCCGAGGCCGCCGTTGCCCAGGGCCGCGTCAGGCTCCAGAAGTCGGATGCGCTCAAGGTCGACGCCGAGTTCGGTCAGGGCTTCGCGCGCCACGTCGAGCAGGCCGAGGTTGCTCAGGCTGTCGAACAGCAGCCGGCCGATGAGGAATTCGAGGGAAAGGTAATAAACGCGCTTCTGGCCTTTGCGGTAGATCTGCCGCGTGTGGTCCATCCAGTGCTCGACCATGTGATCCCGCGCGGCCAGGGCGATGGCTTCGAACCAGTCATGGTCGAAGGCGTGATCCGGGTCTTTACCCACTGCATAAGTGAGCTTGGTCAAGACGGCGTCGCGGAATGCGGCCACCTCTGCTTCGCGAACAAGTGGTTCTTGAGTCATCGATAGGACCTCGAGCGAGCTTGGAGTTGTCTGAGCCTAGACGGTCTGACAGGCGGTAGAGGCTCTGGTTCGGCAGTTTTTCCTGTAAGTGCGAATCGGGTCGGCAATACATTGTCGAGTACCTGATTCAATGCAGGGGCCGTGCCGGATTAGCGGTTTATTGGCCGGCAGTGAAAAAATCTGGCGAAACGTTGTTCAAAAATCCACCAGTCCCGGTATGATCGCGCGCCCTGATGCACACGCTGGTAACAAACGATGATGAAGCCGAACCTGATCGCTGCCGCAGAGATCGACCGCCTCGATACCTGGGCCAAGTACTCTGCCCCGATGTGCGGCTCGTGCATGTCCAGCTGCTGCACCCTGCCCGTCGAGGTCAAGATCAAGGACCTGATCCGCATCGGCGTGGTCGACGAGTTCGAGCTGGGCGATCCACCGAAGAACATCGCCAAGCGCCTGCAAAAGGAAGGTCTGGTCGAGCGTTTCAACCAGAAGTCGGGAATCTTTACCCTCCAGCGCATGAGCAACAACGATTGCCTGTATCTGGATCGTAAGAGCCGTCTGTGCACTATTTATGATAAGCGCCCGGATACTTGCCGCAATCACCCGAAAATCGGCCCGCGGCCGGGGTATTGCGCGTACAAGCCGAAGGAAGTGGAGCGCGAGCGGAATTCGCGCAGTATCGAGCGGTTCTGATATTGCCTGAAACCAGTGGCGGCTGATCGGCCGCCATCGCGAGCAAGCTCGCTCCCACAGTGTTCGAGGTGAACCACAAATTGTGTGAACACCACAGAACCCCTGTGGGAGCGAGCTTGCTCGCGATGAGGCCGGCACAAACACCGCACAAACCGCACACAAACAAAAACGCCCCCGGCCTTTCGACCGGGGGCGTTTTCGTTCAGCCAGGGCTAAATCTTATGCCTTGGCTTTCTTGGCAGCGCGGGTACGCTCGCTTTCGTCCAGGATCTTCTTGCGAAGACGGATGGACTTAGGCGTCACTTCGCACAGCTCGTCGTCCTGGATGAATTCCAGAGCCTGTTCCAGGGTGAAGCGAACAGGTGGAACCAGAGCGATGGTTTCGTCTTTACCCGAAGCACGCATGTTGTCGAGCTTCTTGCCCTTGGTAGGGTTGACGCCCAGGTCGTTGTCACGGCTGTTCAGACCAACGATCTGACCGTTGTAGATTTCCTGACCGTGTTCTACGAACAGCTTGCCACGCGCCTGCAGGGTTTCCAGGGAGTAGGTCAGCGCCTTGCCGGTTTCAACCGAAACCAGAACGCCGTTCTGACGGCCGGACATGTCGCCGGACTTCATCACGTCGTAACGGTCGAAGATCGAGGTCAGGATGCCAGCGCCGTTGGTCAGGGTCAGGAACTGGTTACGGAAACCGATCAGACCACGAGCAGGGATGTTGTATTCCAGACGTACACGGCCCTTGCCATCCGGCACCATGTTGGTCAGGTCGCCCTTACGCAGGCCCATCTCTTCCATCACCTTGCCCTGGGATTCTTCCGGCAGGTCGATGGTGACGTTTTCGAACGGTTCGTGTTTCACGCCGTCAACCAGACGGATGATCACTTCCGGACGGCCTACAGCCATTTCGAAGCCTTCGCGACGCATGGTTTCGATCAATACCGAGAGGTGCAGTTCGCCACGGCCGGAAACCTTGAACTTGTCAGCCGAGTCGCCTTCTTCAACGCGCAGTGCAACGTTGTACAGCAGCTCTTTGTCCAGACGTTCCTTGATGTTACGGGAAGTCACGAACTTGCCTTCTTTACCGCAGAATGGCGAGTCGTTTACCTGGAAGGTCATGGAAACGGTTGGCTCGTCGACGGTCAACGGCTTCATCGCTTCAACGGTGTCCGGGTGGCACAGGGTGTCGGAGATGAACAGCGAGTCCATACCGCTGATGCACACGATGTCGCCTGCAGCTGCTTCTTCAACGTCTACACGGTGCAGACCGTGGTGACCCATCAGCTTCAGGATACGACCGTTACGCTTCTTGCCGTCGGCGCCGATAGCCACAACCGGGGTGTTCGGCTTGACGCGACCGCGAGCGATACGGCCAACGCCGATAACACCCAGGAAGCTGTTGTAGTCCAGTGCGGAGATCTGCATCTGGAACGGACCGTCACGGTCGACTTTCGGCGCAGGTACGTTGTCGACGATCGACTGGTACAGCGGGGTCATGTCTTCAGCCATTTCGGTGTGGTCCAGACCGGCAATACCGTTCAGGGCCGAGGCGTAGACGACTTTGAAGTCCAGCTGTTCTTCGGTGGCACCCAGGTTGTCGAACAGGTCGAAGATCTGGTCCAGAACCCAGTCCGGACGCGCGCCTGGACGGTCAACCTTGTTGATGCACACGATTGGACGCAGGCCGGCTTCGAAAGCCTTCTTGGTCACGAAACGGGTTTGCGGCATAGGGCCGTCTTGAGCGTCAACCAGCAGCAGAACGGAGTCGACCATCGACATTACGCGTTCAACTTCGCCGCCGAAGTCGGCGTGGCCCGGGGTGTCCACGATGTTGATGTGGTAGCCGTTCCAGTTGATGGCGGTGTTTTTCGCCAGAATGGTAATACCGCGCTCTTTTTCCTGGTCGTTGGAGTCCATCACGCGCTCGTCGTTGAGCTCGTTGCGCTCCAGGGTGCCGGATTGACGCAGGAGTTTGTCTACCAGGGTGGTTTTACCATGGTCAACGTGGGCAATGATGGCGATGTTGCGTAGATTTTCGATCACTTGTGTATCTCGATCAGAGGATTCGGTGTGCTGACAAGTCTTGGCAGCGATTAACAGTAGCGTCCGTGAAAGCCGTTACAGCTTGACGGTGGCGTCGGGGGGCCGGTGACGCAGGCCACAGGCAAACAGCCCCGGGCACTTAGCTCGGTCGATAAACGCGCACATTGGCATGCCCCTCACTGAGCAAATGGTGGGCATGCAGGCGACTCATCACGCCTTTGTCGCAATACAGCAGGTACTGGCGAGTAGGGTCCAGTTCCTTGAAACGAGCGTTCACTGCATAAAACGGCATCGTTTGTACCTCGATGCCAGCAAGCTCCAGCGGGTCGTCTTCAGCGGCATCCGGGTGACGAATGTCGATGACGATCTGACCGGCCAGCGCTTCGCTGACTTCTTCAATCTGCAAGTCCTGGCCCAATTCGTCGATCACGCGATCGATCGGCACCAGCTTGGCGTTTTCGAGCGCACGCTCGAGCACCGCCATATCGAATTCTTTCTCTTCGTGCTCGACACGGTAGCGCTTGGCGGCGGTCTTCGGATTGACCGAAATGACCCCGCAATACTCCGGCATGTGCCGGGCGAAATCGGCGGTGCCGATCTCGTTGGCCGTGTCGATGATGTCCTGCTTGTGCGCGACGATCAGTGGACGCAAGACCAGCTTGTCGGTCACGCAATCGATCACCGACAGGTTTGGCAGCGTCTGGCTCGACACCTGGGAGATCGCCTCACCGGTGACGAGGGCCTCGATGTGCAGTCGATCGGCAATTTGGGACGAAGCGCGCAACATCATACGCTTCAATACTACGCCCATATGACTGTTATCGACTTTGCCGAGAATTTCGCCCAGCACTTCCTCGAACGGCACACTGACAAATAGCACGCGTTGCGAGCTGCCGTACTTCTTCCAGATGAAATGCGCGACTTCCATGACGCCCAGTTCGTGGGCACGTCCGCCCAGGTTGAAGAAGCAGAAATGCGCCATCAAGCCGCGGCGCATGATCTGGTAGGCCGCCACGGTGGAATCGAAGCCACCGGACATCAGCACCAGCGTCTGCTCCAGCGCGCCCAGCGGATATCCGCCGATGCCGTTGTGCTGGCTGTGGATCACGAACAACCGTTGGTCGCGAACTTCGATGCGGACTTCGATTTCAGGCTTTTTCAGGTCGATCCCGGCGGCACCACACTGACGGCGCAACTGGCTGCCGACATATTTCTCGATATCGATCGAGCTGAACGGGTGCTTGCCGGCACGCTTGCAGCGCACCGAGAAGATCTTGCCGGCCAGTGCATCGCCGTAGTGCTGCTTGCACTTCTCAACGATGTCGTCGAAATCGCCCAGCGGGTACTCGTCGATCTGCAGGAAGTGCGCGATGCCCGGCATGCAGCTCAGGCGCTCGCCCATCTCCTTCAGGGCCTTGGGGTCGCTGACGCGGGTTTCCAGCTCGAGGTTGTCCCACACGCCGTTCACCACCACAGCCGGGTCCAGATCGCGGAGCACGGCACGGATGTTCTTGGCCAATTGGCGGATGAAACGCATCCGTACCGGGCGGCTCTTGATGGTGATCTCAGGGAAGACTTTTACGATTAATTTCATGGAAACAGCGCGCGCAGGGCCTGCCGAAAAAGGGGGGCGCGGATTATAGCGGAAATTGCTCAAGGTTTAACCAGTTAATGTGCAGAAGGTTTTGCACGCACCAAAACGGGTCATTTATTGAAATGAACGCCACATTGTAGGGCGGTATTTTTAGCTTTATGGTGCTTTTCCGCCTGACAGGCGTGAAATTGGGGCAAAAAACCCATGCTGGGGCACTGGCATGCAATTTGCTCCCTTGTGAGGCAGGTTGCCTTGGCAGAGTATTCGCGCCGGCATCACCCACATTTAAGGGCATCCACTACTAGCCCGAAGCCACCCGGAGGACACTATGTCGAAGTCGGTTCAACTCATCAAAGATCATGACGTCAAATGGATTGATCTGCGCTTCACGGACACCAAAGGCACTCAGCACCACGTGACCATGCCGGCTCGCGATGCGCTGGATGACGACTTCTTCGAAGTCGGCAAAATGTTCGACGGTTCCTCCATCGCTGGCTGGAAAGGCATCGAAGCCTCCGACATGATCCTGATGCCAGACGACTCCACCGCCGTTCTCGATCCGTTCACCGAAGAACCGACCCTGATCCTGGTCTGCGACATCATCGAGCCTTCGAGCATGCAAGGCTACGACCGCGACCCACGTGCGATCGCCAAGCGCGCCGAAGAGCACCTGAAAGCCACCGGTATCGGTGACACCGTATTCGCAGGTCCAGAGCCAGAGTTCTTCATCTTTGACCAGGTGAAGTTCAAGTCCGACATTTCCGGCTCCATGTTCAAGATCTACTCCGAACAAGGTTCCTGGATGTCCGACCAGGACATCGAAGGCGGCAACAAGGGCCACCGTCCAGGCGTCAAAGGCGGCTACTTCCCGGTTCCACCGTTCGACCACGACCACGAAATCCGTACCTCCATGTGCAACGCACTGGAAGAAATGGGCCTGACCGTCGAAGTTCACCACCACGAAGTGGCGACTGCTGGCCAGAACGAAATCGGCGTCAAGTTCAACACCCTGGTGAAGAAAGCCGACGAAACCCAAACCCTGAAGTACGTCGTGCACAACGTTGCCGATGCCTACGGCCGCACCGCGACCTTCATGCCTAAGCCACTGTACGGCGACAACGGCTCGGGTATGCACGTGCACATGTCCATCTGGAAAGATGGCAAGAACACCTTCGCAGGCGAAGGCTATGCCGGCCTGTCGGACACCGCCCTGTACTTCATCGGCGGCATCATCAAACACGGTAAGGCCCTGAACGGCTTCACCAACCCGGCGACCAACTCCTACAAGCGTCTGGTTCCAGGCTTCGAAGCACCAGTAATGCTGGCCTACTCGGCTCGCAACCGCTCCGCTTCGATCCGCATTCCTTACGTGTCGAGCCCGAAAGCCCGCCGTATCGAAGCACGCTTCCCGGATCCGGCTGCCAACCCGTACCTGTGCTTCGCCGCACTGTTGATGGCTGGCCTGGACGGCATCCAGAACAAGATCCACCCTGGCGACGCCGCTGACAAAAACCTGTACGACCTGCCGCCTGAAGAGGCGAAAGAGATTCCACAAGTTTGCGGCAGCCTGAAGGAAGCCCTGGAAGAGCTGGACAAAGGTCGTGCGTTCCTGACCAAAGGCGGCGTTTTCAGCGATGACTTCATCGACGCTTACATCGCCCTGAAAAGCGAAGAAGAAATCAAGGTACGTACCTTCGTACACCCACTGGAATACGAGCTGTACTACAGCTGCTGATCCGGTAGCGCTGCTGCACGCGGCGTGACAAAAGAGGCCTCCTTCGGGAGGCCTTTTTTATTGCCAGCGATTCAACGGCTGACGCACATCCCTGTGGGAGCGAGCTTGCCCGCGAAGGCGTCAGTGCACTCAACATCTGCTTATCAGACAGACCGCTTTCGCGAGCAAGCCCGCTCCCACCGGGATTTGTAGCGCCTTGGAATATCTCGCAAACCATACCCAGATGTTTAGCGGCTTGGTTCAAACATACCGCCTGACCTATGCTGCAACCCAACGCTTTCGCTTCCGGTCGATTCCATGGGTCGTGGTTTTCTGTTCATCCTGCTGCTGATCGCCCTGCCCGCCATGGCGCAGATCTACAAATACACAGACGCCAACGGCGCCACTGCGTACAGCAATCAACCGCCTGACGGCACCAGCGCCCAACCGGTCCACTTGCCGCCCCTCAACAGCATTGAGCGCCAGCCTCCCGGTGAAGCCGCGCCTGCTGCTGAAACCGCCCCGAATGAGCAGCCCCAAAAGCCCTATGAAGTGCTGGAGCTTGCCGGCCTGCCCAATACCGAAGCTCTGCGCGCCAACAATGGCACCTTCACGATAAACGTACTGATCAAGCCGCGCCTGCAAGCCCCCCACCTGCTGCGCCTGCTGCTGGACGATCAACCCTACGGCCAGCCAGTCAACGTGCCCATCCTGCAACTGGTGAACATCGATCGCGGCGAGCATCGCCTCGCCGTGCAAGTGATCGATGGCGAAAACGTTGTGCAGCAGAGCCACACCGCAACCTTCACCTTGCAACGAGTGCACACGCGCTGAAGGCCTGGCTGTTGATTGCCGGCTTCATTGCACTGCTCATGTCGGCACGAAAAACCCCATTCCTGCGACTTTTCTAACCTCATTCAGGTTTGCGCACTATATTGGTGCAACAGCTTGCACCGTACTCACATTCCAACCCATTTTGGTTCGAAATTACCCGTGAACGCCGGCAGAACGCCACGCAAGCGAGCTTCATACGCCCGTTTCAGGCCATTGGCGCTTCTTTTCGGAGCCTTGGTTTGGTTTTTGCATTTTCCCCGTATCAACGCTTGTTTCTTGCGCATGCTCCGCCCCAAAAGAGGTCCCGATGACCATTAGCGACGCACTCCACCGTTTGCTACTCGACAACCTCACCACCGCCACCATTCTGCTCGATGCCGAACTGCGCCTCGAGTACATGAACCCGGCGGCGGAGATGCTGCTGGCCATCAGCGGCCAGCGCAGCCATGGGCAGTTCATCAGTGAACTGTTTACCGAATCGACCGAAGCGCTGAACTCCTTGCGCCAGGCTGTCGAACAGGCCCACCCGTTCACCAAGCGCGAAGCCATGCTCACCGCCCTCACCGGCCAGACCCTGACCGTCGACTACGCGGTAACGCCGATTCTGAGCAATGGCGACACGATGCTGCTGCTTGAAGTCCACCCTCGCGACCGCTTGCTACGGATCACCAAGGAAGAAGCACAGCTTTCCAAGCAGGAGACCAGCAAGATGCTGGTGCGCGGGCTCGCCCATGAAATCAAGAACCCCTTGGGCGGGATTCGTGGCGCGGCGCAATTGCTGGCCCGGGAACTGCCGGAAGAAAGCCTGCGCGACTACACCAACGTCATCATCGAAGAAGCCGACCGCCTGCGTAACCTGGTCGATCGCATGCTAGGCTCCAACAAGCTGCCGTCACTGGCCCTGTGCAATGTCCACGAAGTGCTGGAGCGCGTCTGCCAACTGGTGGAAGCCGAAAGCCAGGGTTGCATCACGCTGGTGCGCGACTACGACCCAAGCATTCCCGACGTATTGATCGACCGCGAACAGATGATTCAGGCCGTACTGAACATCGTGCGCAACGCGATGCAGGCCATCAGCAGCCAGAACGAGCTGCGCCTTGGCCGAATCAGCCTGCGCAGCCGTACCATGCGCCAGTTCACCATCGGCCATGTGCGCCATCGCCTGGTGACCAAGATCGAGATCATCGACAACGGTCCGGGCATCCCTGCGGAACTTCAGGAAACCATCTTCTTTCCCATGGTCAGCGGTCGCCCGGACGGTACCGGGCTCGGCCTGGCCATTACCCAGAACATCATCAGCCAGCACCAGGGCCTGATCGAATGTGACAGCCACCCCGGCCACACCACCTTCTCGATCTTTCTGCCACTGGAACAAGGAGCCCCATCGACATGAGCCGTAGTGAAACCGTGTGGATCGTCGATGACGACCGTTCTATCCGTTGGGTCCTGGAAAAAGCCTTGCAACAGGAAGGCATGACCACGCAAAGCTTCGACAGCGCCGATGGCGTGATGAGCCGCCTGGCGCGCCAGCAACCGGACGTGATCATTTCCGACATCCGCATGCCCGGCGCCAGCGGCCTGGACCTTCTGGCGCGGATTCGCGAGCAGCATCCACGGCTGCCGGTCATCATCATGACCGCTCACTCCGATCTGGACAGCGCTGTCGCGTCCTATCAGGGCGGCGCCTTCGAATACCTGCCCAAGCCGTTCGATGTCGACGAAGCGGTTTCCCTGGTCAAGCGCGCCAACCAGCACGCCCAGGAGCAGCAGGGCCTGGAAGTCGCCCCGACGCTGACCCGCACCCCGGAAATCATCGGCGAGGCGCCGGCGATGCAGGAGGTGTTTCGCGCCATCGGCCGCCTGAGCCACTCCAACATCACCGTGCTGATCAACGGCGAGTCCGGTACCGGTAAAGAGCTGGTGGCCCACGCCCTGCACCGTCACAGCCCGCGCGCCGCTTCGCCGTTCATCGCGCTGAACATGGCGGCGATCCCCAAGGACCTGATGGAATCCGAACTGTTCGGCCACGAAAAAGGCGCGTTCACCGGCGCGGCCAACCTGCGTCGCGGGCGCTTTGAACAGGCGGACGGTGGCACGCTGTTCCTCGATGAAATCGGCGACATGCCCGCCGATACCCAGACCCGTTTGCTGCGGGTGCTGGCCGATGGCGAGTTCTACCGCGTCGGCGGCCATGTGCCAGTGAAGGTCGATGTGCGCATCATCGCCGCGACTCACCAGAACCTGGAAACCCTGGTGCATGCCGGGAAATTCCGCGAGGATTTGTTCCATCGCCTCAACGTGATCCGCATTCATATCCCGCGCCTGTCGGATCGTCGCGAAGACATCCCGACCCTGGCCAAGCACTTCCTCAGCCGCGCAGCCCAGGAGCTGGCAGTCGAGCCCAAGCTGCTGAAAAGCGAAACCGAGGAATACCTGAAGAACCTGCCGTGGCCCGGCAACGTGCGCCAACTGGAGAACACCTGCCGCTGGATCACGGTGATGGCTTCGGGTCGCGAAGTGCACATCGGCGACCTGCCGCCGGAGCTGCTGAGCCTGCCGCAGGATTCGGCACCGGTCACCAACTGGGAGCAAGCCCTGCGTCAATGGGCCGACCAGGCGCTGGCCCGTGGTCAATCGAGTCTGCTCGACAGCGCTGTGCCGGCCTTCGAGCGGATCATGATCGAGACCGCCCTCAAACACACCGCCGGTCGCCGCCGCGATGCCGCCGTCTTGCTGGGTTGGGGGCGTAATACCCTGACACGCAAGATCAAGGAATTGGGGATGAAGGTGGATGGTGGGGATGATGATGAGGGGGATGAAGGTTAAGTTCGGCTTCGGTATTTAGTCGTCGGCGAAAAGATCGCAGCCTTCGGCAGCTCCTACAGGCGTACGCAAGACCCTGTAGGAGCTGCCGGAGGCTGCGATCTTTTTTGCCCGGCGTGCACCGACTGGATGCACCGTGAACCGCAATCGCGCACGGCGACCGATTCCGAATCCCGCCAACGTTCACTATCGAACCCCTATCGAAAAAACACGAAAGCCCCGTTCTACGGGGCTTTCGACGCTTATACGCGGGTTTCTGTTTCAGCTTGTTAAAACCTGGCACGCCCCCTGCAATAACCCTTTCAGGTGATTCAGATCACCGACCCGGTTTCGGGGACCTTGGTACAGGCAGGCCGGGGATTCCCCTCTTTACACCGGGCTCACAGCGCAGCCGCGACGAGCCCAGCCGTTTTGGGGCCCTTGATACAGGCAGGTCAGGGGTTCCTTCTTTACACCAGGCTCACACCGCACTCGCGACGAGCCTCCCGTTTCGGGAACCTTGGTACAGGCAGGCCGGGGATTCCCTCTTTTATTGCTCCCGGAGATGGATCTCCAGCCGCCAGCGGTCATCGACCTCGCTACCGGCCCACTCGCCCTGCAGTGGCCGGGCCGCCACCAGCGTCAGCAGCAACCCTCCATCGCTCAAACGTACCCGCCAGTTCACATCCTTGCCGCCAAGCTTGAGCTGGCCTTTCTGCGCTTGGCCCTCGGCGCCAAACAGCAGCGCGACACTGCCGTCGATGATTTCGCCATGGACCTTGGGTTCGTTGTTGAACCACACCACCAGCCCGTCGCCCGTCACCTCAACCTGCTGCAACTGACTCGGGTCTGGCGTGGTCAGGCGACCGATCATCAGGCCGATCATCATCCCGACAATCGCCAGCGAGCCCATCACCTGCAGGAATAGTTTCGAACGCACGCCTGCTTGCGGCGTAGAATGCGCGTCATCTTTACCTTCGGAGCCGTGCATGTTTCACGTCATCCTTTTCCAACCAGAAATTCCGCCGAATACCGGCAACGTTATCAGGCTGTGCGCCAACAGTGGCTGCCACCTGCATTTGATCGAGCCGCTGGGCTTCGAGATGGACGACAAGCGCCTGCGCCGCGCCGGCCTCGACTACCACGAGTATGCCACCCTGCAACGTCACGCCGACCTCGCCAGCTGCCTGGAAAGCCTCGGTCATCCACGGCTGTTCGCCTTCACCACCAAGGGCTCGCGGCCATTCCACGATGCCAGCTTCGCCCCAGGCGATGCGTTCCTGTTCGGCCCGGAAAGCCGGGGTTTGCCCGCCGAGGTCCTGGACGCCCTGCCCCCTGAGCAACGCCTGCGCCTGCCGATGCGCGAAGGCTGCCGCAGCCTGAACCTGTCGAACACCGTGGCGGTGGCCGTGTACGAAGCCTGGCGCCAGAACGACTTCAAATAACACCACGAATCAATGTAGGAGCTGCCGAAGGCTGCGATCTTTTGATCTTAAAAAATCAAAGTCAAAAGATCGCAGCCTTCGGCAGCTCCTACAGGGGGCAGTGCATCCAGCGGTTTCGTTTGCTCCATGAAAAAAGCGCCTTTGAAGGCGCTTTTTTCATGGAGCAAACGAAGCTTTTACTGAACGGTCGGCGTCTCGCCGGCAGCCTGCATGCGTTGCAGCTCTTGTGCGTACAGCGCATCGAAGTTCACCGGGGCCAGCATCAGTGCCGGGAACGAACCGCGGGTCACCAGGCTGTCCAGAGTTTCGCGAGCGTACGGGAACAGGATATTCGGGCAGAACGCACCCAGGGTGTGGCTCATCGAAGCATCGTCCAGGTTCTTGATCAGGAAGATACCGGCCTGCTGCACTTCAGCGATGAACGCCACTTCGTCACCGTTTTTCACGGTAACCGACAGGGTCAGCACGACTTCGTGGAAGTCCGACTCCAGTGTCTTTTGACGGGTGTTCAGATCCAGGGCGACGCTCGGCTCCCACTGCTGGCGGAAGATCGCCGGGCTTTTCGGAGCTTCGAAGGACAGGTCACGCACATAAATGCGCTGCAAGGAGAATTGCGGTGCAGTTTCTTCTTCGTTCGCAGCAGTGTTCTGTTGGTCAGTCATCGCAGATCCTTCTTGATCCAGGGTTCTTTTAGGTTTGCTTGTTTGGGGTATTGCCGTCAGGCCCTGAGCAGCGCGTCGAGCTTGCCGGCGCGCTCCAGGGCGAACAAATCATCACAACCGCCCACGTGGGTGCTGCCGATCCAGATTTGCGGCACGGACGTACGTCCGGCCTTCTGGGCCATCGCGGCGCGCACCTGCGGCTTGCCATCGACCTTGATCTCTTCGAAGGCCACGCCTTTGTTCTCGAGCAGGTATTTGGCTCGCGAGCAGTAAGGGCAGTAATCGCTGGAATAGACGACGACGTTGCTCATATCACTTCACCAGCGGCAGATTGTCGGCTTTCCAGCTGGAGATACCGCCGGACAGCTTGGCGGCGGTGAAGCCGGATTTCATCAATTCGCGGGCGTGAGTGCCTGCGGTCTGGCCCATGGCATCGACCAGGATGATGGTCTTGGCCTTGTGCTTTTCCAGCTCGCCAACGCGGGCGATCAGTTTGTCCTGGGGAATGTTCAGCGCGCCGACAATGTGACCGGCGGCGAAATCCTTGGTTGGACGAATATCGATCACCACGCCTGCGTCCTTGTTGACCAGGCCGGTCAGTTCGCCAGTGCTCAGGCTACGGCCGCCGCCCTGCATTTGATAGGCAATCAGCAACGCCAGCAGTACGACGAAGATACCGACGAGAATGTAGTGGTTAGTGGCGAATTCAATCAGGTGAGCAACCATCGAAGGAGGTTCCAGGGCGTTAAAATGTCGGCCAGTATACACAGCCACTATGGTGGGCCAAACCCCGTCCGGCGGTGACGTGGCCGGAACTTCGCTTTAAACTGCGACTCCCTTTTCCATCGCCCCTTTTTACTTGAGCCAGAGCGAATTCCATGACTACCACGCCTAAACCTTTGGTCCTGATGATTCTCGACGGCTTCGGTCACAGCGACAACCCCGAATCCAACGCCATCTTCGCGGCGAAGAAGCCTGTACTGGACCGCCTGTGGGCCACCGTGCCGAACGGCCTGATCTCGGGCAGCGGCATGGACGTCGGCCTTCCGGATGGCCAGATGGGCAACTCCGAAGTCGGTCACATGAACCTCGGCGCCGGTCGCGTGGTGTATCAGGACTTCACTCGCGTCACCAAATCGATCCGCGACGGCGAGTTCTTCGAGAACCCAACCATCTGCGCCGCCGTGGACAAAGCCGTCGCCGCCGGCAAAGCCGTGCATTTCATGGGCCTGCTATCCGACGGCGGCGTGCATAGCCACCAGGATCACCTGGTCGCCATGGCCGAACTGGCCTACAAGCGCGGCGCTCAAAACATCTACCTGCACGCCTTCCTCGACGGCCGCGACACTCCGCCGAAAAGCGCTGAGTCCTCCATCGAACTGCTCGACGCGACCTTCCAGGCCCTGGGCAAAGGCCGGATCGCCAGCCTGATCGGCCGTTACTACGCCATGGACCGCGACAACCGTTGGGACCGTGTCTCCCAGGCCTACAACCTGATTGTCGATGGCCAGGGCGAATTCAACGCCGCCACCGCCCAGGAAGGCCTGCAAGCAGCCTACGAGCGCGGCGAGAGCGACGAATTCGTCAAAGCCACCTCCATCGGTGAGCCGGTAAAAGTCGAAGACGGCGATGCCGTGGTGTTCATGAACTTCCGCGCCGACCGCGCCCGCGAGCTGACTCGTGTGTTCGTCGAAGACAACTTCAGTGAGTTCGAGCGTGCCCGCCAGCCGAAACTGGCCGGTTTCGTCATGCTGACCCAATACGCCGCGAGCATCCCTGCTCCATCGGCCTTCGCTGCCGGCAGCCTGGAAAACGTGCTGGGCGACTACCTGGCGAAAAACGGCAAGACCCAGCTGCGCATCGCCGAAACCGAAAAATACGCCCACGTGACCTTCTTCTTCTCCGGCGGTCGCGAAGAACCGTTCCCGGGCGAAGAACGCATCCTGATTCCGTCGCCGAAAGTCGCCACCTATGACTTGCAGCCGGAAATGAGTGCGCCGGAAGTCACCGACCGCATCGTCGACGCCATCGAAAACCAGCGTTACGACGTGATCGTGGTCAACTACGCCAACGGCGACATGGTCGGCCACAGCGGCGTGTTCGAAGCGGCGGTCAAGGCCGTCGAATGCCTTGACCAATGCGTGGGTCGCATCGTCGATGCCCTGGAAAAAGTCGGCGGCGAAGCCTTGATCACCGCCGACCATGGCAACGTCGAACAAATGTCCGATGAAACCACTGGCCAGGCGCACACTGCACACACCACCGAGCCGGTGCCGTTCATCTATGTCGGCAAGCGCGACCTGAAGGTCCGTGAAGGCGGCGTGCTGGCGGACGTGGCACCGACCATGCTGAAGCTGCTGGGCCTTGAGCAACCGACGGAAATGACCGGGACTTCGATTCTGGTCTGATCGGATTTCAAAAACGCAACAAAATCTGTGGGAGCGAGCTTGCTCGCGATAGCAATCTGACAGCCAACATCTATGTTGAATGATCGGACGCCATCGCGAGCAAGCTCGCTCCCACAGTGGTTTTTGGAGTTTTTGAAATGGAATTCAGTCTGTCGCTTGCTCCAGTCATCACACAGTCAGAAATGGGCATTTTTTTTGCTGCCCATGGCGGGCATACTAGGCCGTCCCTTTCCCTGGTGCCGCCCGCCCCTATGCTTCGCGTCCTGATAGCCCTAGCTCTGACTTGCCTGCTCCAACCGGCCTTTGCTGACGAGCGCGCAGACACCCAACAACAGCTGGACGCCACGCGTCAGGACATTGCCGAGCTGAAGAAGCTGCTGGGCAAGCTGCAGGAAGAAAAATCCGGCGTGCAGAAAGAGCTCAAGGGCACCGAAACCGAAATGGGCAAGCTCGAGAAGCAGGTCGAAGCCCTGCAAAAAGAGCTGAAGAAAAGCGAAGCCGAGCTGCAGCGACTCGATGCGGAGAAAAAAAAACTCCAGAGCGCGCGCATTGAACAGCAACGACTGATCGCCATTCAGGCCCGGGCGGCCTACCAGAACGGTCGCCAGGAATACCTCAAGCTGCTGCTCAACCAGCAGAATCCGGAAAAATTCGCCCGCACCCTCACCTATTACGACTACCTGAGCCAGGCTCGCCTGGAGCAGTTGAAGAATTTCAACGAAACCTTGCGCCAACTGTCCAATGTCGAGAAAGACATCGCCATGCAGCAGGCGCAACTGCTGGTGCAGCAAAGCAGCCTCGACACCCAGCGTGACGAGCTCGAGAAAGTCCGCAAGGAGCGCCAGCAAGTCCTGGCCAAGCTCAATGACGACGTAAAGGCTCGCGATCAGAAACTGGCGGCGCGCGAGCAGGATCAGGCAGACCTGTCTAAAGTCCTTAAAACCATTGAAGAAACCCTGGCCCGCCAGGCCCGTGAGGCAGAAGAAGCGCGACAGAAAGCGCTGATTGCCCAGCAGGAAGCCGAAAAAAAGCGTTTACGTGAGGCCCAGGCGCAGGCAGATGCCAGCGACGACGCCCCACGCAAACCGGTCAGATCGACACCTGGCGCACTGGTTTCCAGTTCCGGCGAGACCTTTGGTGGTCCATTTGCGTCAACCCGCGGCAAACTTCCATGGCCTGTCGATGGTCGACTGCTGGCGCGCTACGGTGAAAGCCGTGGCGACGATGCCCGGACCAAGTGGGATGGCGTGATGATCGGCGCGTCTGCCGGCAGCACGGTGCATGCGGTGCATGGTGGTCGCGTAGTGTTTGCCGACTGGCTGCGAGGCGCCGGGTTGCTGGTGATCCTCGACCACGGCAACGGTTTTTTGAGTCTTTATGGTCACAACCAGACGCTGCTCAAGTCTGCGGGTGATGTGGTTAAAGCCGGCGAGTCCATCTCCACTGTCGGCAACAGTGGCGGGCAGGACACGCCAGCGCTGTATTTTGCTATTCGTCAGCAGGGTCACCCGAGTGATCCGGCGCAATGGTGCCGCGCGCAAGGATAAGCGCGTTACCTAATTCAGGAGTTTGTTAGACATGCTGCATTTGTCCCGCCTTACCTCGCTGGCCCTGACGATCGCCCTGGTGATCGGCGCGCCTCTGGCGTTTGCCGCTCAACCGGCCCCGGCGGTTGCGCCTGCGGGCACTGCTGCGACCACCAAGGCGCCACTGCCGCTGGATGAGTTGCGCACCTTTGCCGAGGTGATGGACCGGATCAAGGCCGCTTATGTCGAACCGGTGGACGACAAGACCCTGCTGGAAAACGCCATCAAGGGCATGCTCAGCAACCTCGACCCGCATTCGGCTTACCTCGGCCCTGAAGATTTCGCCGAGTTGCAGGAAAGCACCAGCGGCGAATTCGGCGGACTGGGCATCGAAGTCGGCGCCGAAGACGGCTTCATCAAGGTGGTGTCGCCGATTGACGACACGCCGGCTTCCAAGGCTGGTATTCAGGCCGGCGACTTCATCGTCAAGATCAACGGCCAGCCCACCCGCGGCCAGAGCATGACCGAAGCCGTCGACAAGATGCGCGGCAAGATCGGCCAGAAAATTACCCTGACCCTGGTGCGCGACGGCGGCACGCCATTCGACGTGACCCTGTCCCGCGCCGTCATCCAGGTCAAGAGCGTGAAGAGCCAGCTGCTGGAATCGGGCTACGGCTACATCCGCATCACCCAGTTCCAGGTCAAGACCGGTGAAGAGGTTTCCAAGGCGCTGGCCAAGCTGCGCAAGGAGAACGGCAAGAAGCTCAAGGGCATCATCCTCGACCTGCGCAACAACCCGGGCGGTGTGTTGCAGGCGGCGGTGGAGGTGGTCGACCACTTCATCACCAAGGGCCTGATCGTCTACACCAAGGGCCGCATCGCCAACTCCGAGCTGCGTTTCTCTGCCACCGGCAAGGACGAAAGCGAAGCCGTGCCAATGGTCGTGCTGATCAACGGCGGCAGCGCCTCGGCATCGGAAATTGTCGCCGGCGCCCTGCAGGACCAGAAACGCGCCGTGGTGATGGGCACCACCAGTTTCGGCAAGGGCTCGGTGCAAACCGTGCTGCCGCTGAACAATGACCGCGCATTGAAGATCACCACGGCGCTGTATTACACGCCGAACGGCCGCTCCATCCAGGCCCAGGGCATCGTCCCGGACATCGAAGTGCGCAAGGCCAAGATCACCAGCGAGCAGGACAACGACTACTTCAAGGAAGCCGACTTGCAGGGTCACCTGGGCAACGGCAACGGTGGTGCGGACAAACCGTCCGGCTCCAGCAAGGCCAAGCCGATGCCACAGGACGATGATTACCAACTGGCCCAGGCCCTGAGCCTGCTCAAAGGGCTGAGCATCACGTCCGGCCGTTGAGGATGCGCCTGCGGTACATTCTCGGTCTGCTTTGCTGTCTGGCGGGTGTTGTTCACGCAACGCCCGCCTCGACCACGCCGCAAAAAGCCTACCTGACCCTGATCATCGATGACCTGGGGCAGAACCTGCCCCGGGATCGCCGCGTGTTGGCCCTGCCCGGCCCGGTGACCACGGCGATCATGCCCGACACGCCTCACGCCACCGAATTCGCCCGCGAAGCCCATCGTGCCGGCAAGATCGTCATTCTGCACATGCCCATGGACCCGGCCACCGGACCGTTCGCCTGGCATCCCGAATTGCCTGTCGAAGAGCTGGAAAAGCGCCTGAACGCCGCCTTCAAAAGGGTCCCGTACACCAGCGGTATCAACAATCACATGGGCAGCCGCATGACCGCACAACCCGCGGCCATGGCCTGGTTGATGGCAGACTTGCAACAACGGCACAAATTCTTCGTCGACAGCCGCACCAGCGCCCAGACCGTAGCCGCGGCCGAAGCGCAGAAGATCGGCCTGGCCAGCGTTTCGCGGGATGTGTTTCTCGACGATGAACGCACCGAAGCAGCGATCTTCAGCCAGTTGCAGTCAGCGATCAGCCTCGCGCGCAAGCAAGGTTCGGCGGTGATGATCGGGCATCCGTATCCACAGACGCTCGCGGTGCTGGAGCGGGAGTTGCCGAAGCTGAAGGCTCAGGGCATTGAGTGGATTGATATCCGGCAGATGATCAGTGTGCGCGGGAATCGGGCGACTGCGGCGCATGGGAAGGATGGGGTGTACCGCTGAAAAGATCGCAGCCTGCGGCAGCTCCTACATGGAATGCGTCCCCCTGTAGGAGCTGCCGCAGGCTGCGATCTTTTGATTTACCCTACAAATACCGCGCCATGATCTCGTCGACCTTGCCTTCCTTGCGCATCTGGTCAAGCGCCGCCTGGAGCTTGGCCACCGTCTCGTCCGGCACGTCCTTGTTCAGTGCCAGGTACAGTTCGGCACTGTTGAAACGCAGTACGGTTTTCAACCCGTTGACCCCTTCCTGACGCGCCAGATAGCGCCCGGCCGGGTCACCGGTGGCCCACAGATCGATCTGCCCGTTGACCAGTTTTTTCGCGTTGTCCTGATCGCGCAGTACAACAATCGGATTGAGCCCCTGCTTGGCCAGCGTCTCGGCAATCGCGTCGCCCTTGTAGGCGCCGATCTTGTACTTGCGCGCATCATTCAAGGTTTCGAGGGTGATCTTGCTGTCAGCCTTGGCCAGCATGATCCAGTCGTCCGGGCCGATTGGGCCGACCCATTTGAACAGCTTCTCGCGATCCGGCAACCGCGCCATGACGAACACGCCATAGCCGGGTTTTTCCAGGGTGAGTTTGTAGATTCGCTCCCAAGGGAAACGCAGGGTCAGGCTGTAGGTAATGTTGGCGCGCTTGAATATCTCGCGGACGATATCGGTGGCGATGCCATCGATGTTCTCGTCCTGAGCGAAGTTCTTGCCATTCTTCGCCATGTTGTAGGGCGGGAAGTTTTCAGTCAGCAACACCATGTCGGTATCGGGGCTGTCTTTTGCGTGTGCTCCGTTGATGAACAACAGAGAAGCGCTGGCAAGGACGAGAAGAAAGCGTTTAAGCATGTCTGGCTACCGAAATCCATGGCGTACCCAAGAGTGCCTTGGGCACGCCATGATGTCCACTGGCCTGCATTGGTTTATTCAGCGCATCACAATTCCGCGATGGGCCATATAAGCCTTGGCTTCCTGCACGGTGTATTCGCCGAAGTGGAAAATACTCGCCGCCAGAACCGCGCTGGCGTGACCTTCGATAATGCCGTCGGCCAGGTGTTGCAGGTTGCCGACGCCACCGGAAGCAATCACCGGAATACCCAGCGCATCGCTGATGGCGCGGGTGACGCCCAGGTCGAAACCGTTTTTCATGCCGTCCTGGTCCATGCTGGTCAGCAGGATCTCACCGGCACCCAGGCCTTCCATTTTCTTTGCCCACTCAACGGCGTCGAGGCCGGTTGGCTTGCGCCCGCCATGGGTGAAGATTTCCCAGCGCGGGGTTTCGCCCGGCCCGGAAACCTTCTTCGCGTCAATCGCAACCACGATGCATTGCGAACCGAAATGCTGCGCGGCTTCGCCGACGAACTCAGGGTTGAACACCGCAGCGGTGTTGATCGAAACCTTGTCCGCGCCGGCATTGAGCAGGTTGCGGATGTCCTGCACGGTGCGCACGCCACCGCCCACGGTCAGCGGGATGAACACCTGGCTGGCCATGCGCTCGACGGTGTGCAGCGTGGTGTCGCGGCCATCGACGCTGGCAGTGATGTCGAGAAAGGTAATCTCGTCGGCGCCCTGCTCGTCATAGCGACGGGCGATTTCCACCGGGTCGCCGGCGTCGCGGATGTTTTCGAATTTCACACCCTTGACCACCCGGCCGTTATCCACGTCCAGGCAAGGGATGATGCGTTTGGCCAGCGCCATGATCAGTCCTCAGCCTTTGTACGAATCGCAGAAAGCTTGCGCTTCGGCGACATCGAGGGTGCCTTCGTAAATCGCACGGCCGGTGATTGCGCCGATGATGCCCGGCGCCTTGGCATCGAGCAGGGTCTTGATGTCGCCCAGGTTGTGGATACCGCCGGAAGCGATCACCGGGATCTTCGTTGCAGCAGCCAGTGCCGCGGTGAACGGTACGTTGCAACCCTGCATCATGCCGTCTTTGGCGATGTCGGTATAAACGATCGCGGACACGCCATCGGCTTCGAATTGCTTGGCCAGGTCGATCACCTGGATGGTGCTGATTTCAGCCCAGCCGTCGGTGGCGACGAAACCGTCCTTGGCGTCCAGACCGACAATCACCTTGCCCGGGAACGCACGGCAGGCTTCGGCAACGAAGGCCGGATCTTTCACGGCCTTGGTGCCGATGATCACGTAGCTGACGCCCGCTTTTACGTAGTGCTCGATGGTTTCCAGGGAGCGGATACCGCCGCCGATCTGGATCGGCAGGTTCGGATAACGCTTGGCGATGGCGGTGACCACTTCGCCGTTGACCGGCTGGCCTTCGAAGGCGCCGTTCAGGTCGACCAGATGCAGACGGCGGCAACCGCCCTCCACCCACTTGGCAGCCATGCTCACCGGGTCATCGGAGAACACTGTGGAATCTTCCATGCGGCCCTGGCGCAGACGAACACAGGCACCGTCTTTAAGATCGATAGCGGGAATAATGAGCATGCTTTTTCCTTCGTCAAAAGAGCTGCAAGCTGCAAGCTATAAGCTGCAAGCAGGCACGCGTACTAATTCTTGCAGCTTGAAGCTTGTAGCTTTCAGCTGCTCTTTTCGAGCGCCCACAGGTCGCTTTCGATGCTTTCGAACCTCTCTTTGAGGTGCGCCTGCACATCGAAAATCGCCCTGTTGTAATAGTGCGGAGCAATTTCACGGGTAAACAGCTCAAGAATCTCCGCTGCCTCGAACGAGCCGAGGTCGAGTTCGAAGCGGTCTTCCATGAAACGCTTGATCTTGCGATTGGCCTCGCTCTCCTGCTCGGGAGTGAGGGTCAGAATCGGCGGTTTCTTCTTGACGGCCATTTACCAGCGACCGTCCCACGCAGCGAAGTTCTGCAGCAACTGCAGGCCATGGGTATGGCTTTTCTCCGGGTGGAACTGCACGGCGAAACGCGAGCCTTCGGCCAGCGCCGCGGCGAAATCGACACCGTAGTGACCGCCACCCACCACCTGCCGCGCGTTGGCGGCGGCTATGTAGTAGCTGTGCACGAAGTAGAAACGCGCCAGGTCCGGAATGTCGTGCCACAGCGGGTGACTGACCTTCTGCTTCACTTCGTTCCAGCCCATGTGCGGGACTTTCAGGTGTTCGCCGTCTTCGACCAGATCCTTGCCGAAGAACTTCACCGCGCCCGGGAACAGGCCGATGCAGTCGACGCCGTCGTTCTCTTCGCTGGTGTCGAGCAAGGCTTGCATGCCGACACAGATGCCGAGGAACGGACGGTCCTGGCTGACTTCACGCACCAGCGAATCGAAGCCGAGGCGACGGATCTCCGCCATGCAATCGCGAATCGCGCCAACGCCGGGAAAAACCACCCGGTCGGCTTCGCGAATCACGCTGGCATCGCTGGTGATCAGCACCTTGCCGGCACCGACGTGCTCGAGGGCCTTGGCCACCGAGTGCAGGTTGCCCATGCCGTAATCGATAACCGCGACTGTCTGCATTACAGGACGCCCTTGGTCGAAGGCATTTGCCCGGCCATGCGGTCATCGAGTTCGACGGCCATGCGCAGGGCGCGACCGAAAGCCTTGAACACGGTTTCGATCTGGTGGTGGGTGTTGTGCCCACGCAGATTGTCGATGTGCAAGGTGACGTTGGCGTGGTTGACGAAGCCCTGGAAGAATTCCTGGAACAGGTCAACGTCGAAGCCACCGACGGTGGCACGGGTGTAGGGAACATGCATCTGCAGGCCTGGACGGCCGGAGAAATCGATCACCACGCGCGACAGCGCTTCATCGAGCGGCACGTAGGCGTGACCGTAGCGACGGATGCCTTTCTTGTCGCCGATGGCTTTGGTGAAGGCCTGGCCGAGGGTGATACCGACGTCTTCCACCGTGTGGTGGTCATCGATATGCAGGTCGCCCTTGCTGACAATATCCAGGTCGATCAGCCCGTGACGGGCGATCTGGTCCAGCATGTGCTCAAGAAAAGGTACACCGATATCGAATCGGGCCTTTCCGGTGCCATCGAGGTTGATCGAGGCTTTGATCTGGGTTTCCAGAGTGTCGCGCTCGACAGACGCCTTACGTTCGGCCATCACCAGCTCCGCAAAATCATTGGGCGAAAAAGGCAGCCATTATAGGCGTGCGGGCGCCAAACAGAAACATCAGAGGTGATATGGCTGACGGAGTGAATCCAATGCAGCCGGGGGTGTACCTGTCATGACAAGCAAAAGATCGCAGCCTCCGACAGCTCCTACGGGTGTACACGTATCCCTGTAGGAGCTGCCGAAGGCTGCGATCTTTTATGGCAAGAGCCAATACTCTTAGTGGAACAGCACCGCCGTTTTCTGCAAGGTCACCCACACACCCCACGCCAACGGAATACCCACCACCAGCCATGCCGCCACTGCCAGCGGCTTGGTGCCAGGCGCAGCTTTCCACTCCAGCACGGTGCTGCTGTCAGCGCCTTTGTCATGGCCAAGCGCCTGTTCGGCGGCCAGTTCGGCGTCGGTCATGAAGTACTTGTCCGCCACCGGGCGCACCAGCAGATTGCACAGGAAACCCAGCACCAGCAGGCCGGCGAGGATGTACAGCGTGATGTCGTACGCTGCAGCACGCTCGACGCCGATGCTCAACTGATACTCACGCAGGTAGTTCACCAGCACGGGACCGAGCACGCCGGCAGCCGCCCACGCCGTCAGCAGACGACCGTGAATCGCACCGACCATTTGCGTACCGAACAGGTCCGCCAGATACGCAGGAACAGTCGCGAAACCACCGCCGTACATCGACAGGATGACGCAGAACGCCGCCACGAACAGCGCGATGCTGCCCAGATGACCGAGGTTCGGAATCAGCCCGTACAGGGCAAAGCCCAAGGCGAAAAACACGAAGTAGGTGTTTTTGCGACCCAGGTAATCCGAGAACGAAGCCCAGAAGAAACGTCCGCCGATGTTGAACAGGCTCAGCAAACCGGTGAAACCGGCCGCGATGGCGGCGATCGAAGCCAGTTGCGAAGCGTCGAGTTGGCCGAACGCCAGGTCATTGCCCAGCAACTTGCCACCGAACACCTCTTGCAGCAGCGGCGACGCCATGCCGAGGATGCCGATACCGGCCGATACGTTCAGGCACAGCACCAGCCACACCAGACGGAACTGCGGGGTCTTCCAGGCCACATTCACGTGGACATGACGATGAGTAATCATCGCGTTCGAGGCTTTTTTCGCCGGGGCGGTCCAGCCTTCAGGCTTCCAGCCGGTTGGCGGGACGCGGTACGACAATGCGCCACCGATCATGAACACGAAGTAGATCGCCGCCATGACCAGGAAGCTCTGCCACACGCCGACGCTGGTGGGCGAAGCGAAATGCCCCATCAACGCTGCCGCCAGCGGAGCACCGACCATCGCACCACCGCCGAAGCCCATGATCGCCATGCCGGTGGCCATGCCGCGCTTGTCCGGGAACCACTTGATCAGGGTCGACACCGGCGAGATGTAGCCCAGGCCCAGGCCGATACCGCCAATGACCCCGGAGCCGATCCACATCAGCCAGATCTGGTGGGTATACACGCCCAGCGCCGAAATCAGCAGACCACCGCACCAGCACAGCGCCGATACAACCCCTGCCTTGCGTGGCCCGGCATGTTCCAGCCAGCCACCCCAGATGGCGGCCGAGCAACCCAGGAAGATGAAGAACAGGGTGTAGATCCAGCCGAGCATCGAGATCGGCCAGTCACACTGGGACGAAAAGACCTGTGCGATAAAACCCATATCCGCTGCGCAGACCACTGGCGCCGTGATGCCCAGCGCCTTGGACAGCGGCAACCAGAACACCGAAAAGCCGTAGGCCATGCCGATGCACAAGTGAATGGCCAGCGCCGCCGGTGGCACCAGCCAACGGTTGAAGCCGGGCTTGGCGATGATCCGCTCCTTGGACAGGAACGCGGGCTGGTCGGCGCCGAGGCCCTCCGCCGTGATGCTCGTGGTCATTGTATTTCCCCCAATTATTAGTAGGGTTCGCCAGCCACGGTTCACTCCCGGCCTTTATGCACGCAGACATGACCGTTTTTTGCTGGAGTGCCTTGTTGTGCGACAACAGGTCGCAGAAGGACGGACGAACGGGCAAAGGTTACCATCTGACAGTGACAGAAAAACCAAACTGACATCACCTTTTGTACGTCGTCTGATCTCCATAGCTTCATGACCCCACAGGAATCACCATGCCGATCATTGTCGAGCCGCTCAACCAAGCCACGTCCCAGGATCGGCAGGATCTGCAGAAGATCTACCGCGACGCTCCAGACTGGTTGTTCGCCCCGTTTTCCGGCGAAGCGCAGCTGATCGAGGACTGCTTGCGCGACGGCACACTGATCGCCGGACGCTTCAACGATCGCCTGCTGGGCGCGGCCCGCTTGCAAAGGCACCAAGACGCCTGGCATTTGTCACAAATATGTGTGCGAAAAATTACCCGTCGCCGTGGTGTTGCCGAGCGACTGGTGGCCGAAGCGCAAAAAATGGCCGCTCTATCGAGCATGACGCTACGCCTGCTGGCGCCCGCCGGGCACCTGGAGGCGCAGGCGCTGGCCGCCAAGCTGAAACTGCCGCTGGATGTGCTGCCGGAGTGATCGCTGACCGGTCGTCCGTTCCGGGGCGCTATACTCCCCGGCTAAATTTTGAATTCGACTAATTACAAGGACTCGCCCATGAAAGCGTTCGGCAAAATCCTGGGTCTGGTACTTCTCGGGCTGTTGCTGATCATTGTGGCGCTGGGCTTTGCCCTGACCCACCTCTTCGATCCCAACGACTACAAAGACGAGATTCGCCAGATTGCCCGCGACAAAGCCCACATCGAGCTGACGCTCAATGGCGATATCGGCTGGAGCCTGTTCCCGTGGCTGGGCCTGGAGCTGCACGACGCCAGTGTCGCGACCATGGTCAAACCGACCGAACCGTACGCCGACTTGCAGATGCTCGGCCTGTCGGTGCGCGTACTGCCGCTACTGCGCCGTGAAGTGCAGATGAGCGACGTACGCGTCGAAGGCCTGAACCTGCGCCTGACCCGCGACAAGGAGGGTCATGGCAACTGGGAGGATATTGGCAAGCTGCCTGCAACGGCCGGCACCGACGCGACCGGCACCCCGCCAGCCGCTACCGAACCTGCGCCCGAAACCGGCGGCGCGGCGGAAAAACCGCCTCAGCCGATCCGCCTGGACATCGACAGCCTGACCGTGAACAACGCACGGGTCGAATACACCGACGAACGAACCGGCAAGAGCTTCAGTGCCGAAAGCATTCAGTTGAGCACCGGCGCGGTCCACGACTCCGTCAACATTCCGCTCAAGCTCACGGCTTTCCTGTCAGCCAACCAGCCGGCACTGCGGGTGCGTACCGAGCTCAACGGTGAGTTGCGCATCGCACGTGCACTGCAGCGCTATCAGTTCGAAGACATGAGGCTGTCGGGTGAAGTGACCGGCGACCCCTTGCAAGGCAAGGCCGTGACGTTCTCCGCCCAGGGCCAGTTGGTGCTGGACAAGGCCGCCAACGTTGCCGAGTGGACCGGCATCAAGGTCTCTGCCAACCAGTTGCGGGCACTGGGTGAACTGAAGGTCAACGATCTGGACAAGACCCCACAGGTCAGCGGCGGCATCTCGATTGCCCAGTTCGACCTGGCTAAGTTTGTCGACAGCATCGGCCAGAAACTCCCGGCCATGGCCGAAGGCAGCCTGAGCAAAGTCGAGCTGGTCAGCCGATTGGCCGCGACACCGACCAGCCTGGCGCTCGACGACCTCAACCTGAAAGTCGACGACAGCACCTTCAGCGGCCGCATCGCCGTCGAAGACTTCGCCAAGCAATCGCTGCGCGCCGTGCTCAAGGCCGACACCTTCAACGTCGACCGTTACCTGCCGCCGAAATCCGCCGAGGCCAATAGCGCGACACAAGTGCGTCAGGCCGAAGTCGCCAGCACCGAAGCCGATGCCATGGCCGGCGCCGGCAGTACGCCGTTGCCACCCGCGCCGACCAAGGACGCGTGGAGCAGCGAGCGCCTGTTGCCAGTGGAACGCTTGAGCAAGCTCGATGTGGACGCCGACCTGACCTTCGGCCAGTTGACCCTGCAAAAACTGCCGATCCATAACGCTGCGCTCAAGGCCACCGGCCAGGGCGGCCTGCTGACGCTGGCCAACCTGCGCGGCGACCTGTACGAGGGCAACTTCGAAACCACTGGCACGCTGGATGTGCGCCAGCCAGTGCCGGCGCTGAATCTGCAGACGAAGATCAGCCGGGTACCGGCGGAAAAAATCCTCGAAAGCCAGGGCAAGAACCCACCGGTCAAGGGCCTGGTCACGCTCAACAGTAACCTGACCGGCAACGGCAACAGCCAGAAGGCGCTGATCGAAACCCTCAACGGCAACGCCAGTTTCGTCATCAACAATGGCGTGCTGTTCAACGCCAACCTTGAGCAACAGCTGTGCAAAGGCATCGCTACGCTCAACCGCAAAACCCTCAGCGGCGAGCCGCGCGGCAAGGACACTCCGTTCCAGGAGCTCAAGGGCAACCTGACCTTGCGTAACGGCGTAGCCAGCAACCCGGACCTGAAAGTGCGCATCCCGGGCATGACCGTCAAAGGTGACGGTGACATCGATCTGCGCGTGCTGAGCATGGACTACCGCGTCGGCATCATCGTCGAAGGCGATACCAGCGCCATGCCGGACCCGGCCTGTCAGGTCGGCGACAAGTTTGTCGGCATCGAGTGGCCACTGCGCTGCCGTGGCCCGCTGGAGCTGGGTGCCAAGGCATGCCGTGTGGATAACGAACGCATGAGCCAGGTCGCGACCAAGTTGGCTGGCGACAGGATCAGCGAAAAAATCGATGAAAAATGGGGCGACAAAGTCGACCCGAAACTGAAAGACGCGCTCAAGGGGCTGTTCAAGCGATGAGAGCCGAGCAGTTTTCAACGGCGGTGCTGGACTGGTTCGACCGCCACGGCCGTCACGATTTACCCTGGCAGCAGGACATCAACCCGTATCGGGTATGGGTCTCGGAAATCATGCTGCAGCAGACCCAGGTCAGCACCGTGCTGAACTACTTCGACCGCTTCATGGCCTCGTTGCCAACAGTCGAAGCCCTGGCCGCGGCACCTGAAGACGAAGTGTTGCACCTGTGGACCGGCCTGGGTTACTACACCCGCGCGCGCAATTTGCAGAAGACCGCGAAGATCGTCGTCGAGCAGTACGGCGGCGAATTTCCCCGGGACGTGGAAAAGCTCACGGACCTGCCGGGGATCGGCCTGTCCACCGCCGGTGCCATTGCCAGCATCAGCATGGGCCTGCGCGCGCCGATCCTCGACGGCAACGTCAAGCGCGTCCTGGCGCGCTTTACCGCGCAAGAGGGCTACCCGGGCGAGCCGAAGGTCGCCAAGCAGCTCTGGGCCAACGCTGAGCGCTTTACGCCCCACGACCGGGTCAACGCCTACACCCAGGCGATGATGGACCTTGGAGCCACGCTCTGCACTCGCAGCAAACCGAGCTGCCTGCTGTGCCCGCTGGAAAAAGGCTGCGAGGCGCACATGCTCGGCCTGGAAACCCGTTACCCGATCCCCAAGCCGCGCAAGGCCATCCCACAGAAGCGTACGCTGATGCCGATGCTGGCCAACGCCGAAGGTGCCATCCTGCTTTACCGTCGCCCCTCTACGGGCCTCTGGGGCGGCTTGTGGAGCTTGCCGGAACTCGACGACCTCGACGACCTGTCACACCTGGCCGCGCAGCACTCGCTGGAACTGGGCACCCAACAGGCATTGCCGAGCCTGGTGCACACCTTCAGCCATTTTCAGTTATCCATCGAACCCTGGCTGGTTCAGGTCCAGGAGACCGGCCATCACGTGGCCGAGGCCGACTGGCTCTGGTATAACCTCGCCACCCCGCCGCGCCTGGGCCTTGCCGCCCCGGTCAAGACCTTGCTCGAACGCGCGGCCGCCGTATTGAACGCAGGAGAGTCGTCATGACCCGCACCATCATGTGCCGCAAGTACAAAGAAGAATTGCCAGGCCTGGAGCGCGCTCCCTTCCCGGGCGCCAAAGGCCAGGACATTTTTGACCACGTCTCGGCCAAGGCCTGGGCCGACTGGCAAAAACACCAGACCCTGCTGATCAATGAAAAACGCCTGAACATGATGAACGCCGAAGATCGCAAATATCTTCAGGGCGAGATGGACAAGTACTTCTCCGGCGAGGATTACGCCAAGGCCGAAGGCTACGTACCGCCGTCGGAATAACCCCGATTTATCGGGGGTCGGAACGTAAGCGACGGTAATAATTAAAATTTTTTTGAAAACTTGCTTGACGACCCCCTGAAAAACCCGTTTAATGCGCCCCGTTGCCCAGATAGCTCAGTCGGTAGAGCAGGGGATTGAAAATCCCCGTGTCGGCGGTTCGATTCCGTCTCTGGGCACCAAAATACCGAAAAACCCCAAGCGAAGTGATTCCTTGGGGTTTTTTATTGCCTGCGATTTGATGGTCGCCGGACCACCTTCAGACCAAGTCACTCTCCACCCCCGCCTTAACTCCCCCAACCCGATACGCCCGACGAATGATGGCAATTTGACGCCATCGCTTTGCGCTGTAAACTGCCAGCCACTTCCGTTTTCTTTGCATAAAAGGAATTTGCAATGCCAACCCTGGGCGAAATCCGCGTCAACACTGCGACTGGCAAAAACTCCGAGCCCTCCCTCACGGCTCTGAAGGACGGTGGTTACATCGTGGCGTGGAGCGATCAGGGAACAAGCTTTACCGATTACATCTATACCCAGCGCTATAACGCCAGCGGCGTGAAGGTCGGCGGGCCAGCCCTGGTCAACAAAGTCACCAACAGCGCACAGGAAGATCCCACCATCACCGCATTGGCCAACGGCGGCTACGTGGTCGCCTGGAAGTCGGATACCTTCGACGACATGGCCGACATTGCCGCCCAGGTCTACAACGCCAATGGCGTCAAGGTTGGAAGCGAGTTCATCGTCAACACAACCAGAATCGGCACGCAGGACAGCCCGGAGATCACCTCGCTGAAGGACGGCGGTTTCGTGGTGACCTGGGCTTCGTTCGGCCAGGACGGCAGCGGTTGGGGCGGTTACTTGCAGCGCTATGACGCCAGCGGGGCGAAGGTCGGGGTGGAGACTCGCGTCGCTACCACCACTCTGTCCGACCAGGATGGCCCTACTGTCACCGACTTTGCCGATGGCGGCATCATGGTGGTTTGGGAAGGCAACGGAAAAGACGATGCATACGGCATCTTCGGCCAGCGATTCAAGGCCGACGGCAGTAAGTCGGGCGCAGAAGTCCGCATCAGTACCAGGGTTGCCGACGAGCAGACAGACCCTGTCGTGAAGGTCCTGAGTAACGGTAACTACGTCGTCACCTGGCAATCGGCCCCCGATGATGGCGATGGCAACGACGAAACCGATGCACCGGCCGATATCTACGCGCAGCTTTTCAATGCCGCCGGGGTAAAAGTGGGCGCAGAAACCCGGGTGAACACCACCACCGCAGGCAATCAGGAAGAGCCTAATGTCACCGCCATGACGGATGGCGGTTATCTGGTGACCTGGGCAGGCCAGGGCACCGGTGATGTCAATGGCATCTTCTGCCAGCGCTTCAATGCCAGCGGCGTCAAGGTGGGCACAGAAACCCGCATCAACACCACGATCACCGACAATCAATTGTTCTCCCAGGTGACCGCATTGGCCGATGGCGGCTACGTGGTTGCCTGGGAGTCCTCGAAGGCGAGCGGGCAAGTTGACGTTTATACCCAGCGCTTTGACGCGAACGGCAACAAGGTTTCCAGCCTGACAGGCGATGCCTTGGCCAACACCCTGACCTGGACCGGGGTCGGCAGCGTGATCATCGACAGCGGCGCGGGCAATGACACGCTTACAGGTGGCCGCGCCAACGACCATCTGAACGGCGGTGCAGGCAATGACTCGCTCGATGGCGGCGCCGGCGCCGACCGCCTGATCGGCGGCGATGGCTCGGACCGCTACTACGTCGACAATGCCGGCGACATCGTCAGCGAAGCCAATGCCACGGCAAGCACCGGCGGCACCGATAGCGTCTACAGCTTCCTCGGCGCCTACACCTTGGGCGACAACGTCGAGAACCTGCGCCTGCTGGCGACCGGCAATGCCAACGGCACCGGTAACAGCCTCGACAATGTCATCGACGCCGGGGCCGGCAACAACATCCTCAATGGCGGCGCCGGTATCGATACCGCGTCCTATGCCTATGCCACGGCGGCGGTAACGGCCAGCCTGAGCCTGACCACCGCGCAAGCCACCGGTGGCTCCGGCACAGACACCCTGTTGAACTTCGAAAACCTCACGGGCAGCGCCTATCACGACACCCTGACCGGTAATGCGCTTGCCAACACCCTCACGGGTGGTGCCGGCAACGACATTCTCAATGGCGTTGCCGGTGCCGACCGCATGGTCGGTGGCGATGGCTCGGACCGCTACTACGTCGACAATGCCGGCGATATCGTCAGCGAGACCAACGCCACGGCCAGCACCGGCGGCACCGATAGCGTCTACAGTTTCCTCGGCGCCTACACCCTGACCGACAATGTCGAGAACCTGCGCCTGCTGGCGACCGGCAATGCCAGCGGCACCGGCAACAGCCTGAACAACATCATCGACGCCGGGGTCGGCAACAACGTCCTCAATGGTGGCGCCGGCATCGATACCTTGTCCTATGCCTACGCCACGGCGGCGGTCACGGCCAACCTGGGGCTGACCACTGCACAAGCTACCGGCGGTTCTGGTACAGACACACTGCTGAACTTCGAAAATCTCACGGGCAGCGCCTATCACGACACGCTGACCGGCAATGCGCTTGCCAATACCCTCACCGGCGGTGCCGGCAACGACACGCTCACCGGTGGAGCCGGCAACGATCTGTTGATCGGCGGCACGGGCCTGGACAAGCTTTATGGCGGTGCAGGGGCCGACACGTTCGACTTCAATGCCCTGAGTGAAATGGGCCTGGGCGCCGCCCTGCGCGATGTCATTGGCGACTTCAAGACCAGCGAAGGCGACAAGATCGACCTGTCGACCCTGGACGCCAACCTGGCGACGGCGGCCAACGATGCGTTCAGCTTCATCGGCTCCAGCGCGTTCAGCAGCAATGCCACGGGGCAGGTACGGTTCGCCGGCGGCATTCTCTACGGCAGCACCGACGCCGACACCGCCGCGGAGTTCGAAATCCAGTTGCTGGGGGTAAGCAACCTGCAAACTGCCGATCTGATTGCCTGATAGAGAGTGGTTGTACCGGCATAACACCGGCACCCAATACTGAAAACCCTGAATCGCTGGATTCAGGGTTTTTTATGCCCGGGATTTGATGAGGCACCGCTCCAGATACCATCGAAACGCCGGGCGAAGCATCAATTCCCCCTCCGCCCTATCGCCCTATCGCCATGCCAGCAAGCGCCTGTAACGCTTGCCGGGGTTGAGGTCCACATGTGTCAGGTGTTTGTGATCGGCCATTCCTGGCAGTCTCTTGGGTCTGTCGGAACGCTCCGTATGCTGTAACGGAAACGGATGACATACGCTGACCCAGGAATCGGCCATGATCATCAATAACATCCGGGCACTGCACTGTCGCGATGTCATCAGAGACAACAGAGACAACAGAGACAACAGACGGGTCTTGGTTCGTATTTTCGGACTTTCAAAATTTTCTACCCCCATCGTTGTTTCAGAGGACCCGTTAGTGCTGCAGGGCTGATTCCTTATGTGATCAGGCTGTTGAACGACCAGTCATGTGATGACTGGCCAATAACCATAAAGAGAGAATGCAATGTCCTTGGATGTAATTGGCATGTTGGCGCTTGTCGCTTTTTGCGCCGGCTTTTTTGATGCGATTGCCGGTGGGGGCGGTTTGATCACCCTGCCTGCATTGTTTCTGGCAGGTGTAGATCCGATCAGTGCAATTGCAACGAACAAGTTCCAGGCAGCTTCGGCCACTGTTTCGGCAACGGTGACCTTCGCTCGCAAAGGAATGATCGAGTGGCGCGAAGGCCGTTTTCTGGTTATTTGCGGATTTATTGGTGGCGCCAGTGGTGCCTTGCTGGTCAGCTCTATTGATAAACACTACCTGGAAGTTTGCGTGCCTATCATGCTGATTCTGGTAGCCATCTATTTTGCGTTTTCTCCAAAGCTGGCCAACGAAGATCGACGCAAGAGAATTGGTGTTCTGCTCTTTTCCTTTACCGTGGCGCCGATCCTGGGCTTTTACGACGGTGTATTTGGCCCCGGCGTGGGCTCTTTCTTCATTGTCGGATTTGTACTGCTCTGCGGCCTGGGCATGATGCGGGCCATGAGTTTTACCAAGCTTGCCAACGCCTCTTGCAATCTCGGCTCTCTGTCGGTCTTTATCACCAAAGGTGTGATTATCTGGCCGGTAGCCATAGCCATGGCTTTGGCGGCCTTCATCGGCGCTCAATTGGGTGCACGGGCCGCTGTTCGGGTCGGACCACGGCTGATCAAACCCATGTTGATCGTGGTCTGCTGCGCCTTGGCCATCAAGCTGCTGAGCGTAGAAACCAACCCTTTGCGCGTTGCTCTCCTCCAAGCGTACGCGGGCGTTAATAACGAAAAACCCTGAGTCGCAGGACTCAGGGCCTAGAGCCTCTCGCTAACTCGCATCATTCCAGTGAAAAACCAGGTTACGGGCTGCACCACTGCCAACATCGGCAACGTCCTGCCGGGTTTCGCCCTTGCGCGTCGCAATGACCGTGTATTTACCGGCAGGCAGCTTCACGTAAACCAGCGGACCGGCGTCATTGAGCGTCAGCACGGTTTGCCCCGGGGCTTTCTGGATGACCACGCTCACGTCAGGAATGTATTCATTTCCCGCCCCGACAGAGAACGTCATGTGCAGGTTATAGCCGGTGGTCTGCTGGATGGCCCTGGACTCATCCTCGCCGATACCGCCGGACAGGTAGGCGATGCCGTTTTGCTCCTGGCGCTGCACTTGCACGCCAGTGCTGTCGACTGGATCAAGGCTGGCGGCGGGTGATATCGATGGAAACATCAGCACGCCGACGGCGGTGAGTGGTAACAGGAGTGAATGGAGGTACTTCATGATGACGACTCCCGGGTTCTGCCGAACCCAATCGTTACACTCTTTGGATTTCCAGTCGCAGGGAGGTGTTTTAGATTGATTTGGCCTGAGTACGAAACGTACTACGCCATTTGCTCCTCAGCCCTCGCCTGCCCTCCGACACGTCCTGCCAGTGAATCCGGTTTTTCCTGCCTGTTTTTCAGTCACTCCCGGCAGCTTCGAAGGGTGCTCACTTGTCATTCTCTTTCGCTGTCCCATCTGCTGCGGAAGACCTCATGACGGCCCTCACACCCAACGACACTCACGACCCCTATCTGGCTTCACTGCTGGGTAACCTTGGCAAATTGATCCATCAGGCACGTCAGAAGGTGCTTCGGGCGGTCGACACCGTTCAAGTGCAAACCTGTTGGCAGATCGGGCGACATATTGTCGAGTTCGAGCAGGAAGGGGCTCGGCGGGCGAGGTATGGCAAACGCTTACTGGCCACTTTGGCAAAAGTGCTCAGTGCCGACTTCGGCAAAGGTTTTGACGAACGCAATCTGCGTTATATGCGGGATTTTTATCAAACTTTTCCAATTTGGAACGCAGTGCGTTCCGAATTGAGCTGGACCCACTACCGCCGCCTGCTTCGGGTCGACAACGACAGCGCCCGTCTCTGGTACATGAACGAATCGGCCACCCAAAACTGGTCAAGCCGTGCCCTGGAACGCCAGATCAATACGCTGTACTACGAACGCCTGCTGGCGAGCCGCGATCGCGGCAGTGTCAAGCAGGAGGCCGCCACCAACATTCAAAACATGAAGGCCAGCCCTCGGGATTTCATCCGTGATCCGGTGGTCCTGGAGTTTCTGGGTTTACCCAATGCCGGCAAGCTTCAGGAAAGCGAGATCGAACAAGCGTTGATTGAACAACTGCAAGGCTTCTTGCTGGAGCTGGGCAAGGGCTTCGCGTTCATTGCCCGCCAGCAACGCATCAGTACCGACAGCAAAGACTTCTACATCGACCTGGTGTTCTACAACTACTTGCTCAAGTGCTTCGTCATCTTCGATATCAAGCGCGGTGAACTGACCCATCAGGATGTGGGGCAGATGGACATGTACGTGCGCATGTACGACGACCTGAAACGCGGCGTGGAAGACGGCCCCACTGTCGGCATCATTCTCTGTGCGCAAAAGGATGAATCCGTGGTGCGTTACTCGGTGCTTGAAGGAAACGAACAACTGTTCGCCAGCAAGTACAAGCTCGTCCTGCCGAGTGAAGAGGAACTCCGTAACGAACTGGATCGGGAACGGGTGGCTCTTGAAGAACGACTGCTCGATCAATCACTGCGTTGAGGCCAATGGATTGTTCATCAACGCCATCAAGACTATCGTTGGCAGCTACCCGCAAAGGTCCGACGCCGATGAATTTGCAGGACACGCCTTCACTCGCTCCAACTCAAATCGAGTTGCCATTGCAATGCGCCGCGTCCGGCGAACCATTCAAGGAAACCGCTGCAGACGGCTTTGTCCTCGGTGGCTTCACCTGGCGACACCCCTCTCGGGATGCCGCTCGTCCGATCGTGATCATCAACGCCGCCACCTCGGTTCGTTGTCGTCATTACTCGCGCTTCGCCGACTATCTGTCCGATCATGGCTTCGATGTCATCACCTATGACTACCGTGGCATCGGCGAGTCGCGGCCGGCATCGCTCAAAGGCCTGAAGGCTTCATGGACCGATTGGGGAGCGCTGGATTTCGAGGCGATGCTCAAGCGCGCACAGCGTGAGTTCCCCGGACAGCCTGTCGATGTGGTCGGCCACAGCTTTGGCGGCTGTGCAGCGGGCCTGGGGGCCTCCGGGCACCTGATCCGGCGTCTGGTGACGGTCGGAGCGCAATTCGCCTACTGGCGCGACTATGCGCCCGCCCATCGCTGGCGGATGTTTGCCAAGTGGCATGTGCTGATGCCACTGGTGACGATGATCTACGGCTACTTTCCGGGCAAACGCCTCGGATGGCTCGAGGACACACCCGCCGGCGTGGTCCGTGACTGGAGCCTGTCCACTGCCCGTTACGAAAAACGCTCCAGCGGCCGCGCGATCAGCACAACAAGCGGGCAACTGCCCTTTGCCGATGTCACCGCACAAACCCTGGCCATCAGCATCAGCGACGATCCCTACGGCACGGTCCCGGCCATCGAACGCCTGCTCGACTACTTCACCGGCAGCATAAACTTCCACCTGCGTATCCATCCCGAAGACATCGGCGAAGAAGAAGTCGGACATTTCGCCTTTTTTCGCAGCCCATACCAAGCCACACTATGGCCCATTGCATTGGCCTGGCTGCAAAACGGCGAACTGGCCCCCGACACCCCCGGGCGGCGAGTGCCGCGCAGCTAAGTCAGTTGCCCTTTCAACGAATACGGAACGACGCCCATGGCCTCCGCCAACAAGCAGCAAAAACGCGCCTCCCGCGCCAAGGCCAAGGCCAAGCAGAACCGCACCCAGCGGGCCGCCGCGCCGGTCGAACTGGACCCGAACGACGATCGCATCGACTTCGAATCGGTGGACCTGACCGAACTGTTCAAGAAGATGATCGACGCCGAAAAGATCAGCCAGCAAGCCATGTGCACGGCCTTCCTCGAAGACCCGTTGCTGGAACTGGTGTACGAACAGGAAGGCGAAGAAGGCGCGATGGACTTCATCCTCGCCGCGCTGATCGAATATCGCCAATGGTCGGCCGAAACAGACGAAGCCGGCGCCCTGGCGTGGATCGAATCTCCGGCCTTCCAGGCCGACTATGTGGCGGCGTCCGACGCCATTGCCGCGCAAACCCAACAGAAACCGAACTGAGTTCCCATGGCCTCCCTGAACAAGCAACAGAAACGCGCCAAGCGTGCAAAAGCCAAAGCCAAGCAGATCCGCATGGTCGGCAGAAAATCCATCGTGGATCAGGACCTGCCCGATTTCCCCGAGCCGATCCCGGAATACACCCTGGCGATGTTCAGCAAAATGCGCGACGCCGAAGCCGTCAGCCGCAGCGAAATGCTCTCGGTCCTGCTGACGAATCTCGCCTTTATCATCGTCGACCACCCAGAACTGCTGGACATGGAAAACGCCGACGACGAAGGCATGGCCGCCACCCACCTGGCCGCCGACATGCTGATCGACTACCGCATGTGGGCCGACGGCATGGACCGCGACGCCGCCCAGGCATGGCTGAGCGAGCCGCAGTTCATTACTGACTTCGGCACCGCGTTGGACGCCTACCGCGAGTCGCAGGAAACGCCGGAAGAAACAGCAGAGTAAGAGTTACGGCGCAAACACAAACGGCCGCTTGTCATCACTGACAGCGGCCTTTTTTGCTCCGAATTGGGCACTTTCCTTCCGTCAGGCACCACGTATATCCCATTGACATATCCAACACAAAACCTATCCTTTTGACTCAAAGCGCCAGCAACGGTGCAGGAGGTCCAAATGGAACAGACAACCCTTTTCATGAGCAATCGAAGCCAGGCCGTTCGCCTGCCAAAAGCCGTGGCCATGCCAAGCGACGTGAAACGGGTCGACGTCGTCGCCGTCGGCAGAAGCCGCATCATCACGCCCGCGGGTGAAACCTGGGACAGTTGGTTCGATGGCGAAAGCGTCACTGCAGACTTCATGACCGATCGCGAGCAACCTGCCGAGCAGGAGCGTGAGTCGTTCTGATGATCAAGTACATGCTCGATACCAACATCTGCATCTTCACCATCAAGAACAAACCACAGGCGGTACGGGAGGCGTTCAACCGTCATCACGGCCAACTGTGCATCAGTGCGATAACGCTGATGGAACTGATCTACGGAGCGGAAAAGTCAGCAGCACCCGAAAAAAACCTGGCGGTCATCGAGGGCTTCGCTGCCCGACTTGAAGTCCTGCCCTTCGACAACGAAGCAGCAGCGCACACCGGAATGATTCGATCCGAACTGGCAAAGGCCGGCACCCCCATAGGCCCGTACGACCAAATGATTGCCGGGCACGCACGCTCACGCGGATTTATCGTGGTCACCAACAATCTGCGGGAGTTTGAGCGCGTTCCGGGGTTACGCGTGGAAGACTGGGTTCATGTCGAATGAGCACAGAGCAATCGCCAGAAACAAAAACGGCCGCTTGTCATCACTGACAGCGGCCGTTTTGCGTTACGCGATATGGATCAGTTCAGCACTACCGCGCCACGCTTTTCCAGTTTGCGACGGCGAGCCACCAGCAAGCCGGCCGCTACTACCAGGGCGCTGAGCAAGCCGGTCGCGAGGATTTCCACGCGATGGGCATCCTGGAACAGCATGATGGTCAGGGCCGCAACGATGAAGACGATCACCGCGTAGGTCAGGCCCGGGAACAGCCACATGCTGAAGACGATTTTCTCACCACGGGCCATACGCTGCTTGCGCATGCGCAGTTGCGAAATCGCGATCACCAGGTACACCAGCAGCGCGATGGCGCCGGAGCTGGCCAGCAGGAATTCGAACACGGCAGCCGGGGCCACGTAGTTGGCGAATGTGGCCAGGAAGGCAGCACCAGTGGACAACATCACCGCCCAGTAAGGCGTACCACTTTTGTTGGTGCGCGTGGACATGGCCGGTGCATCACCGCGCTTGCCCAGGGAGAACAGCATCCGCGACGAGGTGTAGAGCGCCGAGTTCAGGCAGCTGGTCACAGCAACCAGTACCACGATGTCGACAATCATCTTGGCGTTCGGGATGCCCATGCGCTCAAGCACGGTCTGGTAGGAGCCCAGGCTTGCCAGTACCGGGTCGTTCCAAGGCACCAGGGCCACAACGATGAAGATCGACACGAGGTAGAACAAACCGATCCGCCAGATCACCGAGTTGGTGGCCTTGGAGATTTGCTTGCCAGGGTTCTTCGATTCCGCGGCCGCGATGGTCACGATCTCGGTGCCCATGAAGGAGAACATGGTGGTCAGGATCGCGCCCAGTACCGCGCCCATGCCGTTTGGCAGGAAGCCCTGAGTGTCGAACAGATGCGAAACGCCGCTGACCTGGCTGTTCGGCAGGAAGCCGAAGATCGCCGCTACGCCGAGAATGATGAAACCGATGATGGCCAACACTTTGATCAGGGCGAACCAGAACTCGAATTCACCGTAGTTCTTCACGCTGAACAGGTTGGTCACGGTCAACAGCATCGTGATGACCAGGGCGAAGGCCCAGATGTCCACGCCTGGGAACCATGCGTGCAGGATGGTCGCGGCAGCGTTGGCTTCCAACGGGATCACCAGAACCCAGAACCACCAGTACAACCAGCCGATGGTGAAGCCGGCCCAGTGACCGATCGCGCGGTCGGCGTAAGTCGAGAACGAACCGGTGTCCGGCGAGGCAACGGCCATTTCGCCGAGCATGCGCATCACCAACACCACCAACATGCCGGCGGCGGCGTAAGCCAACAGAACAGCCGGACCTGCAGCGGCGATGGCGTGACCCGAGCCGACGAACAAGCCGGCGCCGATAACCCCGGCAATCGACAGCATGGTCACATGACGCGGTTTGAGCCCCTGTTCGAGGCCGTTAGAGCTTTGGGTACTGCTCATTGAAACTACCTTTGTAAGGAAAAGCGAATGCGTGCATCCCGTTCGGCGATCCTTCTCGTAAAAAGAAGCCAACGGGGCGTTCTGGATTCTGCACGCAATAATTGCGCCAAAATGTTTCAAATGCCTCTAGCCCGGTGATCTCACTTCGACCGGACGGTCATCGCAACCCATTGAATTTAATGGCACTTTGCCAGAACGTTACCCTGCGACCCACTTTGCGGGGCAAATTCGCGCACCGGAAACACACCTGAAAATGGCCCGGCGCACATTAAAAGTGCACAACCGCTGCATTTGGCCGGATAGCGCTTCCAACACCCCGTCAAAGCTGGCAACATCGCGCCTTTTTTTGCGACAGCCACCGCGCTTTTTACCGACAGGCAATGTTCAAACAGCTGTTCGGTTGTTGATGGGGCGACAGTCTGCTGCGCCGATGCGACAACCTGCCACACGCCAGCCGTTTACTGTCCGTAGCGCTGTTGGCTGCCATTGAAACGCTATGCTAGGTTGGCCGCCTCGCCAGGAAGGCCGCCAACAGCAGGAGCGCAACATATATGAGGAACGCACATGGCTGAGGCCACGCCCGCGCTTGAAATCCGCAACTTGCACAAACGCTACGGTTCGCTGGAGGTGCTCAAAGGCATCTCGCTGACCGCCCGCGACGGCGATGTGATCTCGATCCTGGGTTCCTCCGGCTCCGGCAAGTCCACGTTCCTGCGCTGCATCAACCTGCTGGAAAACCCGCACCAGGGCCAGATCCTGGTCGCCGGCGAGGAACTCAAGCTCAAGGCTGCGAAGAACGGCGAACTGGTGGCCGCCGACGGCAAACAGATCAATCGCCTGCGCAGCGAAATCGGTTTTGTGTTTCAAAACTTTAACCTGTGGCCGCACATGAGCGTGCTCGACAACATCATCGAAGCCCCGCGCCGTGTGCTCGGCCAGAGCAAGGCCGAAGCCATCGAAGTCGCCGAAGCCCTGCTGGCAAAGGTCGGCATCGCCGACAAGCGCCACGCCTACCCGGCGCAATTGTCCGGCGGACAGCAACAACGCGCGGCCATCGCCCGCACCCTGGCCATGCAGCCCAAGGTCATCCTGTTCGACGAGCCCACCTCCGCGCTTGACCCGGAAATGGTCCAGGAAGTACTTAATGTCATCCGCGCACTGGCCGAAGAAGGCCGCACCATGCTGCTCGTGACCCATGAAATGGGCTTCGCCCGTCAGGTCTCCAGTGAAGTGGTGTTCCTCCACCAGGGCCTGGTAGAAGAGCAAGGATCGCCACAGCAGGTGTTCGAAAACCCGCTTTCGGCGCGCTGCAAACAATTCATGTCCAGCAACCGCTAACGGAGCTACCCACATGCAGAACTACAAAAAGGTCTTCCTGGCTGCCGCCGTCACCCTGGCGTTCAGCGCCGGTGCCATGGCCGAGACCCTGAAGATGGGCATCGAAGCGGCCTACCCGCCGTTCAACAATAAAGATGCCAGTGGCAATGTCGTCGGCTTCGACAAAGAGATCGGCGATGCCCTGTGCGCCAAGATGAAAGTCGAGTGCACCGTCGTGACCTCCGACTGGGACGGCATCATCCCGGCCCTGAACGCCAAGAAGTTCGACTTCCTGATCTCCTCGATGTCGATCACCGACGAGCGCAAGCAAGCGGTGGACTTCACCGACCCGTACTACTCCAACAAGCTGCAGTTCATCGCCAAGAAAGACGTCGACTTCAAGACCGACAAGGCCTCGGTCAAAGGCAAGATCATCGGCGCCCAGCGCGCGACCCTGGCCGGTACCTTCCTGGAAGACAACTATGGTGACGACATCACCATCAAGCTCTACGACACCCAGGAAAACGCTTACCTCGACCTGACTTCCGGCCGCCTGGACGGCATCCTGGCCGACAAGTACGTCAACTACGAGTGGCTGAAAAGCGACGCTGGCCGTGCCTACGAGTTCAAGGGCGACCCGGTGGAAGAAAGCGACAAGATCGGTATTGCCGTGCGTAAAAACGATCCGATCCGCGCGAAGCTGAACACCGCGCTGAAAGAAATCGTCGCTGACGGCACCTACAAGAAGATCAACGACAAGTACTTCCCGTTCAGCATCTATTGATTCTGACCTGCCTGACCGGCGCCTGATGGCGCCGGTTCTCGGCCTTGCCTGCCGCGATTTGAAAAGAAATCCATGATTATCGACCTCTACGGATTCGGCCCGGCGCTCGCCGCTGGCGCACTGATGACTGTGAAACTGGCACTCTCGGCCCTGTGCCTGGGGCTGGTGCTCGGTCTGCTCGGCGCCTTGGCCAAGACTTCCCCGTACAAGCCGCTGCAATGGCTTGGCGGTACTTATTCGACCCTGGTTCGCGGCATCCCGGAATTGCTCTGGGTACTGTTGATCTACTTCGGCACGGTCAACCTGATGCGTGCCCTGGGCGAGTTCTTCGGCAACCCCGACCTCGAGCTCAACGCCTTCGCCGCTGGCGTGATTGCGCTGGGCCTGTGCTTCGGCGCCTACGCCACAGAAGTGTTTCGCGGCGCGATCCTCGCCATCCCCAAAGGCCATCGTGAAGCCGGCGTGGCCCTGGGCCTGTCGAAGTGGCGCATCTTCACCAAACTGATCATGCCGCAGATGTGGCGCATCGCCCTGCCCGGCCTGGGCAACCTGTTCATGATCCTGATGAAAGACACTGCGCTGGTGTCGGTGATCGGCCTGGAAGAAATCATGCGTCACGCGCAAATCGGCGTGACCGTATCCAAACAGCCGTTCACCTTCTATATGGTCGCCGCGTTCATGTACCTGGGCCTGACGGTGCTGGCGATGACCGGCATGCACTTCCTGGAAAAACGCGCCGCCCGCGGCTTCGCGAGGAGCACCCAATGAACTGGGAAGTCATCATCAAGTGGCTGCCGAAACTGGCCCAGGGCGCGACCCTGACCCTGGAACTGGTGGCTATCGCCGTGATCGCCGGTTTGCTGCTGGCCATTCCGCTGGGCATCGCCCGCTCGTCGCGCCTGTGGTGGGTGCGGGCCTTTCCCTACGGCTACATCTTCTTTTTCCGGGGCACGCCGCTGCTGGTTCAACTGTTCCTGGTCTATTACGGCCTGGCGCAGTTCGACGTTATCCGTAACAGTTCGATGTGGCCCTATCTGCGCGATCCGTTCTGGTGCGCCACGGCGACCATGACCCTGCACACGGCCGCCTACATCGCGGAAATCCTGCGCGGCGCCATTCAGGCGATTCCACCGGGCGAGATCGAAGCGGCACGGGCACTGGGCATGTCCAGGCCAAAAGCGCTGTTCTTCATCATGCTGCCGCGCGCCGCGCGCATCGGCCTGCCGGCCTACAGCAACGAAGTGATCCTGATGCTCAAGGCCAGCGCCCTGGCCAGCACCGTGACCTTGCTGGAACTGACCGGCATGGCCCGCACCATCATTGCCCGGACCTACCTGCCGGTGGAGATCTTCTTCGCCGCGGGCATGTTCTACCTGGTGATGGCTTACGTGCTGGTGCGCGGCTTCAAGCTGCTGGAGCGCTGGTTGCGCGTCGATGCCTGCCAAGGGCGTTGATACGGACGTGTTGACGGGCGATGCCTTGCTCGCCCGCTTCACCGCACTGGATGCGTTTCTGACAGAGCACCAGGCACTGTGGAAACCCCGGCCGTTTACTCATCTGCAGCTTCCCTGGGAAGCGTCCTACCCAGCGTTGGCCGCATGGCTACGCGAACGGTCACTGGAAGACGCGGAAAACGCCCACAATCAACCTGCCCTCCTGAATGCGCCGGAACCCTTTGCTTCCTTGGCATCGATGTCCGTTGCATTGAGTGCTGTGGATGAATTGCCTGCGCACACACTCGATGCGGCCGGCCATCGACTGAACGTCGATGTACCGGGACGCAAATGGCAGCAGATCGAAGCCTTCGCCAGTCGATTGCAGTTTTCCGAAACACCGAAGCATTGGCTGGACTGGTGCTCGGGCAAGGGACACTTGGGGCGCCGCCTGCTGCAACCGGGGCAACAACTGACTTGCCTGGAATATGACCCGGCACTGGTATCCAGCGGCCAGACACTCAGCCAGCGCCATCACCTGCATGCGCTGCATATTGAACAGGATGTGCTCGCGGCAGACGCCGCTACTTTACTAAGTGCGCACCACACGCCCGTCGCGCTTCACGCCTGCGGTGATTTGCATGTGCGGTTGATTCGACTCGCCAGCGCCACAGCCTGCAAACAGCTCGCCATCGCGCCGTGCTGCTACAACCGGATCAGTCTTGCCCAATACTCGCCGATTTCCTCGGCCGCCCAAGGCTCCGGCCTGCAGCTTTCCCTCGACGACCTCGCGCTGCCCATGAGCGAAACCGTTACCGCTGGCGCCCGCGTGCGCCGTCAACGGGACACCTCCATGGCCCGGCGCCTGGGTTTCGACTTGCTGCAACGGCAACTGCGGGGCATTGACGAGTATCTGCCGACCCCTTCCCTGCCCAGCGCCTGGCTGGACAAACCCTTCGCCGATTACTGCCATCACCTGGCCGCACTCAAAGAGTTATCCACAGTCGGCCCGCAAGATTGGCCAGCGCTTGAAGTTGCCGGTTGGCAGCGTCTGGCCGAGGTGCGCAACCTTGAGCTGCTACGCGGACTTTTCCGACGCCCGCTGGAGCTTTGGCTGGTTCTCGACCGGGCACTTTTCCTCGCCGAACAGGGCTACAGCGTCCGCGTCGGTACGTTCTGCGAAACACCGCTCACGCCGCGTAATTTCCTGCTCCTGGCCGAACACGCTTAAACACAGCCAGCCTGTGGATAACTCTGTTGATGAAATAATCGTGGATCCAATATCCACGCCTGTTTTAGGGCTGAAACCTTCTGTTCATTTTTTGTACACCTGCATAAAAAATCGAAAAAACAGGTATTTGCGGACAAATGAGAACGGATCCACAAATTCGGCCTAAACCCGGTGCGCTGCCAATGCCATTGTGCATAAGCATTTAACCAAAACGACATAAATGCCTAATCCCGGACCGCAGACAGGGGAAATTGCACCCTTTCCCTTCTCTTGATATACACACACGCAAGGCAGCCCGTAGCGCGGCCACGAACAAGAAAATTCTTTCGACAGGATGCGCCCGTGACGTTCATTTCTTACGCACAGAATTTCGAAGACATACGCCTGTGGCGCGCCCTCAAGACCGTCGAGAACGGTTTCTACATCGACGTCGGGGCAAACGATCCCACCCATGACTCGGTCACCAAGGCGTTCTACGACAACGGCTGGACCGGTATCAACGTCGAGCCGATGCCCAACTACTACGAAGCCTTGTGCCAGCAACGCCCCAAGGACACCAACCTGCAATGCGTGGCCGGCGAAAGCGCCGACACCCTGACCTTCTACGGCATCGCCGGCACCGGCCTCTCGACCGTCGACCCTGCCATGGCGCAGATGCACAAAGACGCCGGCATGGACGTGCGCAGCCAAACCGTCCAATCGCGCACCCTGACATCCATCTGCGAAGAACACGCCCAGGGCCGCGCTATCCACTTCCTGAAAATCGATGTCGAAGGCCACGAAGAGACCGTCCTGCGCGGCATGGACTTCACCCAGTGGCGGCCGTGGGTCATCCTCATCGAAACCCCGTGGGAGCGCGACCAGACCTGGGAAACCCTCGTCACCGACGCCGGCTATCAGTCCATCCTGTTCGACGGCATCAACACCTACTACCTCGCCGAAGAACACCTAAACCTCAAACCCGCCTTCGACATCCCGCCGTGCAACCTGGACGAGTTCCAGTTCTGCAAAGGCCACAACTTCAGCCACCCCGTCAGCGACACCGAAAACCAGCTCGCCGCCGCCCTGCACCGCGCCGAACAGGCCGAAGCACAGCTGCGCTCAATGCAAAACAGTCGAACCTGGAAAGCCATTCAGAAACTCAAGAAAACCCTGCTGCGCGCCTGACCCGAAGCCCGCGTAAAAATAGTCAGAATTCAGGGGTTTACAGAACCTATCCAATCGCTATAATCGTCGCCCTGACACGCCGGTATAGCTCAGATGGTAGAGCAACTGACTTGTAATCAGTAGGTCCCGGGTTCGATTCCTGGTGCCGGCACCACATTAGGCTCCATTGCATTCCACCGAATGCTCTGGAAGCCCCGAAAACCCGCCTTTTGGCGGGTTTTTTCGTTCCAGGACCCTCTGTCGGGATCCAACAAAATCCCCCTTCCCCGAGGGTATGTTAGGGGTACTGCGATTTCCCGGTCAGGAGCGCGTACCCCCATGCCACGTCTAGCGATCCCCCTCAGCGACCTGCAATGCCGCACGGCCAAAACCCGCGAACGCGCCTACAAACTGTTCGACGGCGGCGGCATGTACCTTTTCGTCAAACCCAATGGCGTGAAGACCTGGCGCTTGAAGTACACCAAGGCCAGCGGCAAGGAAGGCACGCTCATCATCGGCAATTACCCCATCGTTACCCTTTCCGTCGCACGACGTAAGCGAGACGAAGCCAAGGCGTTGCTGCTCGACAACCTCGATCCAATGGAAGAAAAGAAAAAGGCCAAGATCGTAGCCCAACGGGCGGCACTGCTTTTCGAAACCGTTGCTCTGGAGTGGCACGCTGATATGTCCCGCCGCTGGACCGAAGGCCACGCAAAAACCGTAATGAGCCGATTGCGCACCCACGTTTTCCCGCTGATCGGCCAACGCCCCATCGCTGAACTCGATACCCACGATCTGCTAGAAATCACCCAGCGCATCAAGGAACGCGGCACCATGGATGTGGCGTTAAGGGTACAGAACTACTTATCCACCATCATGCGCGGGGCCAAAAGAGCCCGGCAGATCACCATGAATCCTGCACTGGATCTGGCAGGCTCGATTCACGCGCCGCGCACAGTCCATCGCCCGGCCCTATCCCTCAACCGCCTACCCGAACTGCTACACCGTATCGACAACTACAACGGCCGCGAGCTGACGCGCCTTGCCGTGCTGCTGACTCTGCATGTGTTCGTCCGCTCCAGCGAGCTGCGCTTCGCTCGATGGAGTGAGTTCGACTTCCAACGCGCCATGTGGGAAATCCCCGATACACGCGCACCGATTGAAGGGGTACGCAACTCCACACGTGGGACGAAGATGAACGGCGACATTCAAATGGTTCCGCTATCGCCGCAGGCCATCGAAATACTGGAGCGCCTGCGCAGCCTCAGTCGCTTTTCAGAGTTGGTGCTACCGGGCGACCACAAGTACTGGAAGCCCATGTCCGAGAACACGGTGAACACCATGCTCCACAACGTCGGCTATGACACCAGCAAGGAGGTGTGCGGCCACGGCTTCAGGACCATGGCCTGTAGCGCCCTACTGGAGTCCGGGTTATGGACCGACGCAGCCATCGAAAGACAAATGAGCCATAAGGAACGCAACCGCGTGCGCGCCGCGTATATCCACAAGGCCGAATTCCTCGAACAGCGCCGGCTGATCATGGCGTGGTGGAGCAACTACATCGACGCCAACCGCCATGGGCATGTGACTCCCCACGAGTTCGCTCACCCAGTCGGCGACAACATCACTGCCCTACAAAATAGCCGTGGTGCATCCAAACGTGGGTAAGCCAATGAGATCACCGCAGTCCGCCCTTCCACGCGGGTCCATCCAAGCAGGGCTGCAAAGCCGCCCTGCTTGGATGGACCTCACTTAAAAAATCTAAAGCCCGCGCAACTGTCTGTGGAAAACCACAGATTTCCACCGGTGGATAATTTCATCCACAGCCGCAGAGCTCCCAAAAACTCGAGCCTTGACCTGAATTATCCACAGGCGTAGAAAAGATCAGGCAAAGCGCTGTCGCTGACAGCAACCCAGGTAGCCAGAACCTCTAAGGCTACGCCACACCGTGGTGGTTCACCCAAAGTGCGATAAGCGTCCGGCGGCTCGCACGGTCACTCGCCGAGTGATGGATGCCTACTTTAGATCATTGCCATTGCGGCAAATACATCCCCGCTACCCAGCAGCCCAGCAGCCCAGCAGCCCAGCAGCAAGCTATCCGCTTGGCCATTTCACTGCGCCAACCTGCGCCCGTCTCTTTCTCCCGGAAAGAGACGGGCGCTCCTACCACTGCTGCAGCCCAACTCGTACAAGGCTTTGCGGCATTCCCCCTCGTGACAATCGGCGTGACAAACACCGAAATCACCAGCAACAGCGATGCAGATGATGGTGCCGCAGCCTACGGAATGGACTGCACCTGACTGACAGTCAGGCATGCCCCTGTCATCGCATTAATGCCTTCACCTGACTCAGGATCTCGCGGCGCTGGTCTCGTCAGCCAATGCAGCCTCCACCCGCCCACTTCCTCGGAAGTGCTCAGGAGGCCAGATCATGAGATGCCCAAGCTCCCGGTCGTAAAGAGCCGCCAGTCCCGCGTTAGTGGACAACCCTCACAGGTCGCAGGGGCCTTGATCCCTGATAACACTCAGCATTCTTGGCGGGATGACGTGGGGATGGTTTTAAAAGTTTGGCTTCAAGAGGCGTTTGATTATGGCATTGGTAGGCAGACGGGATGGGCGGAATTTTGGCTATGGCCGGCAATTGAGTTATGCCGGGCCACAGGCGTTGCGCGATCTGTTTGGCGGCGGGCATTACGGCACGGTCAAGGCGCACAGTGATCGCTGGCAGGCGTTTGTACGCTGGTGTCGGTCGGAGGAAGGGCCGGGGTTTAACGATGCGCGGCAGATTAATTGGCAGACCTTGCTGGACTACGCCCGACATCTGCGCCAACAAGTTGAACAGGGTGAGCTGGCCATCGCCACTGCGCAAAACCGGTTGTCCAGTGTGAATCGGACCATGGCCGCGCTTCGCGGTGATCAGTATGTGAAAGTGCCGAGCCCGAGTAAGGCGCTGGGAATGCGGCGCACCACTGTTCGTCGTTCAGTGCCGCAAGGCCAAGACCGCGAACAGGTGAAGCGGATCGTAGAGGTACTTTGCGAAAACCAGCAGACGCGCGTCGCGGCCATCGCTCAGTTAGCGCGAGCCACCGGTATGCGTTTGCGTGAGGCGATTTTGGCCGACCTTCCTCGACTGCAACGGGAAGCCGAGCAACTCGGGAGGATCAACATCCAGGACGGCACCAAAGGTGGCCGCGGCGGAGCAACAGCACCTCGCTGGATAATGGTGGATAACCATGTTCGCGAAGCACTCAGATATGCCGAGCAGGTCTTACCGCTTGGCAGCCGCAACCTATTAGCACCGAACGAAAGCTACCTTAATTTCCAACAGGGAATCGTCCGCCCCGCACGGGAGGTCCTCCATACGCACAACCTCAAAGGCTTCCACGAATTGCGGGCAGCCTATGCGTGCGAACGCTACGAGCAAATCACCCAGCATCTCGCCCCCATCAACATTGGCAGGTGCTGCCAGCTCGACCGGCGCCTCGATCAGGAGGCACGCGCACAAATGAGCTATGAGCTGGGGCACGGTCGTATCGACGTAGTTTCGGCGTACATCGGCGGCCGACCATGAGCAAACCATTCGATATGGAGCTGTTTCTAACGGGCGTGCTGGCAGGATCACCTGCAACACGACAACGCCACCTTCGTCAGGCAAACACTATCCAAGCAGCCATTGCTGATCGCTGGCAACGCGAGAATCCATGGACTTGGCAGAGAAAACACCTTGCGTGGTTTTTGAACCACCACCTAAACCAGCACGCTGAATCGACGCGCTATTACTATTTGCTGACCACGCAATTACTCATTTATCGCCTAGGAAAATCCTGGCAGTTCAACCGCTAAATTAAGGTCAGAAAACGGCCAGAAGCAATGGAATGGACTCCTCCTCACCTCGGCATCTTGAGTGCCAGACTGAATGAACGAACCGTGCTAAACCGCTAAAGCCTGGTGCCATATCAAATTTCCACACAGCCATTGAAAATGGCCTTTAGCCACCCCATTTATTAAGCATGGGCTCAGATGACACCAGGGAAGGAATTAAACATGATGGCCACGACATGCAGAGCCATAAGAAGACGGGCTCTCACAGCAGAGCGTTTAGCCCCGTATTTGCGAACTATCCCTAAGATTCATCATCAAGCCGTATCCATTCACGATTTGCGTGATGGCAGGTACATGCGCGATAGCGATGCGCTGCAATCAAATAAATGCCGCAGCTCTGATCTGAAACCCTTCCACTCCTTTTATTCACCCAACGCCAAATCTCGCTTACTGAGCACATTCACGCGTCATAAAATTTGTGGAAGGCCTGAGCATTCGGCTGCGCAAAAAAAGACAAAGGATCAGCTGCGTGCTTCTCTAAAACGCGCTGGAGAGCAGTCAAAATTCAAACGGTACCGCTGATGAACGCCCCCCTTGCACTTGCCAATAGCTGGATTCTTCTCGCAGGCAGTATTTCAACTGCCACCGATAACACGCAGATCGACAAGGCGCATGAATTTGTCGATGCCTTCGTCAAAGAAGCCCTCGCGGGTGGAGGAGGTTTCGTAGCGTATTTCGCCGCCGAACCAGTCAATGCCGACAACAAGCCTCTTCTCTTTGATTGGACGGTCGCTCAGGCCATCAATCAGGTCTTCCCGGGTGAGCACGAAAAGCCGCGACTAAAGGTTGTGGCCTCTCATGAAAGGCTGAAAACGAAAGCCAGCCGAGAGCAACGCGACCTCTTGAACGGGATGATTGCTCGAGGAGTAGCAGAGCTAGTTCCAATGGACGAGGAAATCGTGACCGGCGGCAATGTGGGCGATGAGCAGGTGGCTCATGCCACGCTGATGGTCGTCTTGGGTGGAGGTAAGGGGGTAGTGGATAGAGCTCGGAAGATGATAAAAAAGTCAGCTCCCGTTCTACCACTAGACTTGGAACTGGGTGCAAACAGTGAGGACGGTGAAGGCGCTCTTAGCGTACTGAGGTCTTTTCGAACCACACCTCTGAACTACATGCCGTTCTCTGGAAACACAGTTGTAAAAAGGCTTCCTTCACTTTCTCTTCAAGAACCGGTGCTGCCAATTTCCGATATCGCCAAGCGGATTGTTAACATTTTTTTTGAGGAGGAGCAGGCGAGAATTTCGGCGCTGCCGCCAGACGTACTTGTGTTGACAGCTTTACCGATCGAGCTTGCAGCTGCGAAGCAGGCCCTTGGCATTGCTGAAGATGCGGTCGCTATTACCACAACCTCAGGCCTTCACACCTGGAAGGCGCCGGTTATTCGCCGAGATGGTGGAGTAGCTAGCTGCATGGTTGCGTGCTTTGCAAATGCTGGCAACGTCGATGCAGCCGTGGTGACTGCGACGCTGCTCACTGAATTTAGGCCCGATAATGTGGTGATGATGGGGATTGCGGCCGGCATTCGCAAAAAGTGTGCTCTAGGGGAAGTGGTAATAGCAGAGCGCATCGTCGCCTATGGCGGGCAGGCCGTGTTGGCTAATGGCGTGATTGAGCCCCGACCTGAAATGACAAAGTTGGCGTTCCGGGTTCGCCAAGATCTCGCGAGTTACCTATCCAATCCTGCCGGATTGACGGCGCGTCTTACTCCCATATACGAGCGTATGGATATTGTCCTTCCTGCGAGTACCAAGGGCACTAAAGTGGCGCAAGGCGTCGTCCCTAAGGCGGCAACCGTCGCAAGCGGGGAGTGGCTAATTCGTGACCCTGAAAAATTTCTTCAGTTGCGCGAATTGCACGGAAAAATTGAAGTGGCCGAAATGGAGGGCGCCGGGGTCTTCGCGGCTTGCGAAGCACATAACAAGCCGGTGTTGATGATTCGCGGCATCAGCGACTTCGGAGACTCGAAGAAAGACAGTCGGTTCCATCACTGGGCTTCACAGGCCGCCGCTGCAGTCACTGTTGACTACATCGCCTGTGGTCTGTCGCTGAATTCTTAATGCCAAAACTAACCGCGTCATTGACCAATAAAAACTGGGAGAACAAATGTCGCTGACAAACTCAAACCTCCAGTACTACGACAGCAACGTGTTGCGGCTTTCGGCTGCAAAGCGGACGGAATACCACGGACAGGTCGATAATCTCATTAGCGAACTGCGCAAGCACGTCATAGCCCAGTCCGACTTAAAGATTACGAGAGTGGTCAAGGCGGGTTCGTTTGCGAAATACACCATCTTGACCAAGACCACAGAAGACCCTATCGACGTCGACGTAGTGTTCTACATCAGCGGCCAGAGTCTCGATAAAGCGACGAGCGACAGCCTGAACGACCTGATCCACTCTTTGCTGTTGAAGATATATCCCACCAAAGACGTTGAAGATTTCGAGATCCAACGGCGCGCGGCAACTGTGACATTTGTGAAAAGTGGTCTAAGCGTCGACGTGGTACCTGTCATTCAGGACGAGACCAACCTTGACCATGGTTGGCAGTTCGACAAGGACACGAAGGAAAAGAACCTGACCTGTGCGCCTTGCCACATTCAATTTGTCAGCGATAGGAAGAAAACGGATAAGCACTACCGCACCTTGGTTCGAATGGCTAAGCGCTGGAAAAATTTTGCGAATCCACCTGGGCTGAAATCGTTCCACATTGAGCTAATCCTGGCTTACTTGCTGGATCGTGATGGGCCGGCTCAGAGCATCGAACTGCGCTTTCGCGAATTTCTAGGTTACATCGCTCAGACGAAGCTGGGTGAGCGAATCGATTTTCCGGAAAACAACGGTAAGACGAAAAAGACGTTTTCAGATCCTGTGGTGATTGTTGATCCGGCCAACCACGAAAACAATGTCGCTTCGCGAATCACAGAAGACGAGAAGGTGAAGATTTCCCTGGCCGCCTATGACGCTTGGGAAACTGCGCATTACGCATCTACTCAACAAGACGAAGCAACCTGGAAAGAGATTTTCGGCAACCGCTTCAAGATAAGGGATTAAAGATGACCGCGTCTTACTCGAGTACTGAGACCACTACCTACACGGTCGCTGATGTAGAAAAGGTCGTTAGTAGCATTAAGGCAGACCTGATGATGATTGCCGGTAGCACAAAAGCGATGACCGAAGACGTGGCGAAAAATTATGCCTATGACATCGAGTTGCTTGCTAAGAAAAACTATCTGAATAAAGTTGATGTCACTCTGATGTCCGCTGCGGAAAAGGAAATCGTGGCTGTCAAATATCAGTTTCAAAACGAGGGAGCGTCTGGTACCAGAAGACCCGGTGGGGTCCTGTGGCCTGCAACCCCAGATGGCAAGATTCGCATAGTGCTTTCCCCCACCGATAGTTATTGGGCAGAGATCGAGCAGGTAGCCAAAATGCCTCTGAAGATATCGTGGGGTTCAACATCTGCGGACACCAGCCACACCAACCTTTCAATCTCAGGTGAGCGCGGGTACAGCAGCAATGGGTTTGGCGTAAACAGGAATGATTTTGTATGAGTAATTCAGCTGTATTCGAGGTAAGGAAAGACCTTCCGGACAAGCAATTAGACACGCTAGCTAGCAAGCTTCTTGGCTTCGAAGCTCGGTACTTGCGAGTTCAGAAAAAGTTGCAACTTTTACTGCAAGCAGATGAACTCGAAAAATGGAGCAAAAAACATCACAAGCAGGTACTAACGGTCGTCGGTCTGCTTGCTGATCAATATCCGCTGGCAATCTTCCATGGCGATGTTGGTACCGGAAAGACCGCAAACGCCGAAGCAATCGCAAACCGCTTGGCACGTGACGCAAAAATTGAAGATGCCATACTCTTTAAGCTTAGCAACAAGGTCCGCGGCACCGGCAAAGTCGGTGAGATGGGTACCTTGATATCGCAGGCGTTCGACGAAATTTCTAAGTCAATCGGAAAGGGGAATGGCCGCGCGTTTCTGATCATTGACGAAGGTGACTCCCTTGGCGCTTCGCGCAGCCAGGAGCATAGCCATCATGAGGACAAAGTTGGCGTCAACACGCTGATCCAGGCCATTGATAATCTTCGCGACCATGGAGGGCGAATATTCGCCATCCTTTGCACGAACCGGCTAAGCGCACTGGATGCGGCTGTGCTACGGCGTGCGTCGATAGTTGAGGAATTTCTACGTCCCTCAGATGCTGAGCGCCATGAGTTGTTCACCAAGGATCTTTCCGATATGGATATTTCCGCAGGCGAAGTGAGCAAGCTTGTAAACGCTACCGCCGCCAAAGACGGTAAGCCTGCGTGGACATATTCTGATATCCGCACCCGCCTCTATCCAGCTGCAGTGTCGCTAGCGTTTCCCGACTCGCCGCTGAAGGTGGAGCATTTTCATCAGGCCGCTCGTGATATCCAGCCTTCGCCAGTAATGGCAGGATGACTCAACTACCGCTGACCGGAGTAAAAAAATGAGCCAAAAACGAGAAGTCTTTATTTCGGTGGACATCGAGACCGCTGGTCCCGTCGTCAGTGAGCACAGCATGCTTACTGTAGGGGCATGTCTGGCATATCAGCCCGAGATTGAGTTTACTGTAATGCTTAAGCCGATTACCGACCGAGCACTTAAGGCGGCCTTGGATGTTTCAGGTTTGACCCTGGAACAGGCCGAAAAAGATGGGCTACCACCTGCGGAGGCCATGGCAAAATTTGCAGACTGGATTGCGGAGAACGTCCCAGAAAATTGCTCGCCGGTCTTCGTGGGTCTCAATGCTCCCTTCGATTGGTCTTTCGTGAATTACTATTTCTTGAAATACCACGGAGAGAACCCATTTGGATTCACTGCACTGGATATCAAAGCTCTGTTTATGGGAGCCACAGGATGCAGTTGGTACGACACCAAATCGAGCTCCATCGATAAGAACGTACTCCCTTCCCTTCAAGGGGATCATGACGCTTTGAACGACGCCAAATATCAGGCCGAACTATTCCGTCTCGTTCATGAGAAAAGTCAGCGACGCTAGTCCGGTCAAGGCTTGACTCAAACACGGAAAATGATCTCTTCAGAAACCTTTTTTTCTTCAAGTTTAGCCCTTGTGCGATTGAAGGAAGCGTATGAAGTGAGCCGTACGCGCCCTTAGCATTATTTTAGCTGCTCAATCCAACAGATGAGTTTAAAAATATGGACGTTCCAACACCTACAGGAGCCATTCTGGCTTTGATCAAGGCCTGTTTTAAACACAATGACCATCTAGCCCCTCTAGTCAAAAGCTATGTGTATTTGTTCAGGAAGGACATTCGCATCTCGATGGCTTGTTTGGTACGATATGAATTTGAGGGGAAGATTATTCTAGTAAGGAATCGTCATCGGCAGGAATATATTGCACCTTTCGGAGGTGTAATAAAATTCCATGAAGACGCTAGGACGGTGCTTGATAATATTGAGTTTCAGTCTGAACAAAAATCCTCAACTGATAAAGACTTAATTTACGACCTTCGTGGGTATTTAAAATCCCGCTACTTTGGAACCTTCATGACTTGGTTTAAGTCTAGAACAGGGCGTGAACAAGTAGATGCACTTCACCGAGAGTTGAGGGAGGAATTTGCAGAGTCTGGAATCCCCCAGCACATTGCAAAGCCATTAATTGAAGCAAAATACTCTCTTGTTAGAGTTATCCACGAAGGACCTTACGGTCATGATGAGCATAAGCATGCAACCTTCCGTTATCTTGAAATCTATAAGCCAGTTATGTCTCAGGGTGTTGAAGAGGCTTTAAAACACCTCGCAGAAATAAGCACATCTTCAGACTCTAAAACTCAGTTAGTCAACAAACAAGAACTGGACAAGCTTAGGACACGGTTAGGAGTTCCCATCGCGGGTCATGCCCGTTATCTAAACTCAGCTAAGTGGCATGGCTTCGAGCCCGCTGCGCTCTGAAGTACGTTAGGAATGTCCTGCGTGAAATTATGGCTATCCGTGAGCATCTCCTGTGGGGGGTTCTATTGAGCCCCTAATCAAGTGGCCGGTATCAGCTCTTCGGACTTCGCTGACGATTGAACATCACGAATGGCAGCTTCTGGCCGACTCTGTTGAAAACAGTCGATTTTCTGAAACGACCAGAAGATCGAACGATGAAAGCGCCTTGTTAGGACGCTGCCACGTGAAATCGAGTCCGGTAACCGATACCGAAAGTAAAAATTTCAATCTCAGGCGCATACTTTTCTGCTGCCGAAACTATGCTAAACTTTTTCAACACAATCGACCGGAAGTGGACCATGGACACTAGGCACGTGATTCCGTAAGGTGCTACCTACAACACGAGCAGAAAAATATATGGACCTCGAATCGTGCCGCTCTTTTTTCGAATAATTGGCGTTCAACTGTCGATCACTTTGTCCGCTGAGCAGCCAAAGGCTACACTTTTGGCTGCTCGTTGGCTTAAACGTTAGACCATAAGATCAAGAAGACATGGACTTAGTTGATACATTGCGAAAGAAGATCGACGTCCTTGATGAGGGCGATTATGTCCCAGGGCTAAAGGCTGTGCTGTTGCACATAGAAACAGCATTCAGACACTTATCTCGCGGCCAAGACAGTGAAGACGACACTGCATTTACCGACTCTATTTATCGAACTAATCAAGCGTTCGAAGGAAGTATAAAAGAGGCCTACCGAGTTCTCGCAGGTCAGGATCCGGCAAAGAAGCGTCCGTACGACATAGAGAACTATCTTGAAGAAAATAACATATTCCGGACTAGAGTCCTTAGTCAACTGACGAACTATAGAACCGAGTGGCGCAATCCTTCAACGCATGACTACAAATTAGACTTTGATGAAAGTGAGGCATTCCTTGCCATAGTATCTGTCTCAGCTTTTTCATGTTTGCTTCTAGATCAAATCGCTGAGCGGCTTGCCTACATGCGGTCACAGGCGGAAGCTGAAGCTCAAAAGGGTGCATTAGCGGCTAATTTGGCGGCAACGGTTAACGCCGACCTTTTGGTCCGGGTGACGGAACTCATATCACAGTTCTGCGCCATGTACATGCCTTCTGTTACCACATCCTTTAGTAGGGTAAGTGAATCCCAAGTTGTTGGCGCTCTTCACGGGTTCCTTTCCTCCGCCGCTCCCGAGTTATCGGTGCAAACCGAAGCGCGATTGGACGCCGATAAGCCGTTTCGTGCAGATCTGCTGATTGAACGCGGTGACGAGCGCGTGATTATCGAACTCAAGCGGCGCCTCATGCGAAATAATTACCAGAACGTCATCGCGCAAATTGAGCATTACCTACTCATCAGTGGGATTAAAAACGGCATTTTGTTGTACTTACCTGACGTCCCTAGTGAGATGGATCGAATCGAAACTACGGTCCGCGGCATTGATGCTCGGCTTATTATCCTAACGCCAGAAGGTTCTAACCCTTCGCCTAAGCAGACGGCTTCCCGTCTGCAGCCTCCTTCCGTCAGCGAACTCCTACGCTAGCGAGAACCTGAGAGAAAGTATTGAATCGCCCCTGACTTAATAGACACATTGAATGGCTGCTCCTGTCCGCGACACCGCCCCCTGATCAAATACCCCGTTATAAATTTGACGACTTAGACATCAGACCACGCGCCCCCCCAAGCCTGACACTCCCTCTCGAAACTGCCGACACTCTCTGCATGATCGGCCTCTCCTGCTATCTAAATCTGCTGGTGCAAATGAATTCGTAACAATACCTTCCTGAGCACTCACAAAGTTTCTTTATCAGTGATATCAAAAAGGTGGCAATTCTCTATCTTGGCTGGTTATTCTCTATCCGTTTTGGCGAGCGCCCCGCCCGCTGTCACAAGGACGAGTAAACGCTGATGAGCATTGCGCAACACGAACTGAAAGAAATGAATCAACTGCTGGAAAGTGGCGTAAACATCTCAGAAATCGCACTGAAGTACCCAAGTTACGACTACTGGGAAATCTACGGAAATGTGAAGGACTACAGCTTGCTAGGTAAGAAGCGGATCATTACCAATCGTCTTAACACCCTGCGCAATAGTACAACCAAGGCAGAGCGAGCAGACTTGATTGACGAAATCGATACGTTGATTACCGAAATGTACAACCTCACCAAAAGTAACGGAAAAAAGCTGGTCGACATCAGCAAGGTTCTGAATCGCTGATCACTCAAAGACTCTGAACACGCGTTATCTGCGTGGAGAATCCATGCGGAATAAGGGGTCAGACCACGCTTTCAATTCAAGAACGAAAATCGTGGTCTACCCCCATTTTTCACCCGTAAATTTTTAAGGATGTTAATTTTGAACTTAGAATCAATTAACGATGGGATTGAAGATTTTATTGGATTCTACGACGAGAAAGGCTTTTGGGTTGAGGAATGGATTGATTTTGATGACCAAGTCGAGCGTAAAAAACTTAGAGGTATAATTCCGGAACCTGTCATCTGGCATCACGCGGAAAAATTCGCTGCGGCTGTATGTATTGATGGAATGATGCTCCTTCGAATGACGGAACTTGCCAAAACAAGACCACCAATGAGTGATCCAGACCAAATAAATCAGGCCGTTCAGTGGTGGGACGAGCATATGGATTATGCAAATGTAATGCAGTTATTTATAGAGTCAGAGTCTATAAAATGCCTGGACTCCGGTGAAATTTCTTTTTCCGCGGTCTCAATTGCAAACACTTGTCGAGTTAGCTTTAGGGGAGGCATGCCTGTGCGAAAAAGCCATTCAAACAACATATCTCTAATGGCAGCAAGATGTACATCTTTAGTAATGGATGGGGCTCGCGTGGCCCATCACGACATTGGAACATGGTCGAATTTTACCAAGGTTAAAAAAGCTACCATAAGCACTGCCCTACAACAATTTGAAACAGCCGTTGATGATCCTGTATTGATTAAACGTCTTGCATTCATTGCCAGGGCTAAATCTGCATATCAGAATCACGATTTTAGAGGTTCGTTTACAATGCTTTGGTTTGTGATCGAGTCTGTAGCTAAAGAACTATGGCTACTAAAAGCAAAAGGTAAGAACACCAAAAAACCTACAATGTATGAAATACTGATTGACCTAGAAAAAGACAGTATCATTACCTCTGCTCAATATGGAGCTATAGATGATCTCCGAGATCGTGTACGAAATGTGCTGATGCACCAGCCCGTCACAGCCATCTGCCTGCCTGATGATTGCTTTAAAGCTGCTGATTCAGCGATGCAATTGCTGCGAAACAAGGTAACCACACCGGATATCACTCTTAAATGGAATTTCGGAGTCCAGTTTTGATCGTCTAGAGTGGTCTCTACAGTGACCTCCAGCACGCAGTTTGCACCGTTTAAGTACCTCCAGTCCGAGCTAGCGGACTCAGTTTGAGTCGACGACTTCGCCGCTGACTGATTCTGAGCATGGCGGTAATAGTCGGCGACGTTCAACCTCAGCAGGTTTACCGGGCCATACGCTGCTCTGGATAATTTATGTGCAGGCCGATAACGTGCTAACGCCTTATGAATCCCGGATTCGATTCCACTGACGACCATAAATAGCTGATTTATTTATAGTTACTAGTTGGGGTACGTAAAAATTTCCACCGAACTCCAGACGCCCGAAAAACCTAGCCTCCCCGAAACATACCGTTCGTCTGGTGCCGCACCATATAGAACAACGACTTAGGCTCACCTTACGGTGGGCCTTTTTCGTTTCTGGGGTTTCATACCCGATTGGGTCATAGCTTCTCAGTTGATTGGAGCTGCCAGCAGCCTTTTTGACTGGCACCTCGCTGCACTGTCGGGAGGGCTCCCGCGCTGGTTTTACGTCGAAAGGACTCCCCAGATAGCGCCACGAAGCCGAAACTCGCTTCAGACCACGCACACTGGCGGAGTACTTGGCCTTCCTGAGCTACAAAGAACGCGCCGAGCCGAAAGCTGCTGCGATAAAACTCGGGCTCGGGATCGTGCCGAGTTCCGGCAAGAGTGCTTGTCGACTCAGCGACACAGTTCGTCCCGCAAGACGTCCACCACGCGTTCCTGCTGCTCGTCCGACATGCCTACCCATAGCGGCAGTCGCAGCAAGCGTTCCGAGAGGCTTACCGTGTTGTCCATGGCGCCATGGACACGGCCGTAACGCTGGCCAGCCGGCGAGGAGTGTAGGGGCACGTAATGGAAGACCGAATTGATTCCCTCTCGCTTGAGGCCATCGAGCACCGGTTGTCGCGGCACGTCTGCGGGCAGCAGCACGTAGTACATGTGCGCGTTGTGCTGGCAGTCGGCAGGCACGATAGGACGGCGCAGTGCCCCGCTGGTTTCCAGCGGCGCCAGCAATTCGTGATACCGCTGCCAGATGGCAAGCCGCGACTGTGTGATGTGTTCGGCCTCTTCCAACTGCGCCCAGAGAAACGCGGCAGTCACGTCCCCTGGAAGGAATGACGAACCGACTTCCTGCCAAGTGTATTTGTCGACCTCGCCGCGGAAGAAACGGCTACGGTCAGTGCCTTTTTCGCGAATGATTTCTGCGCGCAACACATAGGCAGGATCATTGACCAGCAATGCGCCGCCCTCGCCCGAAATGACGTTCTTGGTCTCATGGAAGCTGAAGGCGCCGAAGTCCCCGATACTGCCCAGAGGCCGGCCCTTGTAAGCAGCCATGACCCCCTGCGCCGCATCCTCGACCACCTTCAGGTTGTGACGCCGGGCGATCTCCATGATCGTATCCATCTCGCAACTTACGCCCGCATAATGAACCGGCACGATTGCCTTGGTTCGCGGCGTGATGGCCGCCTCGATCAGCGTCTCATCCAGGTTCAAGGTATCCGGACGGATATCGACGAACACGGGAACGCCGCCGCGCAACACGAAGGCATTGGCCGTGGAGACGAACGTGAACGAGGGCATGATGACCTCGTCGCCCGGCTCGATGTCCAACAACAACGCGGACATTTCCAGCGCTGCCGTGCACGAGTGGGTCAGCAAGGCCTTGCTCGAACCGGTACGTTCGGTCAACCACTCATGGCACCGCTTGGTAAACGGGCCATCGCCGGCGAGGATATTGCCGAACTTGGCTTCAGCGATGTAATAAAGTTCTTTCCCCGTCATGTAGGGGCGATTGAACTGGATCTTTTTGTCTTCCACCATTTGAGCCTTCGCACGCAAATTTTAGTCGGGTCGAACTAGACATCACGTCGTTATGCCAAGTGGGGAGATCCACTCTTTTTCCGGGCGACAAGCAGCCTGGAAGCACCGACCGGAAAACTCACTCCCACCTTGATGAGCAAACACTCCAGCCACATCACGAAGCCAAACAGCACATTGAGCGCCTTGGGTACCGCCAATTCGGCGGTCTCGCTCGTATCGCCCCGCTGTTGCTTCTTGGCGCCGCGTGAAATCATCATCGCCGGCAGCAGTAACGAGACGAACGATGTGCTGCGCACGACGGAAAACCCCGCCTCTTCCACCTTGCGATGCAGGTCGGCGGCATCGTAGCGCCGCACGTGGCAGGAATATTCATCCACCTGGCTCCACAGCCACTGATGCTGGGGCACGGTCAACAGCATGATTCCACCGGGCTTCAGGGCCCGGTGCATCTGCTGGAGCACCACGGTATCCGCCTCGATGTGCTCGATGACATCGAACGCGCCAATCGCTTCGAACTCGTCGATATAAGGGATATCGCGCGCATCCATCTGCACGAACTCGGCACCGGGCAAGCGAGAGGAGGCAAACTTCAGCCCGGTCGAGAACATCTCGCTGCCAAGCAACCTGGCCTTCGGAAGCGCCACGGCGACCCGACTCAGGATGAAGCCGGTACCGCACCCGATTTCCAGAAATGAACGCATGCGCGGCGCATATTTCGTCAGCGCCCATGTAATCAACCTGCCACGCGCGCGGAACCAGAAATGGTCGCTTTCAAGATGCGCGTAGGTCTCGTAGAAGTCGGCCTTGAAGCCTTCCTGCTTGTCCTCGAGCTCTGGCGCAAACGCGGCAAAACCGTTCTTTCGAGCCACCTGATGTCCACACTGGACGCAAGTCCATTGCTCCGAGGCGTACGGCGTCTCGCATTCAGAACAGATCTTCACGCCTGATTCCCATCCGGTTGGTCATGACGAAAGACGAATAACTTGAAGACGACGAACAAGAAACCTCCTACAACGAAAATGGCAGCGGCCTGGACCCACTGATGAGGATATCCCAGCTTGTCGACGAACACCGTCAGCAAGGCCAGGTTGAGCACATACCCGGCTGCGTGCGCCAGGCCGAAGCGCCAGGCCGTCCCTACGACGTTGCCGCGATGTTCGAACGCCCAGTTGCGGTTGCCCAGGAAGCTGATGCAGATGCCAAGCACGTACAGGAAGCTCATGGCCAGCTTGAAGGGGATGCCCAGCCACGTCAATGCCAGGTAGGCCGCATAACCGATGGCATTGCAGGCGACGCCGACGACTGCGTAACGGAGAATGGGCCTGATCATGGGCCGCCAGCGCTGCATCAGAATCACTCATCTCCCCAGACGGCAATCCCGAAACCCGTCTTGCCATAGCCGTTGCCGTTATAAAGCATGTAGCGTCGACCGGCATGATCGAAGACGAACGGGTAACAGATCATCTCCGAATCCCAACCCGATTCCGATACGTCGATTCCCACCTGCTCATCGTGTCGCGTCCATTGCACGCCATCGGACGAGGTCGCGTAGCGGATCCGGTAGGTGGGGCAGTCCTGCGTGGCCCGGGAGCAGAACCACATCCGGTACATGTCCGCATCCTTGAGCACGCGCGGCACACCCAGGGCGTACTCGTGTTCGTCACGGAACTCGATGGCAACCGTACCGTCGCGCTCCCACTCGATCCCGTCGGCGGACTCGGCATACTCGAGATGATAGAAGTGCTTCGCTTCCGAAGGACCTTGCTCCCATCGCACACAGGAGGTGAACCAGGCCCTGAATCGTCCGGCCTCGAACTGCACCTCGGGGGTGGCGACGAAGTGAGGAAGATCGCGGGTGCGGTCGATGACGGGGCCGCGGAACAGCCTCTCGAAGCGCTGGGTGGCCTCGTTCCATTCGGCCAGGCCGATGGAGTTGCGGATCTTCACCGTTACGCCCAGGTTGATCCCGGTGTAGTACAGCAGCTTGCGGCCACCGACGTTGACGATCGAATTGGGCAAGGCGCCACTGTCGTCGAAACATCCGAGGTCGCCCGGTTCGAGGACTGGATCCGGATGGACGCGCAAGACCTTGGTCGGGTCCTGCATGTCGATCTCGAGGAAGCCGCCGTGTCCGCGATTATGCTTGTCACGCGATGAGAAATAGATGCGATACAGGTCGCCGTTCACCTGCTCAGCAATGGGAATCATCGCGTGAGAATACAACCAATCGCTCTGCCCTTCTGCGCAGAATATCTTGCCTAGTTTTTTCCACATGAGATGTCTTCACGCCAATGATGAGGTTCTTCAGATGTTCCTGACGCGGGTACTCGGCACGCGCGACCGTTCGGTGGCTTGTCCGACGTACACGCCTTCGGCAGCGGCATCTCCAAGAATCAGGGCACCGGCGCCGATGATGCATTTCTCGCCGATGGTGACATGATCGCGAAGGGTCGCGTTGACGCCGAGAAAACAGCTTTCCCCGATCGTCACACGGCCGGATACGACGATGTGCGAGGCCAGGAAACAGTGGTCCTCGATACGCGAATGATGTCCGACGTGGTTGCCGCTCCACAGGGTAACGTTGTTGCCGATGCGCACGAAGGGCTGAATGGTATTGTCTTCCAGGATGAAGCAGTTCTCGCCGATGTCCTGTGTCAGCACCGAGGCTCGCGAACTGATGTAGCTGACCATTTCGTAGCCCAGCGCCTTCACTGCCAGATATTTTTCCTTGCGGATCTGGTTGAGCCTGGAATAGCCGAGCGCGACGAAAAAGACATACCGGTCTGGCGGGTAGATCTGGGTGACTTCATCGAATGCCACCACCGGAAATCCCATGAAGCTCTTGTCGTCCGGCATGTAGTCGGGATCGACGGCAAACGCCTCGACCTGATAGTCGGAGTCGTTGGAAAAATAATAGAGTGCGAGCTCGGCGGCGTCGGTGAGACCAAAAATAATGAGTTTTTTCATTCGATGCTCCGCGTCTCAGCCTGACGGTAGACGTTCCGGACGATAGTGTAGGGTCTCTGTTTGACTTCGGAATAGATCTTGGCGAGATATATCCCGACCACGCCGACGAATGCGATGATCAGGCCGCCGAGCAGCCAGATCGAAGCCATCAGCGACGTATAGCCGCTGGGTGGGTTTGCCAGGAGCAGCCAGTTGACGACGAGATAGCTCGTGTAGGCGGCCGACAGCAGGAAGATCGCGCAGCCCACCACGAAGATTCCCACCAGCGGTGCACTGCTGAAGGCAGTAATCGAATTGACCAGTTGCGCCACTTTCTTTCCCAGCGTGTAGGTCGTCTCGTCACGACTGCGCTTGTCGATGGTCTGCGCACGCTGATCGAAGCCGGTGATGACCCACAGGCCCGCCATGAACAACTCGCGTTCGTCGTGCTGAATCAGCGCGTCCACATAGCGGCGCGACATCAGCCTGGCGACGACGATATTGTCGGGCATATCCAACCCGCTGAGGAAACGGAAGAGCTTGTAGAACACCTGCCCGGTCCAACGCTCGAAGTGCTTGCCTTTTCGCTGCTGCTGGACACCGTAGACCACATCGGCCTTTTCGCGCTCCATCTGTTCGCTGAACGAGAGCAACCATGCCGGATCTTCCTCCAGGTCGCTATCGAGCAGGAAGACGCGTTCACCGCGGGCATGTCGCAGGCCCGTCATCATGGCCTTGTGATGGCCGAAGTTGCGCGAGAGGTCGACGACCACCACGTGGTGATCGGCTTCGCTCAACTGGACAGCCAGTTCCAGGCTTGAATCGGGCGAGCCGTCGTTGACCAGTACGATCTCGTAATCGTCTCCGACCAATTGTTGTGCCGCCTGGCTTGCACGGAGATGGAACTCCTCGATGAACTTGGCCGAGCGGTAAAGCGTGGCGACGATGGACAGCTTCATGCTTTGACATGCCTCATGTAACGGCGCGCGTCCTTGCCGCAATTGAACAGCAGATCCAGGACGGTGACGCCATGGGTGAATTCCCCCCAGAGTTGCGGATACTCGGGGAAGCCGGCGTAATCGAACCATTGCAGCGCAATGCCGGCGTCGTCGAACAGTGGCGCCTCGATGTAGTCCTTTGCCGCCGGCCCCGACAGGTATTGCGTCGCACCGGCCTGCTGACAAAGGTCCACCAGGCGGGCGGTCCGGGTTTTGTCGCCGGCAGACATATAGTCCCAGCAATTCGTAATGCGGGTTTCAATACCGATGTATCGGCAAATCGCTTCCATGAACTTGCGGTTCATCGACGACAGCCCCGTGTGGGTCTCCACCAGATAGAGCGGCTCGAGCCACTGGGCGACTTCATCGAAGAAAGGCGCGCGCCGATAGTTGCTCTGCAGCGTTTTCCAGTGCTTGACCTGCCAGGCAGGGGCCAGCTCGACATCGCGAATGCGGCGGCTGATGCCTTGCCCGACAGGCACGCTGAGCCACTGGACGCCTTGCGGCGTCTTGATCTGGTTGCGATTGCGCCAGTCGTTCTTGGTGAACTGCATGTCGTCGTAGAGGATGAACTCATCGACCGCAGCGATCATGTCGAAATAGCCCTTCCAGGGTATGTAGTTCGACTGAAGAATAGCGACGGTCTTCATGGCTGCTTGACGCTCGCGTCCCAGGCGCCCGGGAAGTAACACCCCTGGCATTTTGCCTGCGCGACCTGCTGGAAATGGAAGGAAATGCAGAACAACAGCGCCAGCGCCCAGAAATGCAACGCAGCTGGTGAAGGTTTGAACGCAAAATTCAGAACAATCGCGACGAAAACCGGTGCCATCAGCAGGTAGTCATACAGGTACGGATGAATGGCAACGGCCTGCGGCCACAGCAGGCTGGTCATCACGTATTGCGAAAAAAGCAGGAAGTAGAACATGCCGATGCCGGCCAACGGGGAGGTCCCCGTCGGTGCCGCAACGCCGGCAGGTTCACGCCGTTTGATCATGCGCAAACAGGCCAACTGGGCTACCAGGAACAGGATCGGCACGGCAATGGTCGCAAATGGCCGCGGGAACTGCGGAACAAGTACCGACTTCAGGATGTTGGTGAAATAAGTGGTGTCGCCATCCAGGCCCGCGCGAAACAGCCAGCCGCTGTTGGACGAGGTGAAACCCAGTGCCTTCGATATCAGTGGGGACGGCAGATAGAAGGCAACGGCCGCCACGATGGCCACCAATGCCAGACGACACATCCGCCTGTCGAGACCGTCGCTGCGGCATGCCCAAACCATCAAGGCGAGGCCCAGCAACGCTGCCGAGATCGGAGAAAACACGGCAAACAACACGATCACTGTCATGACCGCTGCGGACCGTTCCGGATTTTTCCAGATCAAGAACGCAGCCAGCGCCTGAAACGCAAATATCAATGGGAACGTATTGTCGACGTTGAATCTGGCCGAAGTAATCCAGAATCCCGGCATCGACACCATGAATACGACCGATAACAGAATCAGCAGTCCCTGACCGAATGCCAGGCGCTTTTCCACCAGACGGGACAGAAAAAAGAACGTAACGCCTGCCAGCGAAATAATGTTCAGGAAAGCCCCTGTCACTCTCATCGGTAATGCCGACACATACATTTCCACTTTATAGAGTGCGTACATGTAGAACAGATAAGCCGTGGAGTGGTTGGAATACGCGATCTTTTTTGCGTAGTCCTCCATCGAATAGAAGACGAGGAAACCGTGCTGCGAAAAAGCGTGTTGCTCCCAGATGGGGAACGTGAAGTTTCTCAGGCGCTCGGGCGCCATCGCTATCTGGCTTGCCGCTTCCCGGAAGCCCAGTGAGTACACCACGCCGATGGTTATGACGACTGCCAGCAAGTATAAACAGGAGAAAAGCTTATTATTTTTTATAAAGATCATCTTTTCCAGTATTCGCAATACGCTTGGGATAATTGGTGCCAGTGCGGGAGGCCCAACGCGGCATTTGCTGCCAAACGAGGTAGAATCGGGTAGCGATCGGGGGAATGGCCCGTAGTTATAGAGGATTACGGTCAGGCGGCAGCGCGATCATAATCTAGATGTACGGTCCGGTGAAGCGCTCCTCCTGGAGAATGGCGAATTGATTCATCGTGCTGTGAATCATGGAAAAACGCCGGGACAAGCCGCTTGTATTCACTAGTTCCAGAGGGCGATTCCTGGTGCCGGCACCCTACAAAACAAAGCCCTCGCAGAAATACGAGGGCTTTGTTGTTTCTGTACTCCTGGAAATCAGGTTTCAGTGACCTGCACTCTGCCCGCCATCCACATGCAGGATTTCTCCAGTAACAAACTTGGCGCCGTCCAGATATACGACCGCCTGCGCAATATCGTCTATCTCGCCCATGTGCCCGACCGGGTGCAGATTGCCCAGTGCTTCATGAGTTTCTGCGCCGTGCATCGGGGTCTTGATGATGCCCGGGCTGACCGCGTTCACCCGAATCCCGCGCTTGGCGTACTCGATGGCCAGGGATTTGGTGGCCGCGTTGAGGCCGCCCTTGGTCAGCGAAGCCAATACCGATGGCACGCCGTCGATGGCGTGGTCCACCAGGCTGGTGGTGATGTTGACGACGTGGCCGCTGCCCTGCTTTTCCATTTCGGCGATGGCGAGTTGGGTGATGTAGAAGAAGCCATTGACGTTCACCGACAGCACATTGGCATAGTCTTCTGCGGTGTACGCGGTGAACGGCTTGGCGATGAAGATCCCGGCGTTGTTGACCAGGGTATCGATGCGACCGAAACGGGACATCGCTTCACGGATGACGCGCCGGGCGGTTTCCGGCTCGCCGATGTCGCCGGCCACGGTGAGAATGTCCGGATCGGTGGACGGTTTGATCGAACGCGAAGTGGCGACGATCCTATAACCGAGTTCACGAAAGGCTTTGACCATACCGTCGCCGAGACCTTGGGATGCGCCGGTGATTACGATGACTTTTTTCGAAATGCTCATGATGAAGACCTCTAATTAAAAGTGGGTAGAAAATCTGTAATCAGGCGTCGGCATGTGCCTTGGCCATTTCTCTCAACATCTGTTCGTAGTACTCGACCGATTGCGAGCCGGATACCAAGTGGCGACCGTTCAGCACCATGGCCGGCACCGAGTTGATGCCGCGCTGCTGGTAGTACGCTTCAAGCTCCCGCACCTCAGCGGCGAACGCACCGGACGCCAGCACCTCTTGTGCAGCTGCCCCATCCAGCCCCGCTTCAGTCGCCAGGCTCACCAGTGCCTGGTGATCGCTCGGGTTCTGGCCCTCACTGAAATAGCCCCGCAGCAGCACCTTCTTCAGCTCGACTTGCCGCCCTTCCTGCAACGCCCACAGCAACAAGCGGTGTGCATCGAAGGTGTTGTAGAAGTGCGTGCGCTTCTCCAGATCGAATTTGAAGCCGATGGCCTCGCCGCGAGCGATCTGCATGGCCTTGCCGGCAGCGACGTCTTCAGCAGTGCGCCCGTATTTGCGCATCAAGTGCTCGACCGCTGGCTCACCTTCGGCCGGCATGTTCGGGTTCAATTCGAACGGCTTGTAGGTCAGCTCGACCGAGACTTCCCCGGCCACGTTCTCGATCGCCTGCTCCAGCGCCGTCGCCCCCAGCGCGCACCAGGGGCACACCACATCGGAGATGAAATCGATGGTGACGGAGGACGTCATGACTTGCCCTCCGCCTCAGCCAGTTGCTTGCGGTACTGGGTGGTGGTGATACCGGCGTAACCCCAGTTATCGGTGTCGACTTCCTCGATCACGATGTGGGTCAGGTCAGGGCGCTTGTTGAGGACGCGTTCCAGTGTTTCAGTGATTTCGGCGATCACCTGAGCTTTCTGCTCAGTGGTAACGCCATCGCGAGTGATGCGTACGGTTACGAAAGGCATGAGGGTAACTCCAGTGACCTTCCCGTCGGGATGATGGGAGAGGCGTTGGAGGTGAATGTATGGGGTTGGCGGGAGGGGATAAAGGTGGGGGCGGGAACTTCATTCGTTACCCAGTGTAATTAATGAATAAGCCCCGTTGGCCAGGATCGTAGGTTGCGAATCGCCCTGCCCCACGCTAGGCTGCCCACATCGCTGCAAAATCAGCGACCGGGTTTGGCGACCCGACCCAAACAATAGGCGCACAGGCGCCACCATAACGATTGCTGGCGTTTTTTTTCGCTCGTATTTTTCCGTTATGGCGGCTGTGCGCGGGAGACCTTCGGGTCTGCCGGGTTCCTATTGTCCCGGTTCGCCAACCTGCGCACAGCTGCCACCCATAATCGTTTGGCGACGGTTCGTGGCAGTTCCTCAACGATAGGAGCTAGACCATGTATAAAATTGATTCGTCCAAAATCTGTGTTTTCACGTTCTTTGTAACCACGCCGGCCCTTCTTCGAAGGCATGCAAATACTCAACTCCTCCCAACCAGCGGAGGTGTTCAATGACCAACCCCCAAGATCTGAAAACCATCGGCCTCACCCACTTCTCCTTCCACGCCAACGAACCGCTGTTTCGCGTCAATGCAGGCGTTCCGGTTATCCAGGCTCTCTACCATGCTTCCGATCTACTCCACGTTGCCAAGTTGCTCGCAACAGACGCGGCCATGGTTCGCGATACTGATCGGCACGCTTGGGCGTCGCATTTTTTGCAGGATATGAGTAAGGCGATCATCGATGATGTTGTGAAGGTGCTTGATGCGCCATGCAACAACCGAGTCAGCAATGTCGCGCCATGATCTGAGCTGCAAGCTTAAAAAAGCCCCGATTCAGCGTTAATGCTGTTCATTTACGGCCGACACTGACCCCGTGGCGAGGGAGCTTGCTCCCGCTTGAGTGCGTAGCACTCACAAAAAATGGCATTGTTGTCACATTTTTGGGGCCGCTACGCAGCCCAGCGGGAGCAAGCTCCCTCGCCACAAAAGTAGGTGTGCCTGAAGCACCGCGCTTAAGTGAACAGCGTTACGAATCAGCGGGGCCTTTTTGTTTTTCGATCAAGCTTAGGGAACTCCAAACACAAAGCGAAAAAAGTCTAAACGCTGGCAGTCCACACATAACAAGTGGGTTGCCATACGGATTGACGTAAGCGCCACTGCTGTCAGAGAATCGAACCAAGAGCGCGAAACCGACTGCCATCATGTGGCGATAGTCGGCGTTAGGAACCCCGTTGATGACCTGAAAATCAGCGCCCGGGTGAGACCTCTTTTAAAAAGCAGCCTTATCGGTTGCTTTTTTATGCCCACAAAAAAGCCCCGAACCAGTCGGGGCCTTTTCTTTCTCAGCCTCTGATCAGGCTTCGATACCGCAACCAATCATCAGAAGACATTGATCGGGTAATCCACGAACACACGCACTTCGTTGCCGCTCACGTTGTACTCGCTCGACTTCTGCGACACACGCAGGACCGAGCTGCGCAGTTTCACGCTGAGGTCTTTGGCAGGGCCGCTTTGGACGACGTATTTGATCTGGTTGAAGATCTCGCGCTCGGTGCCGCCTTCGCTGGTGGAGGTGGTGATGTTGTCACCGCGTACGTAGGCGAAGTTGTAGCTCAGGCCCGGTACACCGAAGGTGCTGAAGTCCAGGCCGTAGCCCAGCTGCCAGCTGCGTTCATCTTCGGCGTTGAAGTCGGACCAGTAGGAGTTCGCCAGGTAGATGGTGTTGCCACCGTCGCCGATGCGACCCTGGTCTTTCTGGTAGCCGCCATAGGCGTAGCCCAGGTTGCTGTCACCGGTGCTGCGCTGGTGCGCGAGGGTGAACGAGTGCGGGCCGGTGATGAAGGTGGCCGCCAGGCTCCAGATTTTGTTGTCGTCGCCGGTGATAGCGTTTTCGCGGACGTAGGAGTCGTCCAGCTTGGTGCGGTAGCCGTTGAAGTCCAGGGTCAGGGACTGATCCTGGTCGATCGGGAACACGTAGTTGGCGTTCACGTATTGCTTCTTCAGCACGTCCTCGACGTCGGAGGCGTACAGCGCGGCCTTGAATTGTTCGGTGAACTGGTAGCTACCGCCCAATACGTTGATCGACTTCAAGCCACCACTGTCACGGCCTTCAGCGCTTTTACGCGATTCGGCGGTGAAGCGACCGGCGTCCAGTTGCAGGCCTTTGATCTCCCTGGAGGTGATCAAGGTGCCGGTGTAGCTTTCTGGCAGAAGGCGCGAGTTGTCGTAGCTCAGCACCGGCAGGGCCGGCATCTGGTCGCCGTAGGTCAGGGTGGTGCTGGACAGGCGGAACTTGATCGCTGCGCCGCCCTTGGACAGGTCGTCCGCCGGCTGGCCGCTGTCGCCCTTTTTGAAGAAATCGATGCCTTGCGCGCCGCTTCGGTCTTCGCTGCGCTCCAGGTTCAATGCGTACAGGCCGAAAGCGTCCACACCCACACCCACGGTGCCTTGGGTGAAGCCGGACGAGAACGTGCCGATGGCCGCCTGGCCCCACTCGGACTTATCCGGGTTGCCGTCTTTGTAGTCACGGTTGATGTAGGCGTTGCGCAGCAGCACTTTGAGGCTGCTGTCTTCAACGAAACCCTTGGATTCGGCCTGGTCGTTCGCCATGGCCTGTGTAGCGCTCAACATCCCCAGAGCGATCAGGCTGATTCGCTTGTTCAACATTTTGTTTTTTCCTTGATGCGGTTGATACGCGCTGTGTCGAACGGCCGAAACGGCGCTATTGCGCTCTTATTTCGAGGCGAAAACAAAAAGGCCCGCCCACGATTTCTCGCGGCGGGCCTTTTATTGTTTTTGAGTCGTGGCGGTCGGCCACAGGCGTTGGGCCGAATCGTAGCGGCGCCCTTAACGAGGTGTCAATTTCATGAATCTTCTAGAAATAGGCGAAAAACGTCTAAGAAACTGCTTTACGCGGCAGGAATATTCAATCGGCGCAACCTTCGAGACCACAGGCTGCTACGGAATGGGATGAGGGCTGCTCCGGCAGCGACTGTCCCAGCCACTGCGCAAATGCCTGGGGTTTGCCCAGCCAGGGCCCGATATCGATCAGGGTGAATTGGCCATTGTGTTCAAGCGCCAGGGTCGGAAACCCCTGGCCGCCCACCTTGGCCAGCAAAGCCCGGCTGTCCTTGATATGGCCTTCGGTGTCGGCTGCCCCGAAGGCTCTTTCGAAGGCTTGAGGCTCCAACCCCATATCATTGGCCAGTTCAAACAGTACCGACTCGTCGGCGATGCGGCGCCCTTCCACGTAGTGAGCACTTTGCAAACGCCCCAACAACTCCAGCCCGCGACCTGCCATTTGCTCGGCAGCCAGCACCGCAGCGATGGGTGGAGCCGAGTCGAACACGGCGCTGTGATCTCGCAGCAAACCTTCGAAATAGGCTTCACCGAACGGCTGCCCGCTGTATTCGGCAATGCGCCGGTCATGGGGCATGACGTAACTGCGCAGTTGTGGCGAAACCCTTTGCCGATTGGCCCCCGTCATCATACCGCCACCGTGGGCAAGCACGGGCAGCACAGCCTGGGCGGCTTGCACCAGCGGTTTGGCGCCGTAGCACCAACCGCACAACGGGTCGTAGATGTAATGCAGGATCATGGGAAAGCTCCGACAGAAATTCAGGAAAATTCGATGTCAGCAGATTAGTGCCGCCGCAGCCCCGGAAAAACGCCGGATCTGTTTTCAATCTGTTGCTTGAATCGGTCGAATGACTGCGTATGTATCAACTCAGAAATAATTCGAAACAATCAAATGAGACAAGTTCTCAATAACAACTAACAGCGGTAAATGACAAGCATTACTATTCGCGCCCTCACCTGTTTCAACCTGAAACTCCTACGGATGCGCTCTTCAATGCCTGCCCCTTTTCGCCTTGCGCCCTACAGCCTTGGGCTCTCTGCCTTGTTGTCTGCCGGTTTTTCCTACGCTGCACCGACCACCCTGCCTGCGACATCGATCAGCGCCGAAGCTGAAGCCGACGACCCGCGCGTGACAGAAACCAACACGGCGACCCGGACCGCCACGCCGGTACGCTACGTGCCACAAGCCATCGACTCGATCAAAACCTCGAACGTGATGGATTACGGCACCAACGATCTGGGCACGGCGCTCAGTGGCATCCCCAACGTCAGCAGCGGCGCCGACACACGCTTCGACAGCCTGCGCATCCGCGGTTTCGACGCCAGTAACGATTTCTATCTCGATGGCATCCGCGACGACAGCCAGTACGTGCGAGACTTGCACAACATCGAACGCATCGACGTCCTGAAAGGCCCTGCCGCCGTGTTGTATGGCCGTGGCAGCCAGGGCGGGATCGTCAACCGGGTGAGCAAACTGCCCGAGTTCGGTCGCCGCTCGACCCTTGAAGCCCAGGGCGGTAGCGAGGACTTGCGCAGCCTGTATGCAGACCTCAGTACCGATCCTTCCGAAAACATCAGCCTGCGCCTGAACATGGGCAACATGGACGAGAACAGCTTTCGCGATGGCGTGAGTGGCAATCGCCAGCTGTTCGCACCCTCGATGAGCTGGCAGCTGACACCCGACCTGAACTGGTTGGTGCAGTACGAATACAGCCGTTACAACCGCACGCCGGATCGTGGCGTCCCCGGCGTAAATGGCCGCCCGGCCGACGTAGGACGAGATACCACCTACGGCAGTGAAAACGATTTCATCGACGACAAGGCGCAATCCCTGCGCTCGAAACTCACCTATGAACTGAGCGACAACTGGCAGCTGCGCCAGATCCTGGGTGTGTTCAAGCTCGACAGCGATTTCGACAATACTTACTTGAGCGGCTATGTCCCGGCCACCAACAAGGTCACGCGCCAGCACTGGCAGCAGGACCTGAATACCCGCAATGTCTACAACAACGTCGAGCTGGAAGGTGGCTTCGATACTTTCGGCCTGGAGCACCGCTTGCTCACCGGCATCGAGATCGGCAGCCAGCGCCGCGACCCGCTGCTGTACACCGCCGCCACTTCCGGGCCGGGCAGCTCCCCGGTGCCGGCGCTGGACCTGTACGCCCCCGACCGCAATTTGCGTCATACCGGGCGCATGGTGGTGTCGAGCAACACCCACACCGAGGTCGAAAGCCGGGCGGTGTATGTGCAGGATCAACTGCGCCTGAACGATCAATGGCAGTTGCTCGCCGGCCTGCGTTACGACACGTTCGATATCGAGTCGACCAACAAGGTGCGCAACATTTCCGAAGACCGCGACAGCCATAGCACCAGCCCTCGCGTTGGCGTGGTCTGGACGCCGCTGCAAAATCACTCCTTCTACGCGTCCTGGAGCAAGACGTTCTCGCCGGTCGGTGGTGGCTTGATCGGCATCACTCCGGGCGCTGCGGGCAACAGCAATGACCTGAGCCCGGAGCTGACCAAACAGAAGGAAATCGGGGTCAAGAGTGACTGGCTCGATGACCGCCTGAGCACCACGCTGGCCATCTACGAGCTGGAGCTCTACAACCGCCGCACCAGCGATCCGAACAACCCGACCATTACCCTGCTCTCCGGGCTGCAACGTTCACGCGGGATCGAGCTGACCGCTGCCGGCAGGATTACCGGCAACTGGTACGTGCGCGGTGGCGTGGGTATGCAGGACGCAACCATCGAAAAGGACAACAACGGCCTGGAAGGCAAGCGCATCAACAACGTGGCCAAGCACAACGGCAGCCTGTTCCTGACCTGGAAACCGGAAATGGGCTGGTACGCCGAAACCGGCCTGACCCTGGTTGGCGACCGCTATGCCGACAACCTCAACACCGTCGTGTTGCCGGGTTATGGCCGCTGGGACGCCTTGGCGGGCTTCCGTCAGAAAGATTGGGATTTGCGCGCGGCGCTGAACAACATCAGCGACAAGACGTATTACTCGTCGGCGACCAGTGCATTCCAGATTCAGCCGGGGGCACCGCGTAGCCTGGTGGTGACGGGCACCTACAGCTTCTAGACACCACAAAAACTGTGGGAGCGGGCTTGCTCGCGAAGGCGTCGTTTCAGCCGATGACAACGTTGCTGACACACCGCTTTCGCGAGCAAGCCCGCTCCCACAGGGTTCAGCGTGTTGAAAAAAAAAGCGCTGCCATCCCGGCAGCGCTTTTTCTTGATCAATCCGTTGTTGTTCTTCTTATCCTTCCATTACATCCCACAACGCATCCAGTTCCGCCTCGCTGAATAAACCAGCAGGGTAACGCTCGATCATCGTCCGGCGCGGATCAGTTTCGCTGATCTGACGCATTCCATTGGACTTGAACCAGTGCGCCAGAATCTGGAGCGATTCGCTGTTTACGGCCAGGGGATGCAACGCCTTGTCGCTCACTACGTTCACTTCGGCGTTCATTTCAGCGCTCTCTCCCGGTTTGTGAGCGGCTAACTTATCCAAGGTTTATGACAGAACATCGAAGTCCTCCCCCTCCCCGAGTTACAACCGCAGAGATACAAGAGCTGTGCCAAGGTGTCTGAAGTGTGGCCCTGCAGATACAAAAAAGCCCGCAACCCTGAAGGGCTGCGGGCTCTGCGCATGGCGGGAAGCTGATTTACAGCTTGAGAAATTTCGCAATCAACTCAAGATGTTACAACCTCACTCACTCCTTGTGCGGCGCGGGTTGCTGCTGGGTAAGGCAGTGAATATTGCCGCCCCCCAGTAACAGTTCGCGACCAGGCACCATCACCACTTCATGCTGCGGGAACAGGTTCTGCAGGATTTCCTTTGCCGGGCCATCCTGCGGGTCATCAAAGCAGGGCGCGATGATCCCGCCGTTGACGATCAGGAAGTTCACATAGGAACCGGCCAGACGCACAGTCGGGTTACGTTCCTGAGTACCGTCCACCGGATCGACGCCGGCACATTCTTCCTCGGTCGCAAACAGCGGGCCCGGAATCGGCATTTTGTGCACCGTGAACGGGCGACCCTTGGCGTCGGTGCTGCTTTGCAGCACGTTCATCGCCGCCTGGCAGCGCGGGTAGTTCGGGTCCTGCGGATCATCGGTCCAGGCCAGCAGCACTTCACCCGGACGCACGTAGCAGCAGAAGTTATCCACATGGCCGTCGGTTTCGTCGTTGAACAAGCCATCCGGCAGCCAGATGATTTTATCCACAGCCAGGTTCGCACTCAGGACCGCTTCGATTTCTTCGCGGTTCAGGTGCGGGTTGCGATTGCGGTTGAGCAGGCATTCTTCGGTGGTGATCAGCGTGCCTTCGCCGTCGACGTGAATCGAACCGCCTTCAAGTACGAAGCCTTCGGTGCGGTAACGCGGGCTGCGTTCGATTTCGAGGATCTTGCCGCCGACCTGCGAGTCACGGTTCCACGGCGAATACAGGCCGCCGTCAAAACCGCCCCAGGCATTGAAGTCCCAGTTCACGCCACGGACTTCGCCACTGTTATTGATGACGAAAGTCGGGCCCGAGTCGCGAACCCAGGCGTCGTCACTGGACATTTCCACGACGCGAATATTCGGCACGTCCAGACGGGCACGGGCGTTTTCGTACTGGCCGGCGGAGACCGCCACGGTGACCGGCTCGAAACGGGCGATGGCCTTGGCCACGGCCACGTGGGCGGCTTGTGCCGGCTTGCCACCCAGGCGCCAGTTGTCCGGGCGCTCGGGCCAGATCATCCAGGTCTGGGTTTGGGGTGCCCATTCGGCTGGCATGTAGAAGCCGTCGGCGCGAGGGGTGCTGTTCAACGTGGTCATGACTCAGGACTCCGGAGTGGCGTTGATGCCTGACAGAAAAGAAAGCGCATGGGTACACGCCGTGGACTGGTCACTTTATATCCGATAAATATCGGCTTTTAAAGCACCGTCAATCCAAAGTTACAAAAATAACCGACAGAAAGCCGATATCAATCGAACTAGCATAAGCCTCCCTGTGGGAGCGAGCTTGCTCGCGATGAGGCCATTCCAGTCACAGACTTTTCGACTGAAAGACCGCTATCGCGAGCAAGCTCGCTCCCACAGGGGGATTGTGTTTACAAGCCTTCCGCCAGCACCTTCGACAGCATGTCCACGAAGAAATCCACGCTCTGGCGCGAAGTGACCATCGGCGGCTTGATCTTGAGGATGTTCAGGTAATCGCCGGTCGGCTGCATGAAGATCCCCAGCTCACGCAAGCGATCACACAGCGCGGTGGTTTCCTCGGTGGCCGGCTCCAGGGTTTCGCGGTTGCGGATCAACTCGACGCCCAGGTAGAACCCGGAACCGTGCACCGCGCCCACTAACGGATGAATATCGATCAAGGCTTCGAGGCGTTGCTTGAAGTGGCCACCAACGACCTGGGCGTTCTCCCAGAGTTTTTCCTCTTCCATCACATCCAGAACGGCCATGCCGACCTGGCAACTGACCGGGCTGCCACCGGCGGAGGAGAAGAAGTAACCCTCGGCCTCCAGCGCCTCGGCGATTTCCCGGCGGGTGATGACCGCGCCCAGTGGCTGGCCGTTGCCCATGCCTTTGGCCATGGTGATGATATCCGGCACCACGCCTTGCTCTTCGAAGCCCCAGAAGAAATCGCCCATGCGTCCGTAGCCGACCTGCACTTCGTCGGCGATGCACACGCCGCCCTGGGCCCGGACCATGCCATAGACTTGTTGCAAATAGCCGGGCGGCAGCGAGATACCACCGGCATTGCCATACACCGGTTCGCAGATGAAGCCCGCCAGTTGGCGTTTCTGCTCGGCGATTTTCGCCAGGTTGTGCTCGACGCTGCGCACATAATCCGGCGCACTGTCGGGGCCGCGGAACTCACCGCGATAGGTGTTTGGCGCGGTCACCGGGTGTACCCAGTCCGGGCGGCTGCTCAAGGCCTTGGGGTTGTCGGCGATCGAGGTCGAGACCGAGTCGGCACCCACCGTCCAGCCGTGATAGGCCTCCAGCACGCTGAGCATGTCGCGGCCGCCGCTGTAGGCCCACGCCAGGCGAATCGCCAGGTCGTTGGCCTCGCTGCCGCTGTTGACCAGGAACACGCGGTCCATGCCATCAGGGGACAGTTTCAGCAAGCGTTCGGAGAACTCGGCCACGGCCGCGTAGTTGAAACGCGAGTTGGTGTTGAGCAACGACCACTGGCGACTGGCGACCGCCGCCATGCGCGGATGACCGTGGCCCAATACCGCGACGTTGTTGAGCATGTCGAGGTAGGAGCGCCCCTGCATGTCGATCAAATGGTTGCGCCAGCCACGCTCGATGCGCGGCGGGTCGACGTAATAATGTTTTTGCGTACGGGCGAAACTGGCGTCACGCCGGGCCAGCAAGGTCGCACCGTCGAGCTCTGCTTCGGCATCACAGGCCAGCCCCAGCAATGCCGCAGGAGATGGGCACAGTGCCTGCCAGGCAGCAGCGCGCGATGGCGTGCAGAACAACGGCGCATCGATCGACGCGCCACGGCTCAACTGCACGATCAACGGCCCGCTGACCGAACCCAGCACCTGGCCTTTGACCAGCGCCGCGCCACTGTGCAGCGACGGCATGACACCCCAAAGCCGCACACTCAATTGCGGGCCGTCCAGTTGCAGCACGCCCGCCGACGGATGGTGCACCACACCGGCAAACGGTGCTTCGACCGTCGTGCCCTGAGGTACACGCAGTTCAACGTGCAAGGGGCAAGTGTCCGGCTCAGTGGCACTGTCCGGGCGGGTGTGGGACAGGCGATATTGTCCATAGCGACTGGCCGCCAGGCCATGAGCCGCAGCCGCTTCATCCAGCAGGCGCTGATCGACACCCTCCTGCTCCCAGTTCCCGGCCTCGAAATGCGGGCTGAGCACCCCCAGGTCGATCAAGGCGAACTCACGCCCCACCAGGCTTGGCAACAGCGGTGCAAAGCCTTCACTGCCGATGGTGGGCAGGTTCTGCCCGACGGCAGTGAGGATCGCCGCTTCCATCAATGCCAGCGGCACCGACGTGGCCACCCGGAAGATTTCCCATTCATGGACCAGGTTATCGCGACTGTAGGCATTGCCCGGATCGATGCTGACCTGCTGTTCGCCACTGAGCACCAGCACCGCCGCACGAGCGACGATCAGCGGCCACAGCGCCAGCAGCTCTTCGTGTTGCAAGGGGTTGACCGCGTGGTAAGCCTGGATTGCCGGCAAAATGCAGAACGGATCGCCCTCGCCATGATGCAGCAGCGCGGCGCAGGTGACCGACAGATCGGTAATGCGCCAGGTACGCACCAGGTCACCGAAATCGATCACGCCTTGCAGTTGCCAATGGCGTTGCGCATCGCGCTGCCACACCACGTTGTCGTCGGTGATGTCCATATGAATGGCCTGCACCGGCAGCTTGGCTTCCAGCGGCTGCAAATGCCGCTCGGCTTGTGCCGACGCGTCGACGATGAGTTTGCGCTGGGCTTCATCCTTGATCACCGGCAGCAAGTGCGCGATCAGGGCGTGAGCGTGGCGGGCGTCCCATTGCAGGGTTCGCACCAGGCCAGGATGGTCGAAATCCGCCAGGGCCAGGTCCATTTCACCGCACAGGCGACCAAAGCCGGACACCACCGTCGGGTTGAAATGGCCAAGGCTCGTCAGCGGCTGGCCTTCGATGTAGTCGAGCAGGCGAACGTGCACTGCCTGGCCGCCCACGTCCAGAGACAGCAGGTCTGCACCGTTTTTCGCCGCGATAACACGCGGTACATGGACATCGGGGTGCGCGCCCAGGTGCTTGAGCCCGGCATGCTGTGCCTGAAGCTCAACGACCGAGTAGTCGCCACGGCAGATTTTCAGGACGAAACGTCCCCGCTCGCTGTCGACGCGGTAGTTCAGGTCTTGCTGGCTGCCGAGGGGCTGCAGTCTGCCGCTGAACCCGTAATGTTCTTCCAGCAGCTCTAGCGCTTGCTCCGCAGACACCTGCGGGCTGGGCAAACTGGCGCGATGAATCAACGTGGCGAGCGGCATACAACAACCCCTGAAATTTTATTAGGCGCCTATATCGCCACTGCTTCGGGCGATACGCAACCCCCCGCAAGCCGGTATGAGGGCAATTGTGGGAGCGGGCTTGCTCCGGGCGGCGTTCCGACGAAGGCGGGGTGACAGGCAGCCTGAATGTGACTGACACGCCCTCTTCGCGAGCAAGCCCGCTCCCACAGGTTTTGGTTCTGGCACTCGCCTCGAATCGCACTTTGCGCAAGAATGGCGGCCATTAAACGCATGCAACTGGAGAGCCTCCATGAACGTAGTGACCACCGACCTGCCCGGTGTTCTGATCCTCGAACCCAAGGTCTTTGGTGACGAGCGTGGTTTCTTCTACGAGAGTTTCAACGCCAGGGCCTTCAAAGAGGCCACCGGGCTGGACACCGAATTCGTTCAAGACAATCACTCCCGTTCGCAGAAGGGTGTGCTGCGCGGTTTGCATTACCAACTGGAAAATACCCAGGGAAAACTGGTTCGCGTCACGGTCGGCGAAGTGCTGGACGTCGCCGTGGACATCCGTCGCAGCTCGCCGTACTTCGGCAAATGGGTCGCCGTGCGGCTGTCCGCCGCCAATCATCGGCAGCTCTGGGTCCCGGAAGGTTTTGCCCACGGGTTCGTCGTACTGAGCGAATTTGCCGAGTTCCTGTACAAAACCACCGACTACTACACGCCATCGGCCGAACGCAGCATTCGCTGGGACGACCCGGACCTGGCCATCGACTGGCAACTCGAAGGCACGCCGCAACTGTCGGCCAAAGATCAGGCCGGCGTGTTTTTCAAGGACGCCGACGTCTTTGCCTGAAAGGCCGGCGCAAGCTCGACTCACAAGATGCCGCTGACCCAAGGTGGGCAAGCCTAGGCATAATGCGCCTGTACCCACAGGCGCATGCTGCTCATGAAACCGACTCTTCCCCCCAGACCCCGTTGGCGCAGCCTGGCTCTGCTGGCACTGTGCCTGGCGCCGTTGCTGTGGCCGCTGGAGCACCTGGCCGAGCGCTATTACCGCAGCGAACTGGCCAGTCAGAATCGGCAGACCCTCGACCTCTATGTCGCCAACCTGCTGGGCACCCTGCACCGCTATGAAGTGTTGCCGCAAATACTGGGTGACCTGCCGGCCCTGCGCGCCGTTGTCGGTGCACCGGACGATGGCGTCACCCAGGGCAATGCCAACCGCCTGCTGAAAAACATCGCCACCCAGACCGGTGCCGAAGTCATGTACCTGATGGACGCCACGGGCAAGACGCTGGCCGCCTCCAACTGGGACAAGCACGACAGTTTCGTCGGGCGCAATTTTTCCTTCCGGCCGTATTTCAGCGAAGCCATGGCCGGGCGGCTCGGGCGCTTCTTTGGTTTGGGCACCACCTCTGCCAAGCGCGGCTACTTCTTCGCCGCCGGCGTGCGCGACGGCGAAAAAATCGTCGGTGTGCTGGTGGTCAAGGTCGACCTTGACCACACCGAAAGCCTGTGGGGCAAAACCCCGGAACAACTGCTGCTGACCGACCACAATGGCGTGGTCATTCTCACCTCGCGACCAGAGTGGCGATTCCGCTCGACCCGTCCGTTGAGCGAGGAAGAAAGCAAGGCCATCACCGCGATCCAGCCCTATCCAACCCGCGAGCCCAAACCGCTGGAGCTCAACCCCAATGCCTGGCTGACCCAGACCCAGCAGATCGCCGAAACCGGCTGGAATGTCAGCATCCTCGCCCCGCGCACCCTGATCGACCGCCCGGTGCGCACGGTGGTGGCCATCGGCGGTGCAACGCTGCTGGTGTTGATGCTGTTGCTTGGCCTGATGATGCAGCGCCGCCGCCATTACCTGGAACGCATTGCTTTCGAAGCCAAGGCCCGCCGCGAACTGGAAGGCCGGGTCGCCGAGCGCACCAGCGATCTCGAAGGCCTGAACCGACGCCTCAAACAGGAAGTGCTGGAGCGCGAGCAGGCTCAGCAGGAGCTGGTCCGCGCCCAGGACGATCTGGTGCAGGCCGGCAAACTGTCGGCACTGGGCACCATGTCCGCGAGCATCAGCCATGAACTCAATCAGCCGCTGGCAGCCATTCGCAGTTATGCGGAAAACGCCGAGATATTGCTCGACCACCAGCGCACCGACGACGCCCGCGGCAATCTCAAGCTGATCAGCGAACTGACCGGTCGCATGGCCTCGATCATCGCCCACCTGCGCGCCTTTGCCCGGCGCGACCGGCATGCCCCGGAAAGCGTGGCCCTGCAACCGGCGCTGGATGATGCCCTGGCCTTGTTGGCCAAGCGCCGACGCAGCATGGACGTCGAGCTGATCCGTGATCTGCCTGCCGCCACCCTGTGGGTCGAGGCCGGGGAAACCCGCCTGCGCCAGGTACTCGGCAACCTGCTGGCCAACGCCCTGGATGCCCTGACGGAAAAAGGCCCGCCACGTAAACTCTGGCTGAGTGCCCAATCCACGGCCGATGGCGTCAACCTGTACATTCGCGACAACGGCCCGGGCTTTTGCATGGAGGCCCTCGGGCGCGCCAGCGAGCCGTTCTACACCACCAAGACCCGAACCCAGGGCCTGGGCTTGGGGCTGGCGATTTGTGAAACGCTGATGCGCGCCTTCGGTGGTGAACTGTCGTTCGCCAACCACAAGGAAGGCGGCGCCCTGATTACCCTGAAGCTGCGCGCAGGCGCACCAGGCGTGAGCCTGCAACCTTCCGAGGACCGAAGTGCATGACCATCGACAACCGCATTCAGGTCGTGTTGATCGACGACGATCCCCACTTGCGCCAGGCCTTGAGTCAGACGCTGGATCTGGCTGGCCTGAAGATCCTGCCGTTGGCCGAAGCCAAGGGCCTGGCCGCGCAACTGGAGCGCGACTGGCCGGGTGTGGTGGTCAGCGACATCCGCATGCCCGGCATGGACGGTCTGGAACTGCTGACCGAACTGCACGCCCAGGACCCTGAATTGCCGGTACTGCTGATCACCGGCCACGGCGATGTGCCGCTGGCGGTGCAGGCCATGCGCGCCGGGGCCTATGACTTTCTCGAGAAGCCGTTCGCCAGCGACGCCCTGCTCGACAGCGTGCGCCGCGCGTTGGCCCTGCGCCGCTTGGTGCTGGACAACCGCAGCCTGCGGTTGGCCTTGAGCGACCGCAATGAGCTGAGCGCCCGCCTGGTGGGCCACTCACCTTCGATGTTGCGCCTGCGCGAGCAGATTGGCGCCTTGGCCGCGACCAGGGCCGACGTGTTGATCCTCGGCGAAACCGGCGCCGGCAAAGAAGTCGTGGCCCGGGCACTGCACGATCTATCGGGCCGTCGCAACGGTCCGTTCGTGGCGATCAATGCCGGTGCCCTGGCCGAATCAGTGGTCGAAAGCGAGCTGTTCGGCCACGAACCCGGCGCCTTCACCGGCGCGCAGAAACGCCGCATCGGCAAGTTCGAATTCGCCAATGGCGGCACCTTGTTCCTCGATGAAATCGAAAGCATGAGCCTGGATGTGCAGGTCAAATTGCTGCGCTTGCTGCAGGAGCGCGTGGTCGAACGCCTGGGCGGCAATCAACTGATCCCGCTGGACATCCGCATCATCGCCGCGACCAAGGAAGACCTGCGCCAGGCAGCGGACCAAGGGCGCTTCCGTGCCGACTTGTATTACCGCCTGAACGTCGCACCGCTGCGGATTCCACCCCTGCGCGAACGGGGCGAAGACGCGCTGATGCTGTTCCAGCATTTCGCCGATGAAGCCAGTGCCCGCCACGGTTTACCGCCCCATGAACTGCAACCGGGACAACGTGCTTTGCTGTTGCGCCACACCTGGCCTGGCAACGTGCGCGAACTGCAAAATGCGGCCGAGCGTTTTGCCCTCGGGCTGGAACTGGCCCTCGACAACAGCACGCCGGAAGGCGGCGCTGGCAATAGCATTGAAGTGGTCAGCGGCGGTTTGAGCGAGCAAGTGGAGAACTTCGAAAAAACCCTCATCGCTGCCGAACTGGCGCGCTCGCACAGCTCCGTGCGCAGCGTCGCCGAAGCCCTCGGCATTCCGCGCAAGACCCTGCACGACAAACTGCGCAAGCACGGTTTGAGCTTCTCGGACAGTGGCGCTTCGGCCCACCCCGACGACCTCGACTGAGCTACCGTCCAATTATCCAATTCAAACAAGAGGCCCCTGAATGAGCCGCGACAGTCGACAACTGGAATCAGTCCTCCATCACGACATTCCCCTCACCCGGGACATGGGCCTCAAAGTGCTCGACTGGCATGACCAGCAACTGCGCCTGCACTTGCCGCTGGACGCCAACGTCAACCACAAGAGCACCATGTTCGGCGGCAGCCTGTATTGCGGCGCAGTCCTGGCCGGTTGGGGCTGGTTGCATCTGCGCCTCAAGGAAGAAGGCATCACGGACGGGCACATCGTGATTCAGGAAGGGCAGATCAGCTATCCGCTGCCGGTTACGGGCGATGCCAACGCCATTTGCCAGGCGCCGGATCCGGTGATCTGGAAGAAATTTCTGACCACGTTCCAGCGGTACAGCCGAGCGCGGTTGACGCTGCATACGCGGGTCGTCAATGAAGGCCGTGATGAGGATGCGGTGAGGTTTGTCGGGCAGTACGTGCTGCACCGCTGAACTTCAGATCAGTAGAAACCCTGTGGCGAGGGAGCTTGCTCCCGCTAGGCTACGCAGTAGCCTCAACAAAGCATGGGGGCCGCTTCGCGACCCGACGGGAGCAAGCTCCCTCGCCACAGAACCGTGTGAATCTCAGGAGCGGGCCAGTTCCAGCAGCTTCTCCCGCCAAGCCGCCTTCGCCGGCAGCGCCAGAAAGAACGCATTCAACAGCGACTCCCGCGCCGGATAGCTGAACGGCTCACCACTCAACTCCAGCACTTCACCGCCCGCACCTTCCAGTACGCCTTGAGCGGCCGCCGTGTCCCACTGCGAAGTCGGTGCCAGGCGCGGATAGCAATCCGCGGCCCCTTCAGCCAGCAAACAGAATTTTAGCGAACTGCCGATGTTGGTCAGTTGCAGCTCGCCAAGACTGGCGCTCAACCCGGCCAGCAAACGCTCCTGCTCCGGGCTCGAATGGCGACGGCTGGCCACCACGGTGAACGACTCGCCGGGCGCTAGCGCATCACGCACCTTGATCGCTACGGGCGTGCCACCTTTATCGCCACGCCACGCGCCGAGCCCCGCACCACCAACGTAAAAACGCCCGTTGGTCGGCATCGACACGACGCCGAACACCACCCGACCGTTTTCGATCAGGGCGATGTTGACGGTGAACTCTTCGCTGCCGCTGATGAATTCCTTGGTACCGTCCAGCGGATCGACCAGCCACCAGCGCTGCCATCCGGCCCGCACGCTTTGCGCAATGTTGGCGTCCTCTTCGGAGAGCACCGGGATGCCCGGATCCAGCGCCGTCAGCCCGGCCAGAATCAAGTGGTGGGCGGCCAGGTCGGCAGCGGTCACCGGCGAATCATCAGCCTTCGCCGTGACGGCCGTGCCTGTACGCCAGAACGGCAGGATCGCTTCGCCGGCCTGCAAAGCCAGCTCAATGACCGGAGCCATCAACGGATGCGGGAAATTCATGACTGGAACGCTCCGCGCTGAGTCAACAGGTCTCGGGCCAGGTACAGCGCCGCCAAGGCACGGCCTTCGGTAAATTGCGGGTTTTGCGCCAGCGCCGAGAGTTCACGCAGATTGACCTTGTCCACCCGCATCGGCTCGGGTTCGTCGCCTTCCAGGCGCGCTTCGTACAGGTCGGTGGCCAGCACCACCTGAATCTTCTGGCTCATGTAACCGGGGGACAGCGACAGCTCGGTCAGGTGCTCCAGCTGTCGCGCGCCGAACCCGGCCTCTTCCTTGAGTTCACGCTCGGCCGCCGCCAACACGTCTTCACCGGGCTCGATCAAACCCTTGGGCAAAGACATTTCGTATTCATCGGTGCCGCCGCAATACTCCTCGACCAGCACCGCATGCTCGGCATCGAGCATCGCCACGATCATGACCGCGCCGTACCCGGCCCCTTTGCCAACCAGGCGCTCATACGTACGCTCCACGCCATTGGAAAAGCGCAGCTTCAGCTCCTCCACGCAGAACAATCGACTGGTGGCGACAATTTCGCGGGCGAGTATGGTGGGTTTCTGGCGCATGCAAAGCTCCTTGGCGTGAACGCGCTACTATAACGCGGCTTTCCCGTTTGTTTACGCCAGAAATCTTTCTACTGCCCGAGACGTTGCCATGCCTTCATTACCCTGGTCCGACATCGATACCGTTCTGCTGGACATGGACGGCACGTTGCTGGACCTGCATTTCGACAACCACTTCTGGATGGAGCACCTGCCCCAGCGTTACGCCGAATTGCACGGGGTCAGCCGGGCCATGGCCGAGATGGAATTGCAGCCGTTGTTCGAGCGCAATGCCGGCCAGTTGCAGTGGTATTGCCTGGACTTCTGGAGTGCAGAACTGAAGCTGTCGGTGCGCGACCTGAAACTGGAAACCGCGCACCTGATCGCCCTGCGCCCGGATGCCGACACCTTTCTGGCGGCCATCAAACGGGCCGGAAAACGCGTGGTGCTGATCACCAATGCCCATCGGGATGCGCTGTCGTTGAAGCTGGAAAAAATCGAACTGGCGCCCTACTTCGAGCGCCTGATCAGTTCCCATGACTACGGTTTCCCCAAGGAAAACCCGCAGTTCTGGGATGCTCTGCAAGCCGATATCGATTTCGATCCGGCACGCAGCCTGTTCATCGACGACACCTTGCCGATCCTGCGCAGTGCGCGGGATTTTGGTGTGGCGCATTTGCTGGCAGTGCGTGAACCGGATAGTCGCAAGGGGCCGAAGGACACGGCGGAGTTTGCGGCGGTCGGGGATTATCGGGAGCTTATTAACGGCCTCTGATTTCCTGTAGGAGCTGCCGAAGGCTGCGATCTTTTGATCTTGATCTTCGTTTGATTCAATACCGCCAGGATCAAAAGATCGCAGCCTGCGGCAGCTCCTACGGGCCTCGTGTTACTCGGGAATCCGCAACGACTGACCCGGGTAGATCTTGTCCGGGTGCGACAGCATCGGTTTGTTGGCTTCGAAAATCTTGTTGTACTTGTTGGCATCGCCGTACACGCGCTTGGAAATCGCGCTGAGGGTGTCGCCCTTCACGACGGTGACAAACACCGCGGCCTTCACCACCGGCCCGGTCACGGTAATCTGATCATCTACACTGCCAACCCCGGCAATATTGCCCACCGCCAACAGAATTTTTTCCTTTTCTTCCTGGCTTGCCACCTCACCGGTCACGGTCACCTTGTCCCCATCGACCGTCGCTTGCACATTCGGGTTGCCCAGGCCGACCTTGCTGATGTGCTCCTTCAACTGCTCACTGGCATTGGCGTTGCCTGGCGTCAGCAGATCCAGCAGTTTTTCGCCTGCTTCCTTCACAAAGCTCAAAAGACTCATGGTGCACTCTCCTTGGGTTTGGGGTTCCAGACGCAAAAGCCTAGACCACGGCCGCCACTTGCGAATCCAACCCGACCAATGACCCCGCTTGCGATAGAATCCGCACCTTCCCGCGCCCAGGAGCGAAGATGGACATCAAGCAGCTGAAATTCCTCATCGCGCTCGACGAAACCCGCCATTTCGGCCAGGCCGCCGCACGCTGCCACATCACCCAGCCGACCCTGTCCATGCGCCTGCGCAGCCTCGAAGAAGAACTCGACCTGCCGCTGGTCAATCGCGGCCAGCGCTTCGAAGGCTTCACCGCGCCGGGCGAGCGGGTGCTGGCCTGGGCGCGCACGGTGTTGGCGGCCTATGACGGCTTGTATGCCGAGGCCGCCGCCTGTCGCGGCAATCTGGTCGGCACGTTGCGCCTGGGCATGGTGCCGTTGTCGAGCTTCGACCCGCTGCCGCTGCTGCAACGCCTGCACGCCGAACACCCGAACCTGCGCTTCGAGCTTTCAGCGTTGAGTTCGGAACAGATCCTCGAACAACTGGCGAACAATCGCCTGGATCTCGGTGTTTCCTATCTGGAACGCCTGGACGCCGAACATTTCGACTCCCTGGCCTTCAGCGAAACCCGCATGGGCCTGCTCTACGACCAACGCTTCTTCACCTTTGGCGAGGCGCCGCTGAGCTGGGAATCATTGATCGAGCTGCCACTGGGCATGCTCACCAGCGGCATGCACTTTCGCCAGTCCATCGACCATAACTTCCATAGCCGCGGCCTCACCCCGCAACCCTTGCTGCAGACCGACGCCGTCCATCAACTGCTTCAAGCCGTGCACGGCGGCCTGTGTTGCGCCGTGATGCCCTTGGACGGCGGCCTCGAAGGGCTGACCGAGCACTTGCGCCTGCAACCGATCGAGAACGCCCAGACCCTTGGCCGCCTGGGGCTGATCATGCGTCGCAGCGCGCCACGTTCAGCCCTGGCGGAAGCCTGTTTCGCGATCTATCAGCAATCACTGGCGAGCGCTTGATCGACGGCATCTATCGGTAGATCAGTATTAGCGATTAGACGCGACAGTTTGCCGCGCCTAGTCTTAAAGCTGATCAAACCGTGGGTGATGCCATGAACACCAAGCGCCCTGCCTGCGCGGCGCCTGCCCTCGAAACGCCCGCGCCCGCCGCCAGCCAGACCTACAGCTACAGCAACTTCCGCCCCACCGAAACGGAAAGCGTCGAATCGGACAGCACCGCGCTGGCCGAGGAAGTCGCGTTGGCAATTGCCTATAACGGCATCAGCCAGGCGGTCATGCTGGTAACGCCGACGGATCTGGAAGACTTCATTGTCGGCTTCAGCCTGGGCAGCGGCATCATCCAGGACGCCACGGACATCTACGACCTGCAACTGACCGGCTCGGGCTCGGCGCAATACGCGCAAGTGACCATCGCCAATCGCGCCTTCTGGAACCTCAAGCAGCAGCGTCGGCAACTGGCCGGCACCAGCGGTTGCGGGCTGTGCGGCGTGGAAGCGGTCGAGCAGGCCTTGCCGGACCTTCAGGTATTGCCCGGCGCCCCGCTGCCACCCGTTGAATGGCTCGATGGCCTGCGCCAGCGCATCGGCGCCTTCCAGCCGTTGGGCCAGCATTGCGGTGCGGTGCACGCAGCGGTGTTCATGAACGATCAGGGCGAGTTGCTGATGGGCCGCGAAGACATAGGCCGACACAACGCCCTCGACAAGCTGATCGGCGCCCTTGTCCGCCAGAACATCCCGACCGCCGGCGGGCTGGCGATTGTCACCAGCCGCTGCAGTCTCGAATTGATCCAGAAAGTCCTGCGCGCCGGCATCCAGACCCTGGTCAGCCTGTCGTCGCCCACGGGCCTTGCCGTGCAATGGGCTCGGCGCCACAACCTCAACCTCATCCATTTGCCACAGAAGAATGCGCCGCGGGTGTACAGCCCAACGTTGGAGAATCAAGCGTGAGTCAACACCGTCAAGCCGACCAGACCCCCGTCCCTCGCTACAAGCCCTACAAAGGTCCTGCCGGTGGCTGGGGTGCTCTGATCAGTGTGGCCCAGGCCTGGCTGACCAGCGACAACGCACTGAAAAACCTGCGCATCATGCTCAAGACCAACCAGAACGGCGGCTTCGACTGCCCGGGTTGCGCCTGGGGCGATTCTCCGGAAAAGGGCATGGTGATGTTCTGCGAGAACGGCGCCAAGGCAGTGAACTGGGAAGCGACCAAGCGCCGTGTCGACGCCAAATTCTTCGCCAGACACAGCGTCACTGCATTGCTGGAGCAGAGCGACTACTGGCTCGAATACCAGGGTCGCCTGACCGAGCCGATGAGCTACGACGCCGAAACGGACCGCTATAAACCGATCAGTTGGGACGACGCCTTCGCGCTGATCGCCAAACACCTGAACGGCTTGTCGAGCCCGGACCAGGCCGAGTTCTACACCTCGGGCCGTGCCAGCAACGAAGCGGCCTATTTGTACCAGCTGTTCGTGCGCGCCTACGGCACCAACAACTTCCCTGACTGTTCGAACATGTGCCATGAGGCCAGCGGTGTGGCGCTGTCGCAAAGTGTCGGCGTCGGCAAAGGCACCGTGACGTTCGACGACTTCGAACACGCCGATGCGATTTTCGTCTGGGGCCAAAACCCCGGCACCAACCACCCACGCATGCTCGAACCGCTGCGTGAAGCGGTGAAACGCGGTGCGCAAGTGGTGTGCATCAACCCGCTCAAGGAACGCGGCCTGGAACGTTTCCAGCACCCGCAGCACCCGATCGAAATGCTCACCAACGGCGACAAGCCGACCAACACCGCGTTCTTCCGCCCGGCCCTGGGTGGTGACATGGCGATCATGCGCGGCATGGCGAAATTTCTCTTGCTGTGGGAACGCGACGCACAGAAAACCGGTGCACCCGCGGTGTTCGACCATGCCTTCCTCAATGAGCACAGCGCCAATGTGCTGGAGTACCTGGCGGTCATCGACGACACCCCGTGGGAGCAGATCGTCGAGCAGTCCGGCCTGACCCTGGTCGAGATCGAGCAGGCGGCGCGCATGTACGCCAAGGGCAAGAACGTCATCATGTGCTGGGCCATGGGTATCACCCAGCATCGCCATTCGGTGGCGACCATCCAGGAGATCGCCAACCTGATGCTGCTGCGCGGCAACGTTGGCCGCCCGGGCGCCGGCCTGTGCCCGGTGCGGGGTCACAGCAACGTGCAGGGCGACCGGACCATGGGCATCAACGAACGTCCGCCGGCAGCCTTTCTCGATGCCCTGGAGCGCCGCTTCCAGTTCAAGGTGCCACGCCACAACGGCCACAACGTGGTCGAGGCGATTCATGCCATGGCCGAAGGCCGGGCGAAAGTCTTCATCGGCCTGGGCGGCAACTTCGCCCAGGCCACGCCAGACAGCCCGCGCACGTTCCAGGCGTTGCAAAGCTGTGATCTGACCGTGCAGATCAGCACCAAGCTCAACCGCAGCCATTTGACCCATGGCAAGGACGCGTTGATCCTGCCGTGCCTGGGCCGCACCGACATCGATATCCAGAACGAAGGCCCACAAGCGATCACCGTCGAAGACTCGTTCAGTATGGTCCACGCCTCCAATGGCCAGTTGCAGCCGCTGTCAAACCAGATGCGCTCGGAACCGGCGATCCTGGCCGGCATCGCTGCCGCGACCCTGGGCAGCCACCCGGTGGACTGGAACTGGCTGGTGGCCGACTACAGCCGCATCCGCGACCTCATTGCCGAGACCATTCCCGGTTTCACAGACTTCAACGAGAAGGTCAAGAATCCCGGCGGTTTCTACCTGGGCAACAGTGCTGGCGCACGCAAGTGGAACACCGCCTCGGGCCGGGCCAATTTCCGCCCGAACGCACTGCCCAAAGACTTGGTGCACGAACGCACCCGCGCCACCGGTGTGCTGCCGGACCTGATCATGCAATCGATGCGCTCCCACGATCAGTACAACACCACGATCTACGGCCTGAATGACCGCTATCGCGGGGTGAAGGGACAACGCGACGTGTTGTTCGTCAACGAGGCCGACATCATTCGCCTGGGCTTCAAACCGGGGCAGAAGGCTGACATCGTTTCGCTCTGGGACGATGGTGTCGAACGTCGGGTGAAAGGCTTCACACTGCTGGCATTCGACATCCCGGCCGGGCAAGCGGCGGCGTACTACCCGGAAGTGAATCCGCTGGTGCCGCTGGAAAGCACCGGCGATGGCAGCCATACCCCGACATCGAAGTTCGTGGCAATCCGGTTGGAAGCGGCGAGCGAGACCGGGTTGATCATGGCCAGGTCTGCTTAACGCTTCGCCTGAACCGGCCTCTTCGCGAGCAAGCCCGCTCCCATATTGGATCTTCAGCGAACACAAATTTTGTGAACGGCAGAGATTCAATGTGGGAGCGGGCTTGCTCCGGGCGGCGTTCCGACGAATACGGTAGATCAAACAACAAACTTTCCGAATTCTGCACTTTCCTTTCACCCACAAAAAAGGCCGTTCTCTCATGAAAACGGCCTTTGCGAAGTAGTAAAAGACCGGCAAAAAAACGTTAAGTTCCGCCCAAAAAACAGTAACTTGCAATATTGTATACATGTCGTGTTATTCGTCGGATTTCGATTGTCACGCCCATTCCAGAGCCTCAGGATCGCGCCGTCATCCCCTTGAGGTTCCTCCATGAAGTTCTCCTCGATTCTCTTGTTGTCCCTTGGCCTGGTCAGCGGTTTCGCGTCTGCTGGCGGCACCACCGAAGCCGGTGTAGGCGGCGCATTGGGCGGGGTTCTAGGCTCGGTCGTCGGTCAGTCGTTAGGCGGCAGCACAGGTTCCACCATCGGCGCGGCCCTGGGTGGCGCGGGTGGTAGTGCCGTTGGCGCAAACAAACACAGCCGTGGCGAAGCGGCCATTGGCGGTGCGTTGGGTGCAGCGGGCGGTAACGTGGTCGGCCGCAGCGTGGGCGGCACCACTGGCAGCCTGATCGGCGCCGCAGCAGGCGGCGGTGCCGGTGGCGCGCTGGGTAACTACATGGGCAAAGAGTACGATAATGATGACGACGACGATCGTCGTTCGTATCGCGGCCATGGTGATCGTCGCTACTACCGTGATGGCCATCCAGGTCGCGGTCATGCCTATGGCCATCGCAAGCACCACCACAAGTACTACCGCGACTAAGGCCTTGAGCGCCTCGCTGATCAGTACAATAAAAATCGCAGCCCAAGGGCTGCGATTTTTTTGCCTTACTGAACCACCAGACGCTCCAGCGCCCCGCGTAACCCGACAGGAATCGCCACGGGTTGATTCGACGCACGATCGACAAACACATGCACGAAGCGCCCTGCCGCACAGGCTTCATCCTCGCCTTGCTTGAACACGGCCAGTTCATACTGCACCGAACTGTTGCCCAACTTGCCCACACGTAGACCGATCTCGATACGGTCCGGGAACGCGATGGAGGCAAAGTAATCACAGGAGGAGCTCACCACGAACCCCACCACCTCGCCATCATGGATATCCAGGCCGCCGACTTCGATCAGGTAAGTGTTCACCGCTGTATCGAAGAAGCTGTAATAGGTGACGTTGTTGACGTGACCGTAGGCGTCGTTGTCGTGCCAGCGGGTGGTGATGGGCTGGAAGTGGGGGTAGTCGGTGCGTTGGGGCATTGGCTTTGCATCCTGGAATGGGTTCACCAAGTCTAAGGTGAAAACCGCGTTATCGTTCTTCGCGAGCAAGCCCGCTCCCACACTGGATATCGGTCGTACACACAATCTGTGCTCGCTGAAGATCAAATGTGGGAGCGGGCTTGCTCGCGAAGGCGCCCTGACGGGTGCCACATCCGTCACTTGTCAGCGAAACCCTTACCAACCACCGTCAGCTCTCCAATCAACCGCGCCGGGTTCCAGTGATCGCCCTGACGCGTCTCAAGGTCAATCAGACGCCGATGGATATCCGCCAGCCCTTGCTGATCAGCCCAGGCCATAGGCCCGCCCTTGTCCGCCGGGAAACCGTAACCATTGAGGTAGACCAGATCGATATCCCGAGCCGATCCGGCAATGCCTTCCTGCAGGATCTTCGCGCCTTCGTTGACCAGTGCCAGCAAGCAGCGCTCGAGAATCTCCTCCGGGCCGATCTCGCGACGCTGAAACCCCAGTTCTTCACTGACTTGAAGCACCAGTGCATCGACCTGCGGATCGTGCTCGGCCTGCCGGCTGCCCGGTTCATAATGGTAAAAACCGTTGCCACTCTTTTGGCCGAAACGTTCCATCTCGCACAGTCGGTTATCCACCTGAACTTCAGGCGCGTCCTGCCCGACACCGGCCAGTTGCCGCGCGCGCCACTGCAGGTCAACGCCCACCACGTCGAACATGCGGAACGGCCCCATGGCGAAACCGAACCCTTGCAGCGCTGCGTCCACCTGGTAGGGATAAGCCCCTTCCAGCAGCATTTTTCGCGCCTCGAGCACATAAGTATTGAGCATGCGGTTGCCGATGAAACCGTCACAATTGCCTGCCACTACACTGACCTTGCCCATGCGCTGGCCCAGCGCCAGCGCCGCGTCGAGGACTGCCGGAGCAGTCTGCGCGCCACGGACGATTTCCAGCAGCTTCATGATGTGCGCCGGGCTGAAGAAATGCAGGCCCAGCACTTGCTGTGGCCGGCGTGTGGCTGCCGCGATAGCGTCGATATCCAGCGCCGAAGTATTGCTCGCCAGAATCGCCTCAGGCTTGAGCAGGCCATCGAGTTCACGGAAGATTTTCTGCTTGAGCTCAAGGTTTTCGTACACCGCTTCGATGACCAGGTCGACATCGCGGATGGCCACATAACCATCGGCCGCCGTTACCCGCGCGATACGGACGTCGGCTTCTGCCTGAACAATGCGGCCCTGACGCACACTGTGGGCATAGGTATCCGCTACGGTTGCCATGGCCTGTTCCAGCATTTGCGGATTGTTGTCGACCCACTGCACGGCCACCCCGGCGTTGGCCAGGCACATGACAATGCCACGGCCCATGGTGCCCGCGCCGATGACGGCGGCGCGCTGAATATTCGACGGTGTCTGGCTCATGTTTTGTTCTCTTGTTGGCGATCCGAAGACAGCCATCACCATAGTCAGCCACCGCGTTTTTTTGAAATTTATTCCTGTGATGAGCAACATTCAGCGGATGGATGAGCCCCTGATAACACCGCAAATCACTGTGGGAGCGAGCTTGCTCCGGGCGGCGTTCCGACGATGGCGATTTGTCAGTCACCATCACTGTTGAATGTGCCGGCCTCATCGCGAGCAAGCTCGCTCCCACAAGGGTTGTGGTTCAGCCTGCCAGATGCCGCTCGGCCCAACTGCGTACCTCGGCATACGGATAATCTTCCAGCACCGCAAATCCGGGAATCGTCCGCACCTTGAGTTTGGTGAACAGCGGCACGCTGATCCCACACAGAAACCGCGTCACGCGTTCAGCCGAAGGCACGTTGCCCCTGTGCTGCTCGTGCCTGTGGATAAAATCGCCACACAACGCCTCGAAATTTTTATCCACAAGCGCCGGCAATTCCGGTGGTGCCGGTAGCCGCGCGATCTGCCCATGACACACCGAACAATGGCCACATTGCTGCGGAGCATTGTGGTCGCCGAAATACTCGGCCAGGCGATAGCCCAGGCAACGGTCGGTGGCGAACAGATCCAGCATCGCGTGAATCCGCGCGATCTCGGTGTGTTCATGCCGAGTGAAATAACGGTGCAGCTCTTCGCTCAACGCGGCGCTGTCGAAGCCGCTTTGCAGCACGCTGTAGACCTCGGTCATCTGCTTGCTTTCGAGCTCCACCCAACCCTTCTCCTGGAAGTAGTCCAGCGCCTTGACCACCCGACTGCGCTCGGCCTGATGCTGCTCGTGCAACGTCTCGAAATTCACCGTGGCCCAGGTCCGGGCGCGGCTGGAGGTCTGGATGATCGCAGCGACAAAATCCCTGCGCTCGCCTTCAAAACGCGCCAACAGCGCCTCGGGCTCCTCCAGATACTTTAAGCGATACTCGGCGTAGTAGGCGTAACGCGGGGCGATCAACCCGCGCAATTCAAGTTGCACCAGCAAGGTCTTGAGCGGCAATTGTCGAATATTGCTCTGATCCGCCAACGGCCCCAGCAGAAACTCCCACTGCCCTTCGAGTGCTGCGGCCAGCATCTCGTCCAGCACGCAACGGATGCCATCGAGCTCGGGGGTGTCGCCGTAGACGAAGTTTTCCAGCACGTTGAGGCTGTCGCGGTTGGCCAACACCAGGCAGTCCGACGGCTGCCCGTCACGCCCGGCGCGACCGATTTCCTGGCTGTAGTTTTCGATGGATTTGGGCAGGTCGAAATGCACCACATTGCGGATGTCGCTTTTGTCGATGCCCATGCCGAAAGCGATGGTGGCGACGATGCAATTGGACTGCCCGCCCATGAAGCGACGCTGGATCGCTTCCCGTTGTTCATGGGGCAAGCCGGCGTGATAGGCCTCGGCTTGAATGCCGTTGCGGTTCAGGTGTTCGGCGATGTGTTCCGCCGTTTTCTGCAGGGTGACGTAGACGATGCTGGGCTGGTCCGCACGCTGGCTCATCCACTCGACGAGGCGTCGGCGCTTGTCCACTCCACGAACCGGCTCCACCAGCAAATTGAGGTTCGGGCGATAGAAACCGGTGGTCACCACATCGTCGGCGGCGATGGCGAATTTCGCCTGCATGTCGGCGATGACCCTGGGCGTCGCCGTTGCGGTCAGCAGCAGCACCTGAGGGATATTGAACTGCCGTTGATAGTCGGGAAGCTTGAGGTAGTCCGGGCGAAAGTTATGCCCCCATTCGGAAATGCAATGCGCCTCGTCCACCACCAGCAGCGAGATCGGTACTTGTTGCAGAAAATGCCGGAAGCGTTCGTTCTTCAGGCGTTCCACCGAGATCATCAGAATTTTCAGTTCGCCGGATTTTGCCCGAGCCATGACGTCGCTGGCGTCTTCGCGGCTCTGGGCCGAATCGATACTGCCCGCCGAGATGCCGTGGCGTTGCAGGAATGCCAGTTGATCCTGCATCAACGCCAGCAACGGCGAGACCACCAGCGTCAGGTGCGGCAGCAACAGCGCCGGCAATTGGTAACAAAGGGACTTGCCGGAACCGGTGGGAAATATCGCCGCCGCCGAACGCCCGGCCAACACGGCACTGACGGCCGCCTCCTGACCGGGTCGAAACTGTGGATAACCGAAAACCTGTTCCAGGGTGTTGTGCATAAGCTGTCACTCCATTGACCGCTGCGGAATCAAAAGCCTAGCCGGCGATCGCAGCGAGTCGAGAAAAGGTCGGGGGCGAAAACGATACGGGATGATACAGCGTCCCAACCCACCGATCCCTGGCCATAGGTTGAAACACAGGAGGCACTTTGCCCACTGATCTCGGCCTTCGGTCAACAGGTATGGTTTACCGCCATCAACTTCCGCCAGGTGTCCATCATGCAGGAAGCCTGAGATACGCGGATCTTTATCAAGGAACGACCATGTCCCAAAGACACTTTATTCCGCTTGCCTGCACGCTCGCACTCCCCCTTCTTTTGAACGGATGCCTGACTGTCCCGCAACAGCCTTCCCTGGACACGGCAGCATTTGAAACGCCGGAGTATCAGGCCCAAAAAGGTCTGGCGATTGTCAACGCATCAAGTCTTTATGCCCGCGGCGGCACCGGCCAGGGTGTGGCTGTCGCACTGATCGATTCGGGTCTGAACAGCAGCCTGCCGGCGTTTCGAGGAAGGCTCCGTGATCCAGGTTTTGACCATGTCGAGAATCAGGTCGGCACTTTTGATCGGGTCGGCCACGGCACCCAGATGGCCGGCATCCTCGCAGCCAACAAGGATGATCAGGGCATGCACGGCGTCGCGTTCAACGCACAGCTGATCCCCTATCGCTTCGGCGACGATAACGAACCCTTTTTCTTCGACGATGAAATCGCTCAGTCCTGGCAAGCAGGTTTCGACAAGGGCGCGCGCATTCTCAACAACTCGTGGGCCAACGCCATTCCTGCGACCGAAATCAACGAGGCGCGCTACAAGCAAGTCATGCCGCAATCACTGGTGACCGCGCGCAAACTGGTGGAGGACGGCGCCGTCTTTGTTTTCCCTACCGGCAATGAACTGAAACGAGAACCCTTGGCTGAACCCGGCTTACCTGTCGCCCTGCCCGAACTTGAAAAAGGCTGGATCGCGGTGGTTGCGTTGAAAAACGACGGCAGCGCCATCAATGCCAAATCCAACTATTGTGGCGTGGCGGCAGCCTGGTGCATTGCTGTACCGGGTGGCGACTCCGGTGCAGGGCAAGGCCTGCTGACCACCAACAAGGATGGCACCTACACCCAGACGGCTGGCACCTCGCCTGCTGCCGCGCTGGTCAGCGGAGCATTGGCGGCACTGCAAAGTCGTTACCCCGAGCTCACTGTGCAGCAAGTGCGCGAGCATCTGCTGGCGACGGCGAACCGGACTGGCCTCTATGCCAACAGTGAAGCGTACGGTAGAGGCTTGATGGATCTGGAAGCGGCCTCGCACCAAGCGCCAGAGGTCATGATCGAGTAAGTCTGTATGGGTCGCTCGGCAGCGGCGAGACAACCTCGCCAGTCTGAACCACCCACACGGCTCAGGCCCCTTGTGGGAGCGGGCTTGCTCCGGACGGCGCTCCAACGAAGAGCCAGCGCAGCCACCGCAAAACTCGAAACACCCGACATCGTCCGAGGCCCCCTCTACCGAGATTTATGGCGAAACGACTGAGAATGCTGTAGGCATTTTTACCTCTCGCCATTTCACGTTGAAAACCCACCAACAACCTGTAGTCCCCGTCCTCCAAATATGACAAAACCCTTACAAAGCCTGTCGATCTCAGCCGTCTTGTCCCCCAACGCCATACCCTCCTATAGTTTCCAGCGCGGCTGAAAACAGTGTCTCGGCCTGCCGGGAACACTTGCCGATTTCGCACAGGACGCACTCAATGAAAAACCCCGACTCACTGACAGCCCGCTACCACCCGCTCAAGACCCGCTACAGCGAAACCCCGGTGCTGGTCATCGATACCGAGGCCGACCCCTACGAGATCCTCGACGCCGCCCGACAACGCATCCGCGCCGCCAGCGACCTGCTCGAAACCCTTTATTGCACCTGCTTCAAACAGGCCGAAGCGAGCGACATCCCCAATATCGTCAGCGCCCTGTACCTGCTGACCCAGGACGGCAACGACCTGCTCGACATCGCCCGCCAGCGCTTGCCGAAACACGTTGCCAGTCCCACCACAACTCCCTGTGGGAGCGGGCTTGCTCGCGAAAAACGATAACGCGGTCCACTGTGGATAACGCCGTCAGCAACAACCTATAAAAGCTTCGGCAAGGTCCTACAAAACAAGACACCTTGTCGGCTTTCGATGACCAGTCACTCAATCCTATAGTCCAGAGTGTCGCTGCCAAATCAGCGACTCGGGCTTGGTCACCCGAATGGAACACATAAACGCGTCCGTTGTATGCTGCCGGCACTCAAGTGTCTGCACGCTTTATGGTGGCTGTGTTTGGGACGCCTTCGAGCGTGCCGGTTTTGTGTGTTCTCCCGGTTGACCAACCCGAACACAGTCCGCCTCCCATCGCTTGGTCACGATGGCGGTGGTTTCATCCAAAGCATTTGAGAATACATAAAATGAACAAATGGAACCCGTTCACCAACGAACGCTATCTCCCACTCCACACCAATCTCACCGATTCCCAGCCCCTGATCATCGATACAGAGGCCAACCCCCAAGACATCCTCGAAGCCGCCCTCCAACGCATCCGGGCCTCCAGCGAGCTGCTGCAAACCCTGCACTGCCAATGCTTCAAACACGGCGACCTCGAAGACATCCCCCACATCACCCATGCGCTCTACCTGCTGACCCAGGACGGCTGCGACCTGCTCAAAGTCGCCCAGCAACGAATGCTCAACTGGAAAGCCCCGGTCTGACGTTGCGTGAAGATCAGTTCCCATGTTCTGCATGGGAACGATCAAAACAACAAAATCTGATCCAATGGACAAAACGGATGGAAAGCCGTCATCGAGCGCAGGAAATAACCATGAGCAAATTTTTTAATGAGCTAATGGAAAGCGTGCAACAGATGAACGAGATCCTGCGGGATGAACGTCAGCCTTCCCCGCGACCTGAAAACATTGCGCCCAGGAACGATCAAGTCAGTCGCTCCTTCCTCTCGCGATCGGCAACCCATAAGATCCGCCCAAGCCCAACCGGACACCCCGCAATGAACCTCGCCCCCAACTTCCCGGACGACCACGCCATGCAACTGCTCATGCAGTTGCTGCACGAAGAAATCGGTCTGCCCGAACGCAAAACCATTAGCCTCAACACCTCGATCAACTTTGATCTGGGCTGCGAAGGCGCTGATGCCCGGCACCTGATGGAAGCACTGGAAGAACAGTTCGCCATCGACTTCGTCGACTACGATGCCTATCGCTACTTCCAGCCTGAAGGCTTTGATGTGTTTCTCAAGCGACGGGCGAAGGGGCGTGGCGACAAGGTTCCACTGACTATCGAAATGCTTTACCAAGCGATAAAAGCGCAACGTTGGGATACGCGAAAGTTGGAAGGGATCGATTGAACGCGTAAGTACCATTATTCTGGCCGTTTGAAGCCTTTTCAGCTGGAATAATGCTAGCTGCGCCTCACATCCTCCGAATCGCACCCACAAAATGTATGGTCAGCCCATCTCCTGCAACCTCTTTGGCTGTTTTCGGTAAAGCTGGCTTGCGCTAATGTATTCGGGCTCGTTGTGAGCGTTGCTGTAACAACGCTCGGCCCTCGATGAGTAGCCGC